>NZ_JBFAEO010000009.1:10682-171158 GCF_040642015.1 Actinosynnema sp. NPDC020468
TGATTGGTGATCCTGGTGCGGTGGGGGCGTTGGCGGTCGCGTTGGCCGGTGACGTGGAGGGGAGTGTTCGTGGTTCGGCCGCGAAGGCCCTGGGGTTGATTGGTGATCCTGGTGCGGTGGGGGCGTTGGCGGTCGCGTTGGCCGGTGACGTGGAGGGGAGTGTTCGTGGTTCGGCCGCGAACGCCTTGGGGCTCATCGGCCGGGTGGACGCCGTGCCGGCGTTGGTGGCGGCGCTCGCCGGTGACGCGGAGGCCGGTGTGCGTGGTTCGGCGGCGGACGCGTTGGGGCACATCAGGGATCCGCGCGGGGTGCCGGCGTTGATCGTCGCGTTGGTGGAGAACGGCGAGGCGTACACGAGGGGTTCGGCGGCGAACGCCTTGGGGCTCATCGGCGATCCTGGCGCGGTGGACGCGTTGGCGGTCGCGTTGGCCGAGGACCGCGACGCGGGAGTGCGCGGTTCGGCGGCGAACGGGTTGGGGCGCATCAGGGATCCGCGCGGGATTCCGGCGTTGACGGTGGCGCTCGCCGGTGACCCCGACGCCAACGTCCGCGGTTCGGCGGCGAACGCGCTCGGGCTCGTCGGTGATCCCGACGCGGTGGAGGCGTTGGCGGTCGCGTTGGCCGAGGACGCCGACGACTACGTCCGCGGTTCGGCGGCCAACGCCCTCGGTCGCGTCCACGCCCCCGGCGCCTTGGCGCCCCTCACCGACGCGCTCGTGCGCGACGTCTCCGGTCCGGTCCGCGGCACGGCCGCGAACGCCCTCGGGCTCCTGGGCGACCCGGCGGCGGCGGAGGTGCTGCGGACGACCATCCGCGATCCGAAGGAGACCCTGTGGACGCGGCGCAGTGCCGTGGGCTCCCTCGGCCACCTGGACACGGGGCCCGAAGCGTGGATCATGGCGGTCGCCGACCGGCTCAAGGTCGGTGCCAAGAACCAGCCCGCGCGCGCACTGCGCGGTGCCATCGTGGACCTGGTGGCCCACCGGGAAATCGAGCGGAGCGCGAAGGAGTGGTTGGTCGGGGTGATCCGCGAGGACCGGGATCGGATGAACCGCACCACGGCCCTGGAAGGTCTGGCGCGGGCGGGTCAGGCGGACGTCGAGCTGATCAAGTTCATCATCGCGCCCGAGCTGCCGCGCGAGGACGGGCGACCCCGGGACACCGACGCGGGCGTGTGCGGTGTCGCGGCGACCGCCGTCGTGCGCGCCGCGGTCGACCGCCCGGACTACACCGAGGCGCTGCTCCCCAGTGTCGCGCGCCTGCTGGCGCACAAGGACACCCGGTGGGCGACGGTCATCCCGCCCCTGACCCAGCTGCGCCTGCTTCCCCTGCCGGTCGCCGACCGGGTGTTCTCCCGCCTCGTGCAGCTCCTGGACGACGGGCCGGTGGAGAACCCGAACCTGGAACGGGCGCTGGCCGCCGAGCGGGAGTTCCTGGCCGAGCGCCGCCGTGTCCAAGCCGACGTCGAGTCCTTCTCCGGCAACCCGGAGGCGGTGCTCGCCGGATTCCGCCACCAGAAGTCGAGGTTCGAGGTGACCGCACCCAGGAACGGCGACGAATACCACGTCGCCCTGCTCACGGCAGTGCCGGTGGAGACCAAGGCGCTCTTCCACGTGCTCGACGAGCGCGGCGTCCGCCCGGTCGAGGCGCAGCGCGACGGGCGGTACTACGACGTGTTCGAACTGGCCTCCGAGGGCCGTCCGCCGGTCCGCGTGGTGACCACGCAGGCCACCGACCAGGGCGGTCAGTCCGCGGCGGCGGTGACGCGCGACCTGCTGTCGGCGTTCCGGCCGGACCTCGTGCTGCTGGCCGGGGTGTGCGGCGGGTTCGGCGAGCGCGGGGTGTCGGTGAACGACGTGCTGGTCGCGCGGGAGGTGTTCGACTACGGGCCGGAGAAGGTGCGACCCGAGGGCGACGGCCTGCGACCGCAGGTGTACCGCACGGACGAGCAGGTGCTGCGGTTGGTCACCAGGCTCGACGCCCGGGGCAGGTTGGACGAGTCCCTCGGCGGTGGGCAACTGCTGGTGAAGGACTTCGTGAGCGGCGAGAAGGTGATCGCCTGGAAGGACTCCGCACTGCGGGCCCGCCTGCTCGGGTTGTCCACCGACATCGGCGGGGTGGAAACCGAGGCGCACGGGGTGCTGCACGCGATCTGGGAGGCGTTCAAGGTGAAGGACTTCGTCGGCGGTGCGATGCTCAAGTGCGTCAGCGACCTCGGCGACGAGGAGATGACCGTGGACAAGAAGGTCAAGCAGACCGAGGCCGCGCGGCGGGCGGCACGGGTCGCGCTGGACGTGGCGGGAGCCTTCCACCGCGTGGACGCCTGACCCGCGCCGACCTCGTCCCCGGTCCGACGCCGGATCGTCAGCCCGTGCGGGCCGCCAGGGCGGTGGCCGCGGTGGCGGTGTCGGTCCACGCGGCCGTGGTGGGGAGGTCGATCACGGCCAGCGGCGCCACGCCGGTCAGGTCGACGGGGGTGTCGACGGGGAAGGCGCGCAGCGTGGTGGCGTGCGGGTGCAGGGGCACGAGGGCGTCCTGGCCGTCGACGGTGGTGCGCAGGGCCATGACCTGGTCCGCGCCCAGCGCCGGGTCGACCCGGACCTGCCAGGCGGTGGCCTCGACGCCCCGTTCGGCGAGCAGGGCGACGACGGCCTGGGCGTAGGCGTCGGTCGCGGCGATGATCCGGGAGGCGCGGAGGACCCGCAGGTAGCGGTCGGCGGGTTCGTGGGTGCCGCCCTGGTCGTGGCGGACCGGTGCGGGCTGGTCGTCCAGGGTGGCGAAGGTGGCGCGGGCCGCGTTCTCCAGGTCGTTGGGCTTGCCTGCCACCAGTGCCTCCAGCATGCGAAAACGATCGATGCTCGTATTTTGCACGGGGCGTCCGCGGCGCGCCGGGTGCGGGTGGTCGACGCGTACGGTGTGCGGCGGACGAGGAGGCGTGTCGATGATCGGTGTCGAGCGGCTGGGTGAGGCCGTGGACGAGGTCGCGGTGAGCGGGAGGCCGGTGCTGGTGCACGCGGCGCTGCGGTCGTTCGGCGAGGCGGTGGACGCCGACCTGCTGCTGGACGTGCTGTTGGGGCGGGGGTGCACGGTGCTCGTGCCGTCGTTCACCGAGCCGCAGTTCGAGGTCGACCCGCCCGCCGCACCGCGCCCCGCGCGCAACGGGTTCGACTACGCCGACGTGCCCGCCGACCCCGGCGTCCCGGACGGTCCCGGGTACGACGTCGGGTGCGGGCTGGTCAACGAGGAGTTGGGCGTGTTCCCGGCGGTGCTGCTGCGCCGGCTGGACGCCCGGCGCGGCGACCACCCGCTGAACTCGTTCGCGGCGGTCGGTCCGCTCGCGGGCGACCTCGTCGGCGAGCAGGGGCCGAAGGACGTGTACGCGCCGATCCGGGCGCTGGCGGAACGCGACGGGGTGGTGCTGCTCGTCGGCGTGGGCGTGGACGCCATGACCGCGATCCACCTGGCCGAGCAGCGGTCGGGACGGCGGCTGCTCGCGCGGTGGGCGCTGGACCACGACGGCGAGGTGACGGCGGTCGAGGTCGGGTCGTGCTCGGTGGGCTTCACCCGCCTGGAGCCGGTCCTCGCGCCGTTGGCCCGGGTCACGGCGGTCGGCGCCTCGACGTGGCAGGCGTTCTCGGCGGGCGCGGTGCTCGACGCGGCGACGGAGGCGATCGCGGCGGACCCGGCCATCACCCACTGCCCGGACGAAGACTGCTTGCGCTGCAACGACTTCATCGCCGGCGGCCCGATCTGGTGAGTCCTCGGTGGCCGGCGGGCACGCGACCCGCACCGCGGCGCCGGCAGCAGCACTTGGTGGTCGAGGCCGAGCCCCGGCGAGCAGCCCACGACGGCGGGCGTGACGGTCTCGGGTTCGCCCGCGACGCGTGGTCGGGCCGCGGTCACCCGGCCCCGGAGGTGGGCCGCGACGACCGGTACGGCCACCACCGGCGTCGCGAACGTGGCTCCGAGCCCCCGCGGCCGGCACCGTGCCGCAGCCCGGCGAGCGGTATCCGGGAATCCGCCGCGAGCACCGGAACGGTCATTCGAAATGTCTCATTAAGTGGTTTTGTGCCTTTTTGGGCGGGACCTCGACCGCGGGCCATCCGACTTTGGTAGGTTGGCCGTTCCGCCACCTCGTGCCTACAGTGCGTGGGTCGTGATCACCGGATGCCGGGCCGCCCTGACTTTGCCGCGTGAGGTATGTGCATGCGTCATGAGATCCAGGTGGTCGGGCGTGACCGGGCGGATTCCGCGTCGCCGGGGGATTTGGCCCACGCGCTGAGGTACGGCCCGTTCTCGCGGGCGCTCGCCGAGGCCATCCGCCGCCGAGGCCTCTCGCTGGCCCGGGTGTGCGCCCACCTGAAGTCGCACGACGTCGCGATCGCGCAGTCGACCTTGAGCTACTGGCAGCGGGGACTCCGGCACCCCGCCGCGCCGCGCGCGCTGGACACCGTGCGCGCGTTGGAACGGGTGCTCCGGCTGCCGGAGGACAGCCTCGTCGTGCTGGTCGGCCCGGCGCCGCACCACGAGCTGGACCGGCGGGTCGCGTCGATCCCCGAGCTGAGCGAGAGCTGGACGCGCACCGGGGTGCTGCTGGGCGAGTTCGACGGCGTGTCCGGCGTGCCGTGCAACTCCGAGCTGGACGTGGTGACCGTGTTCGACGAGGTCCGGCTGACCGGTGACGGCGGGATCTCGGAGCTGGTGTCCACCATGGCGGTGCGGGCGCGGCGGCCCGGGCCCGACGGGTTCGTGGTGACCCACCAGGCCGAGGCGCCGGACGACATCGCGACGGCGCGGGTGCTGGCCGGCGAGGGGTGTCGGGTCGGACGGGTGCGCAGGCAGCCGTCGTCGGCGGGGATGGTGTTCGAGCTGCTCTTCGACCGCCGGCTCACCGAGGGCGACGTGCACGTGTTCACGTCCACCCTGGTGTTCACCACCCCGGCCCGGACACCGACGTTCTACCGGGTGGTCCGAGGTCCGATGCAGGCCTACCTGATTCGGCTGCACTTCGACCCGGCGGCGCTGCCGGTCCGCTGCACGCGGGTCGAGCGGCCGCGCGAGGGGCTCGCGCCGACGGTCAGCGAACGGCTGCTGTGCGGCGCCGACGGGTTCGCCTGCGCCTACTTCGGCTCGGTCGACCCGTCGATCGCGGGCGTCGACTTCCTCTGGGAGTAGCGCCACACCACGACCGCCGCGAACCCGAGCACCAGCACGCCGCCCGCGATCAGCAGGGCGAGCGTCGTCGTGGACGGACCGGAGAACGTGGCCGGGGGCGCGATCTCGCGCTGGGCGAAGCCGATCCCGTGCTCCTTCTCGTAGTCCGAGCCCGGCAGCTTGTCGCCGTAGCGGGACTTCACCTGCTTCTGGTACTCCGCGAGCGGCAGGAAGCCGCCGACCTCGGACTGCGGCAGGCTCGCCTGGAGCAGTACGACGCCGGTCGGGGTCAGCTCGTACCACCCGTTGATCTGGGGTTCGTTGAGCAGCACCGAGTCCGGGCGCAGGCGCTTGCTCAGGGTTTCCTCGTCGTCGCCGGAGAACACGCTGCCGACCGACCAGTGCCCGCCGCCCTCGGGGTTGGCGCGCAGGGTCGCCCGGTTGCCGTCGTCGGCGGTGGCGGTGACCGCGATGTACTGGAACACCCCGGCGGGTGCGCCCGCGTCACCGCGCACGAACGCCGGGTTCAGCACGTACGCGGCCACGCCGTGGTCGGCCACCGCGACGGTGGCCGGTTCCGCGCCGTGGACCTGCCGGAAATTGGTCTTCGCGAAGCTGATCGCCGCCGGTTGGTTCGCGGCGTCGAGCGCGGCGGCGAAGTCCGCCGGAGAGGGTGGCGGCACCGCCTCGCGCGCCGAGGCCGGCGAACCGGGGAACACCAGGACGACCAGCACCGCGACGAACGCGGCCAATTTCCGGCAGATCACGACCGCAACCCCTTATCGCGCCTTGGTGATGTTCACGATGGTGTCGTTCCAGCGGAACCGGCTGTTGCTGGTGTACTGGTTGTACGCCCAGGTCTGGTACCGCTGGTAGGTCGGCCACGGGTCGCCGACCAGGATCGACTGGTTCGCCGAGTCGTACCCGTAGATCACCTCGGCGTGCCCGCCGCCCGACGTCCAGTAGATGCCGGTCAGGTTCGGGATGCCCGCGTCGATCTGCTTCGTGATGGAGGAGAAGCTGATCGGACCGCCCGCGTCCTGGGCGTTGAACCCGGTGCCGCGGAAACCGCGCACGATCTCGGAGATCTGCGCGGCCTGGTTCGGGCAGTAGCCCGCGGACGTGCCCTTGCCCGCCGCGCAGAACGTCTGCTGGCTGGCGGTGCCGCCCAGCAGCTGCTCGATGCTGGACCCGTCAGCGGCCCAGCACCACTGGTTCTGCGACTGCACCTGCTGGCTGTAGTTCAACTTCTTGGCGGCCAGCGGCGCGGCGTTCAACGACGCGCGTGCCGGTGCGACCTCCTTGATCTGGTGGTGCTCCGCGGTTTTGACCAGACCGTTGGGGTTCTGGTCGGACGCCGCGACGGCCGGGGTCGAGAACGCGACCGAGGCCGTCAGGGCGGTGGCGACGGCGGCCACACAGGGAAGCGTCCGCCGTAGGGATGTCCACTCCACGAGTATTCTCCTTGCAGGGGAGGGAGACGAATACACGTCGACCGACCGCTCGTGTGCGGACCGGCCGGCATCACCGTGCGCTCCCCGTCCCCTCGCGGACAACGGCCGCTCGTCCGGCTCGGGCGACCCTGTGATCGTTCACCGCCGGTTCATCGGCCGGAGAACGGCGGACTTTCTGGTCCTCCGGCGTTCCCGAACCACCCGGATCACCCGCCGGCCGAGAACGTTCACCACCCGTTCACCGCGGTGTGAACGACGGGCTGCCGATCCGGGCGCGCGGTGCGAGAGTGGACCGGTGGCAGACCGGTCCGTCGTCGCGTGGACGCTCGGCGCGTTCGTGGTGACCTTCCTCGTGACCAGGCTGGTCACGCGGCTGATCCGGGCCGGGCGCGGGCCGTTCCGGGACCTGTCGGTCGGCGGCGTCCACCTGCACCACCAGGTGTTCGGGATCTTCCTGCTGCTGATCACCGGCGCGACGGCGCTGGTGTTCCGGCCGGCGGACGGCTGGGCCGACGCGACCGCCGTCGGGTTCGGCGTCGGCGCGGCGCTGACGCTGGACGAGTTCGCGCTGTGGCTGCGACTGGACGACGTGTACTGGGGTCCGGAGGGCCGCCGGTCGGTGGACGCGGTGCTCGTCGCGGTCGTCATCGGGCTGCTGCTGCTCGCCGGGTTCTCGCCGTTCGACGACGACCCGGCGGACGGCCCGGTGGCGGGCGTGGTCGTGGTGGCGGTGAACCTGCTGTTCGCGGTGCCCGCGATCCTCAAAGGACGGACGCTGCTGGGCGTGTGCGGGTTGTTCGTGCCGCTGCTCGCGATCGTGGCCACGTGCCGCGTCGCCCGGCCGGGCTCGCCGTGGGCGCGGTGGCGCTACCCGCCGGGCTCGGCCAAGCGCGCCAAGGCCGAACGCCGGTTCCCGCCCGGCCGGCGCAGCCGCTGGGACCCGCTGGTGGACCTGTTCGCGGGTCGCGACTAGCGGGCGGGCTCGACCTGGTGCCGGCGCACGAGCACGAGCACCGTGAGCACGACCAGGGCGAGGATGTTCAGCACCGGTCCGAAGTAGCCCTTGCCCGGCACGACGGAGGCGGAGATCAGCGAGAAGTCCCACAGGCCGTGCACCACGGCGGGCAGCAGCAGTCCGGCACTGCGCCGGCGCACGAGGTAGAGGAAGTACCCGGACAGGGCGGCGACGAGGACCTGGACGAACGAACCCGGTCCCTCGCTGATCACGTTGGTGGCGTGCGCCAGCCCGAAGATCACCGTGGACCACAGGGCGGCCTTGCCCTCGCTGAACCCGTTGCGGCGGAACGCGGTCAGGCCCAGACCGCGGAACATGCCCTCCTCGGCGAAGCCGACGAACAGCGCGCCGATCAGCAGGAGCGCGGTGAACCCGAGGCCGCGGTCGGCCAGGCCCGCGTAGTTCGTGCCGAGCACGATCGCCGCGAGCATGATCGTCGGCACCGCGATCACCCACGGTCGCACGGGCTTGTCGTCCACCAGCACCGGCCGCCACCAGCCGAGCGCGGTCACCACGCCGACCACCACCAGCAGCGACAGCCCGACCGGCACGGTGATCGAGCGCCACACCGCGTCGACGGTGGTCGGCGCGGCGTACTCCGAGTCGAGGTCGCGGGTGAGGAACAG
The DNA here is from genome assembly GCF_040642015.1 of Actinosynnema sp. NPDC020468. NCBI lineage: Bacteria > Bacillati > Actinomycetota > Actinomycetes > Pseudonocardiales > Pseudonocardiaceae > Actinosynnema > Actinosynnema sp. NPDC020468. Next base: position 18,932 of record NZ_JBFAEO010000009.1, read on the forward strand.
GCTCGACCCCTGCACGACCACCAGGTACGCCACGACGACGGCGACGTACCCCCACACCGACAGGTTCCTGGCGGGTGCCTTGACCACCGAGTGCTCGCCCATCGGGGAACTCCGTCCGACTCGGGCCCGCGTGCCGACCAGTAGGCCGGATTCTGCGTGCCCGGGTCGCGACCCGCCATTCGGAGCCGTTCGGGCACACCGGCCGGGCCGGAAGGGGGACGAGGTCGGTGAGCGGGTGCTCGCCGCGTTCGGGCTGACCGAGGCCGACGTGGAGTGGACCGCGTGGGGCGACTCGGCGGTCACGTGAGGGTGGCGCGCAGGAAGTCGACCAGCCAGCGCTGCGCCGGGCTGCGCGCGTGCGAGTGCCGGGCGTAGATCGACACCTGGACCGGTTCGACGTGCAGCGGGAGGTCGAACAGCCGGACGTCGTGGCGGTCGGCGAACAGGTCCGCGATCAGCCGCGGCGCCATCGCGACCAGTTCCGAGTCGCGGACCAGGTACGGCAGCGTGGCGAACCGGGTGATCTCCACGGCCACCCGGTCCAGCAGGCCGTGCGCCTCCAGCGCCTTGCGCGGGCCGTCGTGGCCGGTCGGGCCGAACACCGCGATGTGGCGTTCCGCGGCCAGCGCGGGCAGGTCGACCTCGCCGCGCAGCCGGGGGTGCCCGTTCGACACCAGGCCCAGGTAGCCCTCGGCGAACAGCGGCACGCGGGCCACCCGGGGTGTGCTGAGCATCGGTGACGCGATGAACGCGTCGATGTCGCCCCGGCCGAGCTGGTCGGCGGCGTCGGTCACGTCCAGCGGGCGGATCGTCAGCGTCACGTTCGGCGCGTGGGTCGCCAGTGCGCTCAGCACGAGCGGCAGCAGGGCCAGTTCGCCCAGGTCGGACAGGCACAGCGTGAACCGGTGGTGCGCGGTCGGGTCGAACGCGTGCGCGCCGCTGACCGCCGCCTCGATGCCGGACAGCGCAAGGCGCAGCGGCTCGTAGAGGTCGCTCGCGGTGGTCGTGGGCACGAGCGTGCCGCCGGCCCGGCGGAACAGCGGGTCCTCGAAGCGGCGGCGGAGTTTTTGCAGGCTGTAGCTGATCGTGGGTTGGGTGAGGTGCATCGCCTCGGCGGTGGCGGTGACGCTGCGCGTTTCGTAGAGCAGCACGAACGTGCGCACCAGGTTCAGGTCGAAGTCCCGCATCATCGAGCCCATCTATTCCGGTGGTCGCCAACATTTATTGGAACACACCCCGGCCGGGTCCCTAGGGTCCGTAGTCACCCGCCGTCTCCAGGGAGTGACCCCATGCCGACCGTCCGCCGGATCGTCCACGAGTTCCTGGAGCGTCGCGGTCTGACGACGATCTTCGGCAACCCCGGCTCGAACGAGCTGCCCTTCCTCACCGAGCTGCCCGAGTCGTTCCGCTACGTGCTGGGGCTGCACGAGGGCGTCGTGGTCGGGATGGCCGACGGGTTCTCCCAGGTGACCGGGAAGCCGGTGCTGGTCAACCTGCACTCGGCCTCCGGCTCGGGCAACGCGATGGGCGCGCTGACCAACGCGGTCTACTCGCGGTCGCCGCTCGTGCTCACCGCCGGCCAGCAGGTGCGGTCGGCGGTCGGGATGGAGGCGATGCTCGCCAACGTCGACGCGGCGCAGCTGATGAAGCCGCTGGTGGGGTGGGCCGGTGAGCCGACGTGCGCGGGCGACGTGCCGAGGTCGCTCGCCCAGGCCGTGTTCGAGGCGGAGTTGCGCCGTCGGCCGACCTACCTGTCGGTCCCCTACGACGACTGGGACGTGGAGCTCGACTCCTCGGCCGCCGTGACACTCGGCCGGGACGTGCGACGGGGGCTCGTCCCGGCCGAGGCCGTGTCGGCCGAACTGGTCGACCGGGTGGGCGAGGCGCGCAACCCCGTGCTGGTGCTGGGCGGTGACATCGACGCGGACGGCCTGTTCGACCGCGCGGTGGCGCTGGCCGAGCACCTGAACCTGCCCACGTGGGTCGCGCCCTCGCCGCACCGGCTGCCCTTCCCCAACCGGCACCCGCTGGCCAGGGGCGTGCTGCCGGCCGCCATCGCCGGCGTGGCCCGCGCGTTCGAGGGCCACGACCTGGTGCTGGTGCTCGGGGCGCCGGTGTTCCGCTACCACCAGCACGTGCCGGGGGAGTACCTGCCCGCAGGCTGCTCGCTCGTCCAGGTCACCGACGACGCGGGCGCGGCGGCCCGGGCACCGTTCGGCGAGGCGCTGGTGGCCGACCCGGGCGCGGTGATCGAGGCGCTGCTGGCCGGGCTCCCGTCCCGGCGCGTCGAACGGCCGTTCACGCCGAACCCGGAACCGGCGGTGGGCGAGGGCGCGCTGCACCCGGAGCAGGTGTTCGCCGCGTTGCGCGACACCGGGGCCGACGACACGCGGTACGTGGTGGAGTCCACCTCCACCAACGGCTCGTGGTGGCGGCAGATGGACCTGCGTCGACCCGGCTCCTACCTGTTCCCGGCGTCCGGTGGCCTCGGCTTCGGGCTGCCGGCGGCGGTGGGCGCCGGACTCGGCCGGCCCGACCGGCCCGTCGTCGCCGTTGTCGGCGACGGGTCGGCCAATTACGGCGTCACCGCGTTGTGGACCGCCGCACAGCACCGGGTTCCGGTGACGTTCGTGATCCTGCGCAACGGGACCTACGGCGCGCTGCGCTGGTTCGCCGGGTTGCTCGGCACGCCGGACGCGCCGGGCGTCGACATCCCGGGGCTCGACTTCACCTCCATCGCCGAGGGCTACGGCGTGCCCGCCGTGACCGTGACCGACGTGGAGGACCTGCGTTCCCGGCTGAAGGCCCCGGCGGACGGGCCGCGGCTGATCCAGGTGGACACCCAGCCGACCACACCGGACTGACGGCAGCCGTCGACAGGCGGCAGTGAGGGGAAACGACGATGTCTCCCGACCGGACCGCGTGGACGGCCGCGCTCTGCTGGCTGGCCGTCCTGCTGGAGGGCTACGACCTGGTGGCGCTCGGCGCGGCCATCCCGACGCTGCTGCGCACCCACGACCTCGGCTTCACCCCGGCCGGCGCGACCGCGGTGGCGACCGCGTCACTGGTCGGGGTCGCGGTCGGGGCGGGGTTCCTGGCCCCGGTGGCCGACCGGCGCGGGAGGCGGTCGGTGCTGCTCGGCTCGGTCGCGCTGTTCTCGGTGTTCACCCTGGTGCTGCCGCTGGCGCCGAACGTGGCGACGTTCGGCGTGCTGCGCTTCCTGGCCGGGTTGGGGTTGGGCGCGGTGATGCCGGTGGCGCTGACCACGATGGCGGAGAGCCTGTCCTCCCGCCGGGCGAGCGCGAGCACGATCACCATGACCGGCTACCACGTGGGCGCGGTGCTGACGTCCGTGCTGGCGCTGGTCTTCGCCTCGCACTGGGAGGTGCTGTTCTACGGCGGCGGCCTGGCGGGCCTGCTGGTGCTGCCGCTGATGTGGTGGCGCCTGCCCGAGTCCACCGCGTACCTGGCCGCGTCGCGGGAGCGCGTGACGGTGCGCGAGGTGCTGGGCGGCCGGTTCCGCCGCACGACGATCGCGGTGTGGGTCGGCTCGTTCATGGGCCTGCTGCTGGTGTACGGCCTGAACACCTGGCTGCCGCAGCTGATGACCACCGCCGGCTACCCGCTGTCGACGTCGATCACGTTGCTGCTCCTGCTCAACGTGGGCGGCGTCGTGGGCCTCCTCCTGGCGGGCCTCATCGCGGACCGGTTCGGCACGAGGCGCGTGGCGGTCCTGTGGTTCGCCGCGTCGGCCGTGCTGCTGGCCGCGCTGAGCCTGCGCGTGGGCAACGCCCTCCTGCTGAACGCATTGGTATTGCTGACCGGCGTCTTCGTCTTCTCCGCGCAGGTGCTGATCTACAGCCACGTCACGGAGTCCTTCCCGACGTCCACGCGCGGCACCGCCCTGGGCCTGACCTCGGCCGTCGGCCGCCTGGGCTCCATCACCGGCCCGTTCCTGACCGGAGCCCTGGTGACGGCAGGCGTCGCCTACCCGTGGGGCTTCTACTTCTTCGCCGCGGTGGCCGTGCTGGGGCTGGCCGCGGTGTTGGTGCTGCGTAACGTGCCGGCGGAAGCGCGGTCGTTGTAGGCACTCTAAGTTCGGGTCAACTCCGCCCTTTCAGCACCTGGAGATCCTTGGCGGCGGCCACGGACAGCTCATCGCCGAGGTCTTCTGCCATCCTGATGGCAATTGCGGTGAGATCGGAAATGTCGACTTCGACAGGATTCACAGCCAGCCAGACTGCCAACATCTTGATCAACTCTTCCGTCTTGGCCCGCTGCATTCTCGGTCCTTCGAGCGTGATCGCTCGAGCGGTCAGCGACGCGAGGTCGAAGTGATCGATGTCCGCCGTGAAGTGTTTAAGTGCGTGTCGTGCCAGAATGAGAAACCTCAATGCTCCAAAGGTCTTAAGCAGTGGGCCGTCCATCAATTCTTCGACAGCGGCTTCGATCCAGTCGAGAGTTCCTTCGTGTTCGGATACGCGCAAAAGTTCACATATCGTGTCCAGTGGCCTTTCGGCGAGGGTTCGGACGTCTACCCCCTCGCCTAGCAGGAATTTCCTCAGAGTGCTTGGCGCCATTTCACTGGCGATCAGCTCGTACAGAACTTCATTCGATACGGCGGCGGTTTGGCCGGATGCCAGCCTAGCCGCGCGGGAGGTTACCAGCCTATTGGATTGGAATCTCGGGTGGCGCTCGAGTAGAATGTAATTTGCGGCCACGCGGGAACGGTGTAGTATAAGTAAATCAATTCCACCTTCCGAAACTGTGATGCTCAAGTTTCTTTTGTATGCCTCCATGTCCATGGAAAAGAATTCCGCATTGAGCTCCTGGACTGTGGAATACTGTTCAGTGTGGTAGTCGATTTCGGGGCTGTGATTGACGAGCCTGAGCAGTGCTATGCTGCTGGTCTCTTTTACTGTATCAAGCCAATGCGGCAGGGGGTGGTAAGCACCATGGGCGGCTCGCTCGCGCAATATGGCACGAGCGCGGATCTCGTTGTGGAACGCGGAGCCGGCGATCGAGGGGAGATTGGCCAACTCCCTCAGGTCTGGAGGCGGTGGAAAACCTGGGTGGGCGTCTTGGATTGCCCACCCTGACAGCGCGATCAACTGCTCGTCGCCGGTGGCCTTGGCCAGCTCGTAGAGCTCCCACAGTTGGCTCTCGGCTGCGGGTGCGGTGAACGTCTCCCGGGCGGTGAGTTGTAGACCGTTTTCCACCGTGGATTGGAGGATGGCGCTCAAGCCTTGCAGGCCTTCACGGCCGATGCCCGCCCGCCACAGGTCCAGGAGGCTGTGCCACGGTTTGGCTGTCAGCTCGGAACCGAGCCGTTCCATGTCCACGGTGAACGGGCCGCCGAGTACGCAGCGCAACAGCACCAGGTTGAGCGTATAGGTGGCGAGGTGGTGCAACGACGCCGATCGTGGGAACGGGGTGGCGCCTTGGAGCAGCATTGCGGGCGGTGTGGAGTCGGCCAGGACGTGCTTGAGTTGGCCGTAGACCAGCGTGTCCAGGTCGGTGGTGAAGTCCGCCTGGTCCTGGCCGAGTTCGGTCAAGCGGTGCGCGGTCCACTCACGGAGCATGTCCAGTACGACCGGGCGGGTGAACAGCGGGGTCGCGATCAACGAGGCGAACCAGCGGTCGGACAGGTCGACGCGGTTGGCCAGGCTTTGCTGGAGGGTCGGCTGGATTCTCATCAGCCGCGGGATTTCGGTCTCCTGGAGCACCGTTTTCAGCAGCCAGTCGGAAGTGAGGAACTCGCCGAAGGTGTTGTGCAGGAACTCGAAGGCGGCCGGTATCTCGGCGTCGTCCCCGCGCAGTCCGGACTTGGACTCGTGCACGAAGAAGAAGCTGCCCACGAGCAGTTCCGCCTCGCCCAATCGCGCCCCCGGGCCGGGGGTGGCCCCGGAGGCGCGCTTGAAGTAGTCGATGTCGTCGTTCAGGTCTGCTTTGGAGATGTGCAGCGCCCGCCGGTTGAACATGCCGATCGCGGCGATGCCCAGGCGGTCCAGGTCGGTGTCGATCAGTTTCCGCTGTTCCGACTTGGGCAGGGCCAAGAACCTCTTGCCCTGCTCGCCCTTGTGGTGTTCCCGGGTGATGAACCGGATGAGCAGGTTGTGGTAGAGCGCGGTCTGCCTGATGTCGGGGTCCCGGGACAGGCGGTTCCCGTCGGAGTCGTACAGGGCCAGCATGAGCAGCAGCAGCGGTTGCTTCGCCAACTCCTGGATCCGGCCCTCCGAGGGCAGCGTGAAGGGCCGCACGCCGGACGACCGGAAGTACGGCTGGTTGACCCGGTTCCAGATGTCGACCCACGCCGCCTGCCTCGCGATGTCGAACTCCTCCAAGCGCACCACGGTGGCGCCGATCGGGATCACGGCCTTGTCGATCAGCGTCACCCGGCTCGTCACGACCACCCGCACCGGACGGCCCAGCAATCGCTCGCGGCGTTGGAAGTCGGCCACCTGGCGCAGGTAGGTGCTGAAGACCAGGCCGGTGGCCTGCAACAACTCGTCGTACCCGTCGAGGATCACCAACGGCGGCCGGTCGCAGCGCTCCGACAGGTCCGCCCAGTTGACGTCGCGCCCGGTGTCCGCGCGGATCTGCTCCTGGATCTGGCCCTGGATGTCCGAGTCGGGGTTGACGTCCCGCAGTTCGACCCGGACGGGGTGGTATTCGACTGATGCGAGTCGGGCCGCGAGGAGTTCGGTGAGCAGGGACTTGCCCGAGCCCGGGTGGCCGAGCACGATCAGGGGCGTTTCCAGGCTGTACGGACTGGCCAGGTGCGACAGCACGTACCGGCCGAGATCGCTTCGGGCCTCCTGCTCGCCCCAGATCTCCTCGGACTCCAGTCGCACCCCGGGCTTCCCGTAGCGGAGGGTGCGGAACGCCTGGGGGATGTAGATCTCCGACTTGCGCGGGTACCGCAGGTCGACGCCCTCGGCTCCGACGTAGGTGTCGGTGATGACCGGGTTCTCGATGGAATCCCGGTAGGTCACGCCGAGGTCGTCCAGCACGTCATCCAGGCCGTCGCGGGCGATCCGCGCCAGCGCCGTACCCAGCGAGGCGAGACCGACGTCGACGCTTTCCAGGCTCGACGCGGCGCTGTCGAGCGCCGCGCGGACGTCCGCGGTGAGGTCGTGGACGCCGGCCACGGCCTCGCGGACCGCGGTCCGGGTGAGCGCGTGCTCCTGGAGGTTCGCCCACGTCGCGAACTCGGGGAACTTCCGGCACAGCGCCAGGTACTGCTCCACGTACATCTTCTTGGCCACGTCGGGGAGTTCGGCCAGTGAGGCGGAAATCCGGTCCCGGGTCGTCTCGTCCGCCTCGTCCCACGTCGCGAGGCCCTTGATCAACTGACCGAGACCGCGGGCCAGGTCCGCGTAGAGCTGTTCGAGCTGGTCCGCGTTGTGCTCGACCGGGTCGTTGGGGTGCGGCAGCGCGATCGAGTGCCGGGCCAGTGCCGACGCGTCCCCGGTCGTGATCGTGTCGAGGGCCTCGGTGGTCAGGCGCAACCGGTCGCCCGGTACCAGGTCCGCCCGGATGTCGACCTCCATCCGGTCGACCGCCTCGAAGAACGCCGTGTAGCAGCTCAGGCAGTACGCGGTGAGGAGGACGTCGTGCCGGGCGAGCGGGTCGTCCGCGGTGCGAGCGCCGAGCCAGGTGAACACCTTCCGGCCGGCTTTGACGATCTCGTTCTTGGCCCCGATCAGGCCGAACACCGAGGCCGTGGGAACGCCAAGCACCATGGGGGACAGCACCATCAGCGCGCCCGACACCGCGTCCAGGCCGGCGATCACCTCGCTGTCCGGCGAACCCGACTCGAGCAGCGTGCACAGCTCGTCGAACGACAGTTCCGTCTTCACCAGGCGGTCACCCCTCGGGATCGGCGTGGCGACACCCTAGGGAATCAGCCCGTCACGGAGGGGCGTTTCGGGGCGGTGGCGGCCGAAGGGGTGACGGAGTTACTGGCGGCGTTGGAGGTTGCCGTCGTCCAGGCGGGCGTTGACGAGTTTGCCGAGGAGGGTGACCAGGGTGTCGCGTTCCTCCGCGGTCAGGGTTTCGGCCCAGTAGCGCTCACGTTCGTTGTAGACGGTGAACGCCGCCACGAACTCCGCGCGGCCCGCGTCGGACAGCGTCACGTGGTGCGTGCGGCGGTCGCGGGTGGATTCCTCGCGGTCGATCAGGCCCTGGCTCGACATCTTGTCCAGCAGCGCCGACGTCGTCGCCCGGCTCATGCCCGCCAACCTCGTCAGGTCGCGGGTTTCCATCTCGCCGTACATGAACAGGATCAGCAGGAGCTTCAGCGGTGGCGCGGCGACCGAGTCGAGTTGGCGCAGGGTCCGGTACAGGTCGTAGAACACCACGTCCGTCGCGCAGCGCAACGTCATGCACAGCCGCATCGCCTCGTGGTCGACGCCGTCGACGCGCGCGGGCACGGTGGCCACCGCCTCGTCGATCAGCGACCACATCGTGGTGTCCTGCACGGCTCGCGCGTTCGGGAGTTCGTCACTCGGCAATGGACTCGACCTAGCTCGTGTCGGTGGGCGGTCGGGGTGGCGCCGGCGGGCGTCGGTGCATTCAACCACCGACGCTGATCGTCAACAAATTGACCGTCAACATGTTGACAAATCTGGGCCTCGACTCGCAGCCTGTGGCGACACACATCGAGTGCTCGGAGGCCGCCGCATGATGAGGTACCACTCCCTGGGAACCAACGGTCCCAAGGTGTCCGCGCTGAGCATCGGCTCGTACCACACGTACGACCGCATGGCGCACGAAGACGTGGTGGAGCTGCTGCGGGCCGCCCGCGCCGCCGGGATCAACTGGTTCGACGTCGGCCACTACACGTCCTCGGCCCGCCCCGACGACCCGGTGTCCGAGACGGACCTCCGGTTCGCCGCCGCCCGGGACGCCGCCGGGATCGCCCGCGAGGACTACTTCCACACCCAGAAGCTCTGGTACGGCGGACCGCGCCCGTCCTTCCGCGACCAGCTCGCCGCGTCGCTGCCCCGGTCCGGTGTGGACGCCGCCGACTGCGTGGTCTACAACCCCGACACCGCCTACCACTTCGGCACCGCGGTGGACATGCCCGCGATCGTCCGCGAGATGGCGGATCTGGTCGAGGCCGGGCTCACCACGTACTGGGGCATCAACCACGCCACCCCGGCCGAGGTCGACCAGGCGTGCGCCTACGCCGACGCCGAGGGACTGCCCCGGCCGAGCGTGTTGCAGCTGCCGTACTCCGCGATCGCCCGGCGGATGGCCGAGGACCCGGAGTTGGCCGCCGTGGTCGAGCGCTGGGACCTGGTGTTCCAGCCGACCAACGTGCTCGCGGTCGGCGTGCTGGCCGGTCGCCGGGCCGAGCGCAGCGAGCGACCGCTGGGTCCGTCGGGCATGACCCGGCACGCCGAGCACGTCAACGAGCTGTTCGCGCGGCGCGCCGAGGGCCTGGGGGCCACGGCCGCGCAGCTGGCGATCGCGTTCGTGCTGAGCCACCCGCGCACCGCGTCGGCGCTGGTCGGCGTCAGCGGTGTCGAGCAGTTGCGGGCCAACCTCGGCGCGCTGGACCTGCTGGCGAAGGTCGGTGCGGACGGCGTCCGCGCCGCCGTCGCCGACGTGCCGCAGAACCCGGACGAGCTGGTCGTGGGCCAGCTCGACGGGCAGCCCGCCGTCAGCTGACCGAGTCCGCGAGGGGGACCACTTCCGCAGAGAGGCACGACCCGTGAGCCCAACCACCACCCGCGCGCGAAGACTGGCGGTCGCGACCGTCGCCGTCGCGCTGGCGGTCACGTCCTGTTCCAGCGAGCGCGGCAAGACCGCGACCGGCGCGACCGGCGGCACGTTCGTGTTCGCCGCCGCGTCCGACCCGGTCGCGCTGGACCCGGCGTTCATCAGCGACGGCGAGAGCACCCGCGTCGCGAACCAGATCTTCGAGGGGCTGGTGTCGGTCAAGCCCGGCACCGCCGAGCCCGCGCCCGGACTGGCCACCTCGTGGACCCAGAGCGACGACGGCCGCAGCTACACCTTCCAGCTGCGCAAGGGAGTGCAGTTCTCCGACGGCACGCCGTTCGACGCGGCCGCGGTGTGCTTCAACTTCGAGCGCTGGCACAACTGGACCGGCCCGCTCCAGGCCGAGAACATCAGCAACCTGTACCAGCTGGTGTTCGCGGGCTTCAAGACCAGCGACAACCCGTCGTTGACCAACGGGATCTACCAGGGCTGCGCGCCCGGCCAGGACGCGGTCACGATCACGCTGACCCGCTCCTACGGCAGTTTCATCCCGGCGCTGGCCATCTCGTCGTTCGCCATGCAGAGCCCGACCGCCCTCAAGCAGTACAAGGCGGACGAGCCGGGCCAGGGCGGCGACGTGCGGCGAAACGAGTACTCGACCGCGCACCCGACCGGCACCGGTCCGTTCGTGTTCGAGTCGTGGGAGAAGGGCCAGCGGGTCACGCTCAAGGCCAACCCGTCCTACTGGGGTGACAAACCCAAGGTGGACAAGGTGATCCTGCGGATCATCCCGGACGGCACCGCGCGGCTCCAGGCGTTGCAGAGCGGCGAGGTCGACGGCTACGACCTGGTCGCGCCGGGTGACGTGCAGAAGCTCTCGGACGCGAAGTTCCAGGTGCTGCCGCGGGAGCCGTTCAACGTGCTCTACCTCGGCATGAACCAGGCCGACCCGCTGCTGGCGGACCTCAAGGTGCGCCAGGCGATCGCGTACGCGCTGGACAAGCAGGCCATCGCGACCCAGACGCTGCCGCCGGGCACCAAGGTCGCTAACCAGTTCATCCCGCCCGCCGTCAACGGCTTCGCGGCCGACGGCGTGCCGACCTACGACCACGACCCGGCCAAGGCCAAGGCGCTGCTCGCGGAAGCGGGCGCGACCGGGAAGACGATCACGTTCAACTACCCGACGGGCATCTCCCGGCCGTACATGCCGAGCCCGGAGGACACGTTCGTGGCGATCCGCTCCCAGCTGGAGGCGGTGGGGCTCAAGGTCGAGGGCGTGCCGGAGAAGTGGAGCCCGGAGTACCTCCAGCGGATCAAGTCCGATCCCGCGCACGGGCTGTACCTGTTGGGCGGCACCGGGATCATGAACAGCGCGGACACCTTCCTCGGCATCTTCTTCGGCCGCAAGACCGTGGAGTGGGGTTTCGAGGACCAGGCCATGTTCGCGTCGGTGGCCGCCGCGCGCGGCGCGCGCAACGTGACCGAGCAGGGCGCGCTGTACGCCAAGGTCAGCCGGGACCTGATGACGTTGCTGCCGGGCATCCCGGTCGCCCACCCGGTGCCGTCGCTCGCGGTCGCGCCGAAGGTGTCGGGTTACGTGACCAGCCCGTTGGCCGCCGAGGTGTGGAACACCGTCCAGATCGAGGGCTGAGGACACCATGATCGCGTTCATCGCCCGCCGGCTGGCGCTGGTCGTGCCGGTGCTGTTCGGCCTGAGCGTCCTGCTGTTCTTCTGGGTGCGGCTGCTGCCCGGCGACCCGGCCCGCGCGCTGCTCGGCGAGCGGGCCACCCAGGAGGGCATCGACCGGGTCAACCGGATCTACGGGTTCGACAAGCCCGTGCCGGAGCAGTACCTGTTGTTCCTCGGCCGGATCGCGCGCGGTGACTTCGGCGCGTCGATCCGCACCGGCCAGGACGTGACGGCCGGGTTCCTGGAGCGGTTCCCGGCGACCGTCGAGCTGGCGATCGCGGGCCTCGGCCTCGCGATCGTGCTCGGCGTGCCGCTGGGGTACCTCGCCGCCAGGCGGCGGGACGGGCTGCTCGACCACCTGTCGGTCGGCGCGTCCCTGATGGGCGTGGTCGTGCCGGTGTTCTTCCTGGCGTACCTGCTGAAGTGGGTGTTCGCGATCCGGCTCGGCTGGCTGCCGAGCGCGGGCCGGCAGGACGTGCGGTTGGACGCGACGCACCCGACCGGGCTGTTCGTGCTCGACGGGGTGCTGACGGGGGAGTGGGACGCGGCGTGGGACGCCGCGCTCCACCTCGTGCTGCCGGCGCTGGCGCTGGGCGCGATCCCGTTGGCGATCATCGTGCGGATCACCCGGGCATCGGTGCTGGAGGTGCTCGACGAGGACTTCGTCCGCACCGCGCGGGCGAAAGGCTTGGCGCGCAACGTGATCCGGCGTCGGCACGTGCTGCGCAACGCGATGCTGCCGGTGTCGACCACCATCGGGTTGCAGGCGGGCGCGCTGCTCGCGGGCGCGGTGCTGACCGAGACGGTGTTCGCGCTGAACGGGGTGGGCGAGTTCCTGTTCACCGCCATCAACCACCTGGACTACCCGGTGCTCCAGGGCTTCATCCTGTTCATCGCGGTGATCTACGCGGTGGTCAACCTGCTGGTCGACGTCTCGTACTCGATCATCGACCCGAGAGCGAGGCTGTCGTGAGCGCACCCGCGGCGCCGCCGCCCGTGACCGTGCGGGTGGGCGGCTCGTGGCGGCCGGTGGCGCGCCGACTGGTGCGGCGGCCCGCCGCGCTGGTCGGAGCGGCGATCGTGCTGCTGTTCGTGCTGGTGGCCGTGTTCGCGCCGCTGTTGACCCCGTACCAGCCGGGCAGCGCGGAGTGGGCCGGGCTGATCACGCCGTCGTCGGTGCCCGGTCCCGGTCCCGGTCACCTGCTCGGGTTGGACAGCTTCGGGTCGGACCTGCTCACCCAACTCGTGCACGGCGCCCGGCAGTCGTTGACCATCGGCGTCACCGCGACCGCGCTCGGCCTGGCGGTCGGGTCCGCGCTCGGGCTGCTCGCCGGCGGGCTCGGCGGGTGGGTGGACACCGCGGCGATGCGGCTGACCGACGTGATGCTGTCGATCCCCGCGCTGCTGCTCGCGGTCAGCGTGGCGGCGGTGATGGGGCGCAGCCCGCTCGCCGTCATGATCGCGATCGCGGCGGCGCAGGTGCCGGTGTTCGCGCGGCTGCTGCGCGGGTCCATGCTCGCCCAGCGCAACCGGGACTACGTGGTGGCGGCGCGCTCGCTCGGGCTCTCGCGCGGTCGGATCGTGCTCGGCGAGATGCTGCCGAACTCGGTCGGGCCGGTGATCGTGCAGGCGACGCTCGTGCTGGCCACCGCGACGATCGAGGTCGCCGCGCTGTCGTTCCTCGGTCTCGGCCAGGCGGACCCGACCGTCGCCGAGTGGGGCCGGATGCTCGTGAAAGCTCAGGCCCGCCTGGAGACCGCGCCGCACCTGGCGCTGTTGCCCGGCGTCTGCATCGCCGTCACCGCGCTGGGGTTCACCCTGATCGGCGAGGCGCTCCGCGAAGTCCTCGACCCGAAGAACACCACGAGGTGACCGTGCCGAACTCCCTTGCGCGCCAACCGGAATCCCCTCCGCTGTTGGAGGTCGCCGACCTCCGGGTGCGGTTCTCGCCGACCGGACCCGCCGCGGTCGACGGTGTCGGCTTCCAGGTCGGCGCGGGCGAGGTCGTCGCCCTGGTCGGCGAGTCCGGCTGCGGCAAGTCCGCGACCGCGCTCGCCGTGCTGGGCCTGCTGCCGCGCACCGCGACCGTCTCGGGCAGTGTGCGGTTCGACGGCGTCGAGCTGACCGGGCGGGAACTCGACGCCCGGCGCGGCAAGGACGTCGCCATGGTCTTCCAGGACCCGATGACGTCGCTCAACCCCGTGGTGCGCATCGGGGTCCAGCTCACCGAGGTGCTGCGCCGGCACACCGACCTGAGCCGGTCCGCCGCCCGGGCCAGGGCCGCCGACCTGCTGGGCGAGGTCGGCATCCCGGACCCGGCGCGCCGGTTGCGCCAGTACCCGCACCAGCTCTCCGGCGGCATGCGGCAGCGGGTGATGATCGCGATCGCGCTGGCGTGCGAGCCGAAGCTGCTCATCGCCGACGAGCCGACCACCGCGCTCGACGTCACGGTGCAGGCGCAGGTGCTGGACCTGTTGGCGCGCTTGGCGCGCGGGCACGGCGCGGCGCTGTTGATGATCACCCACGACCTGGGCGTGGTCGCCGGGCTGGCCGACCGGGTCGACGTGATGTACGGCGGTCGGATCGTGGAGACCGCGCCCACGCTCGAGCTGTTCCGCCGGCCGCGGCACCGGTACACCCGCGGCCTGCTCGCGTCGATCCCGACCCTGGACACGCCGCGCGGCGCCAGGTTGACCCCGATCGCGGGCTCGCCGTTCGACCGGCTGCCGTGGGACGAGGGCTGCGCGTTCGCCTCCCGCTGCGCCGCCGTCGACGCCGCGTGCCTGGTGCCGGACCTGCCGTTGGTCGGCGCCGGGCACGCGCACCGCTGCGCGCACCCCGGCGACCGCCCCGTGGTGTCCACCAAGGACGCTCCGGTGCCGGCCGCGGCCGTGCCGGTGGAACCGCTGGTCCGGATCGAGGACCTGCGGGTGCGCTACCCCGGCCGGCGTACCGCGATCACCAACCGCCCCAGGGAGTACGTGCACGCGGTCGACGGCGTCACGCTCGACCTGCCGCGCGGCCGGACCTACGGCCTGGTCGGCGAGTCGGGGTGCGGCAAGTCGAGCCTCGGTCGCGCGGTGCTGCGGCTGGAGCCGGTGGCGGGCGGGCGGGTGCTGTTCGACGGCACGGACCTGGCCGCGCTCGGCGAGGGCGCGCTGCGGCCGTTGCGCCGGCGGATGCAGATGGTGTTCCAGGACCCGATGGCGAGCCTGAACGCCCGCCAGACCGTGGGCGCCATCCTCGAGCAACCCCTGCGCGCGCACCGGGTTCCGGGCGGACGGGCGGGGTGGCACGACCGGGTGGAGCTCGCCCTGGACCGGGTCGGTCTGCCGCGCTCGGCCCAGCACCGGTACCCGCACGAGTTCTCCGGTGGTCAGCGGCAGCGGGTGGGCATCGCGCGGGCGATCATCCTGGAGCCGGACCTGGTGATCGCGGACGAGCCGGTGTCCGCGCTGGACGTGTCGGTGCAGGCGCAGATCGTGAACCTGCTGGAGGACGTCAAGCAGTCGCTGGAGCTGACCACGCTGGTGATCGCGCACGACCTGGCCGTGGTGCGGCACCTGAGCGACACGGTCGGCGTGATGTACCTGGGCCGGCTGGTGGAGGAGGCCTCCTCGACCGCGCTGTACGAACAGCCGCTGCACCCCTACACCCGGTCCCTGATGTCGGCCGTGCCGGTGCCGGACCCGGAGGCGGAGAACCGGCGGGAGCGCGTCATCCTGTCCGGCGACCTGCCGAGCCCGACCTCGCCGCCGCCCGGCTGCCCGTTCCACACCCGCTGCCCGGTCCGCCGGGATTCCCGCTGCGCCACCGAGGTTCCGGCGGTGCGGGAGGTCCGGCCCGGCCACCGGGTGGCGTGCCACTGGGTGGAGTGACGCCCGTGGTTCAGCTCGCGGGCGCGTCGGCCGGCGGCACGGGCGTGTCCCGGTCGGCGTGGTCCGCGGCGGCCAGTTGC
Organism: Actinosynnema sp. NPDC020468; assembly: GCF_040642015.1. Classification (NCBI taxonomy): domain Bacteria; kingdom Bacillati; phylum Actinomycetota; class Actinomycetes; order Pseudonocardiales; family Pseudonocardiaceae; genus Actinosynnema; species Actinosynnema sp. NPDC020468. The sequence goes on from NZ_JBFAEO010000009.1 coordinate 34,309, forward strand.
GCGCCGCGGACGTCGCCGTGCTCGATCGCCTCGTAGATCCGGGCGTGCTCGGCGTCGCGGCGCTCGCCGGGCTGGGGGTCCAGGTTCGCGTAGCGCAACGCGGCGATCGCGCACCGGTGCAACTCGGTCAGCACCGGGTTGCGCGCGGCGGCGAAGACGGTGGTGTGGAAGACGTCCGGGGTGACCTCGGTGCGGCCGCTGGCGTTCCGGTAGGTCGCGGTCCAGCACGGCTGCCTCGGCGCGGTGAGCGCGGCGCGCAGGATCGCCAGGTGCTCCTCGGACCGGTGGGCGGCGGCCAGGCCGGCGGCCTCGGACTCCAGGGCGCGGCGCAGGTCGAGGGTGTGCGCGACGGGCTGGTCGCGCAGGTGGTCGCTCAGCACGGTGCTGACCGCGCTGCGGGCGCGGACGAACGTGCCGCGACCGCGTGCGCTCTCCACCATCCCGTTGCCGGCCAGCATCCCGATGGCCTGCCGCACCACGGTGTGGCTCACGCCCATCAGCTCGGCCAGCTCGTCCTGGTTCGGGATGCGGGAGTTCAGCGGCCACTCGCCGCTCTCGATCCGCCGGGTGATCCACTCGGCGGCCTCTTCGAAGCCCGCCCGTCTCGGCGGCATGTGGTCCGGATGTCCTTCGCGCTCGCGGGACCGCACCGTGCGGCCGAGTTTCTTTCTACACGACTGTAGAAGGTCGCGGCGGCGGGCTGTCAAGCGGTGGCCGGTCGGTGGTCAGTCGTCCAGTCGGCCGAGGAGGTCGCGCAGGATCCGCTCGTCGTCCTCGTCCAGCGCGCCGACGAACCTGGTCAGCACGGACGCGCGGTCCGGCTCGCTCTCCAGCAGCCTGCCCATCCGCCACGCGGTGAGCGCGGACGGGTCGGCGGTCGCGGAGTACCGGTAGGCGCGGCCGTCGCGGGTCCTGGTCGCGAGCCTTTTCTCGTAGAGCCGGGTGAGCGTGGTGACGACCGTGCTGTAGGAGAGGGTGCCCGACGGGTCGAGCCGGTCGCGCACCTCGGCCGGCGTCAGCGCCTCGCCCGCGTCGCCGAGCACCCCGAGCACCTCGGCGGCCAGCGCGCCGGGCAGCCGTCTGGCCGGCTGGTCTCCCGCGTCCTTCTCCCTGGTCACGGCCAGATGGTACCTATCGGTGCCCGATGCGACCGGCCCACCGGTGGGCCGTGGGAGACTGGAGCGCTGACGCACCTGGAGGGGAGTCCGGCGTGTTCGACCACTTCGCCTGGTCCGTGGTGGCCACCCCGTTGCTGGTGCTGCTCGGCACCTGGCTCTCAGCCGACCGCCTGCGCCCCGACCTCGCGCCGCGGGTGTTCGCGTGGTCCGCGGTGGTCGCGGCGCTGGCGAGCACGGTGAACCTGGTGGTGTTCGGGCTCAAGGCGCTGGCGCAGATCCCGGCCGTCGCGGCGGTGGGCGACTGGTCGGCCGACGTCGTCGTCGCGGACACCGCGCACGTGCCGTGGGTGCCGGGGTTGTCCCTGGTGTGGGCGTGCGCCGTCGCGATCGCGGTGGGTGCGCAGTGGTGGCGCCGGCGGCGGGTGCTGCGCGCGGCCCGGGCCGAGGTCGAGTGGCTGGAGCCGCGCGGTGACGTGGTGACGGTGGCCGACGAGCGGGTCGAGGCGTTCGCGCTGCCCGGCACCCGGGGTCGGCCCGGTCGGATCGTGCTCACCACGGGGATCCTGGACATCCTGGACGAGCGGCAGCGCGTCGCCGTGATCGCGCACGAGCGCGCGCACCTCGCGGGCGACCACCACACCCTGGTGTGGCTCACCCGGGTGGCCGCGACCGCGCACCCCGTGCTGTGGCCGGTGGCGCGCAAGGTCGCGTACCTGGTCGAGCGCGCCGCCGACGAGGCCGCCGCGGTGGAGTTGGGCGACCGCAGGCACGTCGCCCGTGCCATCGGCTTCGCGGCCCTGGCCGCCGCCCGCTCCGGGGGAGTGGCCCGCTCCCACGGCCTGCCCGCCGCGCTGGGCGCCGCGCCCGGCGTCGTGCCGCGGCGGGTGTCGGCGCTGATGGTCCCGCGCGAACGCCGGCGCTGGACGGCGGTCCTGCCGGTGCTGCTCGCGATCGGCACCGTGGTGTGGACGTTCGAATGCGTCTACGACCTCCACGAACTGCTCGCCCTCGCGTCGATCCGCTAGCCGACCGCAGCTCGACGCGCGGCTCCGCACCGCGTCCGGCGATCACCGGGCAGGCGAGCCGGAGCAGCCCTGGCACGTCCTCGCGCCCCCCAGCTCGCGAAGCGCCCGGTGTGCGGCCGGCCGGCCGGAGCAGTCCCGGCTTCCCTCGCGCGCCACGACCACGGCCGCCCGCACCTGTTGCCCGACGGGCGTTGTCGTGGTCGGCGCGCCGGTTCCGCGGCACGCCGACCACGGTTCTTTGCCGGGTGGCCGTTGTCCGGGGCGGTGGCCGGTTCCGCACCAGGCCCGCGCGCATTCCGTTGCCCGGTAGGCGTTGCCCGGGGTGGCGCCGGTTCCGCGGCGGGCCCGCGCGCGCTTCCTCGTCCGGCCGACGGTGTCCAGCGGACCGTTCGCGCCGTGTGCCGTGCGCGGCCCGTCACCTGAACGGCCGCGTTCGGTGCTGCGGCGAGTGATCGTCCCGGAGAGCCCGATCAGCCCGCCCGCACGCCGGGCGGCCTGCGTTTTCCTTGCGGTTGCGGTACTTCCGGCGGGGGCGCGGGTGTGTCGATCATCGCACCCCTTGACAGCGCCGAGGTCTCTTCTACAGTCTAGTAGAAGCAAATTTAGCCTAACCTAACCGGCGGAGGCTGTCACGATGTGTGAGCACACGTCGACCCTTGGCGACCCCGTCCGCGGTGCGGCGACACCGGCGACCGCCGGATAGCCCGACTCCCCTCAGTCCCTCGACCGGCCACCCCGCGGTGGTCGGTCGGTCGAGCGTGCCCACCGGCCTTCCCTGGAGGTTCTGCGCTGATGTCCGGCAACCCCTTCGACGACGAGAACGGCGAGTTCCACGCCCTGGTCAACGACGAGGGCCAGTACTCGCTGTGGCCCGTGTTCGCCGAGGTGCCGTCGGGGTGGGCGGTCACCCTCGCGAACGCGAGCCGGCAGGCCTGCCTGGACCACATCGGGAGCCGGTGGACCGATCTGCGGCCCACGAGCCTGATCTCCGCGACGACCGCGACCGGGGCCGAGTCGCGATGACCGTCCACGACTGGCGTTCCCGCGCCCACACCGGAACCGTCGCCGATCCGCTGACCGCCGCGGCCGCGCTCGCCCGCCGTGCCGACGGCCCGTACGTGGTCTACGAACGCGACGGCTGTTGGACCTTCGCCTCCGGCGTGGTCGCCGAACTGCGCCTGACCCGGCACGGGATCACCGTGGCGCACGGCGGTGTCGCGCGGGTGGTGCCGCCGGCCGACGACCTGCCCGCGCAGCTGTCCACCCTGCTCGCCGAACTGCCCGTGCCGTGGCGGCGCGCGTACGGCTGGGCCGCCTTCGAACTGGCGCACCTGCTGCACGGCGTGCCCGAGGCGGCGGGCGACGGGACGTTGCTGCACCTCGTGGTGCCGGCCGAGGAGGTCCTGTTCGCCGACGGCGCCGCCGAACTCGTCGCGCCCGACGACCGCGCGCTCGACCGGCTGCGCGACGTGCTGGACGGTCCGGCCGGGCCGTGGGGCGCGCCGCAGACCGGCGTCGACCTGGCGGCCGCGGACGACCCGCGCTACCGGGAGATCGTCGCGGCCGCGGTCGCCGACATCCGGGCGGAGAAGCTCCAGAAGGTCATCCTGTCGCGGGTCGTGCCGGTGCCGCTGGAGGTCGACCTGGTCGCCACCTACGTGGTGGGCCGGCGCGGCAACACCCCGGCGCGGTCGTTCCTGCTGGACCTGGGTGGCTTGCGCGCCACCGGGTTCAGCCCCGAGACGGTGGTCGAGGTGTCCGCCGACGGCCGGGTCTCCACCCAGCCGCTGGCCGGCACCCGGAGCCTGCTCGGCGACCCGGCGAACGACCTCGCGGGCCGGGTCGAGCTGCTCGGCGACCCCAAGGAGGTCTTCGAGCACGCGATCTCGGTGCGGCTGGCCCAGGACGAGCTCTGGTCGCTGTGCCGGCCGGGTTCGGTCGGCGTGGACGAGTTCATGACGATCAAGGAGCGCGGCAGCGTCCAGCACCTCGCCTCGCGGGTGAGCGGGACGCTCGCCGAGGGCAAGGGTCCCTGGCACGCGTTCGCCGCGCTGTTCCCGGCGATCACCGCGTCCGGCATCCCCAAGCCCGAGGCGTTCGAGCTGATCGCGGGCCACGAGGAGCCGCGCGGCCTGTACAGCGGCGCGGTGCTCGCGCTCGACGCGGACGGCGGGTTGGACGCGGCCTTGGTGCTGCGCACCGTGTTCACCGAGCACGGCCGGACCTGGCTGCGCGCGGGCGCGGGCATCGTCGGCCTGTCCACCCCGGAGCGGGAGCTGGAGGAGACGCGCGAGAAGCTGCGCAGCATCTCCGGCTTCCTGGTGCCCGCCGGTGTGTCCACTTCGGACGGTCCGGACCTGACCGAGGCCGGGTTGCGCGACCTCGCGGCCGAGCTGACCGAGGAGGAGCCGGCGTCGATCGACGCGCAGGCCAACCTGTTCGAGCTCGGCCTGGAGTCCATCGCGCTGATGAAGCTCGTCGGCACCTGGCGCCGGGCGGGCATCGAGGTGAACTTCGCCGAGCTGGCCGGAAACCCGACGCTGGACGGCTGGTCGAAGCTGCTGGCCGAGCGCCGGTCGACCGAGCCGCCCGCGCCGGCGGTCGAGGACGAGCACGAGCCCGCCGACGAGCACGACACGTTCGGTCTCGCCGTGCTCCAGCACGCGTACTGGTTCGGCCGGACCGCGGGCCACCGGCTCGGCGGGGTGGCGGCGCACCTGTACTCGGAGTTCGACGGCGCGGACGTGGACCCGGAGCGGTTGCGGGTGGCGATCGGCCGGTTGGTCGAGCGGCACGCGATGCTGCGCGTGGTCGTGACCGACAACGGGCGGCAGCGGATCGCCGAGACCTCGGGGTGGCGCGGCCTGGTCGTGCACGACCTGCGCGCGGTGCCCGAGGAGGAGCGGACGGCCCGGCTGGCCGCGATCCGGGACGCGAACTCCCACCGGGTGCTGGACATCGAGGCGGGCGAGGTGTTCGCCACCGAGCTGACCCTGCTCCCCGAGGGGCGCACCCGGCTGCACCTGGACGTGGACATGGTGGCGGCGGACGCCGTCAGCTACCGGGTCCTGCTCGCCGACCTGGCCCGCTTCTACGAGCACCCCGACGAGCAGCGCCCCGCGCCCGGCTACACCTACCGGCAGTACCGCGCGGCCCGACCCGCCGCCCGCGCCGAGGCGGCCCGCGAGGCCGCGGAGTGGTGGCGCTCGCGGCTGCCCGACCTGCCCGGCGCGCCGGACCTGCCCGCCGCGCTCGGCGCGCCGGTGTCGAGCACGCCCCGGGTCGCCCGCCGGGCGACCACGTTGTCGCCGGCCGAGCGGTCGCTGCTCGCGGAGAAGGCGCGGGCGCACGGGATCACGCCCGCGATGGCCGTGGCCACGGCGTTCGCCGAAACCGTCGGGCACTGGAGCGCCGAGCCGCGGTTCCTGCTCAACGTCCCGCTCTTCGACCGCGAGCCGGTGCACCCCGAGGTCGGCGACGTGGTCGGCGACTTCACCGGGTCGGTGCTGCTGGAGGTCGACCTGTCCCGGCCCGCGTCGTTCGTGGACCGGGCCCGACGGACCCAGTCCCGGATGCACGCCGACGCCGCGCACGCCGACCACACCGGGGTGGAGGTGCTGCGGGACCTCACCCGGGCACGGGGCGAGCAGGTGCTGGCGCCGGTGGTGTTCACCAGCGCGCTGAGCCTGGGCGAGCTGTTCGACGCGGGTGTCCGCCGGCACTTCGGCGACGCGGTGTGGATCATCTCGCAGGGTCCGCAGGTGCTGCTCGACGCGCAGGTGACCGAGCTGGACGGCGGACTGCTGGTCAACTGGGACTCCCGGGACGAGGAGTTCGCGGCCGGCGTCGTGGACGCGATGTTCGCCGCGTTCGCCGACCTGGTGCACGCGCTCGCGACCGACGCGGACGCGTGGACCTCGCCGGTGCCCGACCTGCTGCCCGCCGCGCAGCGCGAACGCCGGGAGCGGGTGAACGCGACCGACGGCCCGCGCTCGGGTCGGTTGCTGCACGGGGGTTTCTTCGCCGAGGCCGCCCGGACGCCGGACGCGCCCGCGGTGCTCGACGCGGAGACCCTGTCCTACGGCGACCTGGCCGACCGCGCGCTGCGGGTCGCGGCCGCGCTGGTGGCCCGCGGGGTCCGGCCGGGCGACACCGTCGGCGTGACGTTGCCCAAGGGGCCGGACCAGGTCGTCGCGGTGCTCGGCGTGCTGGCGGCGGGCGGCGTGTACGTGCCGGTCGGCGTCGAGCAGCCGGAGGCCAGGGCGCGGCGGATCGCGGCACTGGCCGGGTACCGGGTGCTGCTCGACACCGCGACGCTCGCCGAATCCCTGGGCGCGCCACCGTTGTCGGCCCCGGTCGAGGTGGACGAGGAGCAGCTCGCCTACGTGCTGTTCACCTCCGGGTCCACCGGCGAGCCGAAGGGCGTCGAGGTGCCGCACCGCGCGGCCATGGCGACGATCGACGACCTGGTCGAGCGGTTCGGGCTGGGGCCCGCGGACCGGACGCTCGCGTTGTCCGCGCTGGACTTCGACCTCTCGGTGTTCGACCTGTTCGCGCCGCTGTCGGTGGGCGGCGCGGTGGTGACCGTGCGGCAGGACCGGCGGGACGCGGCGTCCTGGGCGGAGCTCGTCGCGACGCGCGGTGTCACGGTGCTCAACTGCGTGCCGGCGCTGCTGGACATGCTGCTCGCGTCCGGGGTGCCGCTGGGCTCGTCGCTGCGCGTGGTGCTGCTGGGCGGCGACCGGGTCGGCGTCGACCTGCCGGGTCGGCTCGCGCGGGCGGTGCCCGGGTGCCGGTTCGTCGGGTTGGGCGGCACCACGGAAACCGCGATCCACTCGACGGTGTGCGAGGTGACCGGGCCCGTTCCGGCGCACTGGCACGGTGTTCCGTACGGGACGCCGCTGCGCGGGGTGCGCTGCCGGGTGGTCGACGCGGTGGGTCGGGACTGCCCGGACTGGGTGCCCGGCGAGCTGTGGATCGGCGGTGACGGCGTCGCGCACGGCTACCGCGGCGACCCCGAGCGCACCGCCGACCGGTTCGTCACGCACGCCGGGTTGCGCTGGTACCGCACGGGGGACGTGGCGCGGTACCACGACGACGGCACGCTCGAGTTCCTCGGCCGGCGCGACGACCAGGTCAAGATCCGCGGCTACCGGGTGGAGCCGGGCGAGGTCGAGACGGCGTTGCAGGCCGATCCGGACGTCCGCGAGGCGGTCGTGGTGGTGGTCGGCGGACCGCGCCCGTCCCTGGTGGCGGGTGTGGTGGGCGAGGTGGACCCGATCGCGGTCGCGGACCGGTTGCGCGGGTTGGTGCCGCCGCACATGGTGCCGGACCGGATCGTGGTGCTGGACCGGATCCCGTTGAGCGGCAACGGGAAGGTGGACCGCAAGGCGGTGCGCGCGCTGGTCGGCGAGGTGGCCCGCGACGACACGGCCGACCCGGAGACGCCGCTGGAGCGGGTGGTCGCGCTGGCGTGGCGCGAGGCGCTGGGCCTGGCGCGGGTCGGTCGGGACGAGGAGTTGTTCGCCGTCGGCGGCGACTCGGTGGTCGCGACCGCGATCGTGTCCCGGCTGCGCGACCTCCTGGACACCCGCGCGGTGTCGGTGCGCTCGCTGTTCGCCGCGCCCACGGTGGCGGGCCTCGCCGCGGAGCTCGCCCGCACCCAGGACCGGCCGGGCCGGTTGGAGGCGGTCGCGGAACTGGTGTGGGAGATCGAGTCCATGAGCGATGCCGACGTGCTGGCCGAAACCCGCGGGGAGTCGGAGTGAGCGCGAGGTCGGGGGACGGGATGAGGCTGGACGGCGCGGTCGGGTGGCCGGCGGAGTTCGCGGCGCGGTACCGGGAGGCCGGGTACTGGCGCGGTGTCACGCTGGGCGGTCTGCTCGCCGAGTGGGCCGGGCGGTTCGGCGACTCGGTCGCGGTGGTCGACGGTGGTCGGCGGGTGACCTACCGCGAGCTGGACCGGTGGGCGGACCGGGTCGCGGCCGGGCTGCTGGCGCGGGGCGTCGGGCGTGACGACCGGCTGGTGGTGCAGCTGCCGAACGTCGCCGAGTTCGTCGTGCTGCTGTTCGCCCTCGCCCGGGTCGGCGCGGTGCCCGTGCTGGCGCTGCCCGCGCACCGGCGCACCGAGATCACCCACCTGGTCGAGTTGTCGGGCGCCGTCGGGTACGTGATCGCGGACGTCCACCAGGGTTTCGACCACCGCGCGCTGGCCGCCGACCTCCCGTCGGTCGCCGGGCACGTGCTGGTCGTCGGCGACCCCGGGCCGTTCGTCGCGTTCGACGACGTGGTGGGCGACCCGGCGACGCTCGCCGACCTGCCGCCGGTGCGTCCCGAGGACGTCGCCGTGCTGCTGATCTCCGGCGGCACCACGGGTCGACCGAAGTTGATCACCCGCACGCACGACGACTACGCCTACAACGCGCGGGCCAGCGCCGAGGTGTGCGGACTGACCGCCGACGACCGCTACCTGGTCAGCCTGCCCGTCGCGCACAACTTCCCGTTGGCGTGCCCCGGTGTGCTGGGTGTCCTGGGTGTCGGCGGCACGGCCGTGCTGGCGCCCGCCCCCAGTCCCGACGTCGCCTTCGAGCTGGTCGAGCGGGAGCGGATCACGGTGACCGCGCTCGTGCCGCCGATGGCGCGGATGTGGGTGGACGCGGCGCCGTGGTCGCGGAACGACCGGTCCAGCCTGCGATTGCTCCAGGTCGGCGGGTCCAAGATGGACGCCGACTTGGCGCGGGCGATCCCGCGGGCACTGGGCTGCCGGGCGCAGCAGGTGTTCGGCATGGCCGAGGGGCTGCTGAACTACACCCGCGACGACGACCCGGAGGAGCTCGTCGTCGGCACCCAGGGTCGTCCGCTGAGCCCGGACGACGAGATCCGGGTGGTGGACGAGGACGGTCACGACGTCGAACCCGGCGTCGTCGGCGAGCTGCTCACCCGCGGTCCTTACACGCCGCGCGGCTACTTCCGGGCCGGCCCGTACAACGCGGGAGTGTTCACCCCCGACGGCTTCTTCCGCACCGGAGACCTGGTGCGGGCGCTGCCGAGCGGCCACCTGGTGGTCGAGGGCCGGATCAAGGACGTGGTCAACCGGGGCGGCGAGAAGGTGCCGGCGACCGAGCTGGAGGACCTGATCCTCGCGCACCCGGACGTGGCGCAGGCGGCGGTGATCGGCCTGCCGGACGAGCTGCTCGGCGAGCTGGTGTGCGCGGTGGTCGTCGCGGGTGAGCAGGGTCCGCCGAAGCTCAAGGCCCTCAAGGCCCACCTGACGGCGCTCGGCGTCGCCCGGTTCAAGCTGCCGGACCGCCTCGTCGTCGTGGACGCCTTCCCGCTGACCGCCGTCGGGAAGATCAGCAAGCGCGAGCTGGTCGACCGCCTGTCCGGCGACTGAACCACCCCCCCCAGAACCACCAGGCACAACCGAGAGGCGACGAGCGTGGCCACCCAGGACGGGCGAGCGGACATCGACACACTGCGGCGCGAGCTGGTGCGGCGCAGGCTGGCCGAGCGCGACCTCGCCGAGTCGCCCGCCGCGGTCGAGGTCCGACCGGACCGGTCGCCGACCGCGGGGCAGCGCCGCATGTGGTCGTTGCAGCAGCTGGACCCGTTGTCGGTCGGCTACAACGTCCGGATCGCGGTCGACCTGACCGGTCCGCTCGACCCCGGGGCGATGGCGGCGGCGGTGCGGTCCGTCGTGGCCAGGCACGACGTGCTGCGCACCACCTACCGGATGGGCGAGGACGGCGAGGTGGTCCAGGTCGGGCACGCCGACCTGCCGCCGGTGCTCGACGTCCGCGCGCTGCCGGCGGCCGAGGTCGACGGCGCGTGCCGGGACCTCGCGGGCCGGCCGTTCGACCTGGCGGTGGACTCGCCGCTGCGGGTGGGCGTGTTCACCACCGGGCCGGACACCGCGACGCTCGTCGTGGTCGCGCACCACATCGCCTGGGACGACGCCACGTCCGCGATCTTCTTCGGCGAGCTGATGGCCCACTACGCCCGGCCGGACGTGACGCCGCCGCCCGCGCGCCAGATCGCCGACCTGGTGCTGCCCCGGGCTTCCTCACCGGACTTCTGGCGCGACGCGCTCGCCGCGCCGCCGGAACCCCTGGAACTGCCGTGGCCGCGCGCCGCGACCTCCGGTGTCGACCAGCAGCGCGCGTTGCGGCCCGGCGCGGCCGCCCGGGTCCGGGAGCTGGCACGTGCCGACGGCGCCTCGACGTTCATGGTGCTGCTGGCCGCCGTCACCGCGTTGCTGCACCGCTACACCGGGTCCCGCGACCTGGTGGTGGGCGCGCCGGTGGTCAACCGCGACCTGCCCGGCGGCGACGAGGTCGTCGGCTACCTCGGCAACACGATCCCGCTGCGGATGCGGGTCGAGGACGGCGACACCTTCACCGACCTGCTGGCCCGCGCGAAGCGGGTGTGCCTGGCCGCGTACGCGCACCAGGACGTGGACTTGGACGACGTGACCCGCGCGGTCGACCCCGGCCGCACCCGCGGCGACGCCGGGTTGTTCGACGTGGTGCTGTCCCTGCGCACGCCGGTGCTGGACTCATTCCGCCAGGCCGGTTTCACGGCCGCTCGCCGGCACGTGCCGGGCCCGGACGCCCGGTTCGCGCTCACCCTCGCGGTCGAGACCGACGGCGACGACCTGACCGCGGAGGCCAACCACCCGGACGCGCCGCACGCGGTCGAGCTGGTGGCCCGCCTGCTCGGGCACCTGGATCTGGTGCTGGACCGGGCTTCCGCCGAGCCGGGCACGCCCGTCGAGGCACTGCCGGTGCTCACCGACGACGAACGCGCCCGGCTGGCCGGGTGGAACGACACCGCCGCGCGGGTGCCCGAGCCGCTGCTGCCCGAGCTGTTCGCCCGCCAGGTCGCGGCGACGCCGGACGCCCGCGCGCTGCTCACGGCGACCGGGGAGGTCACCTACCGCGAGCTCGACCGGCGGGCGGCCGCGCTGGCCCGGCTGCTCGTCGCCGAGGGCGCGGGCCCGGACACCGTGGTGGCGCTGGCCGTGCCGCGGTCGGTGGAGCTGGTCGTCGCGGTGCTGGCGGTGGTGAAGGCGGGCGCGGCGTACGTGCCGGTCGACCCCGGCTACCCGGCCGACCGGGTCCGGCTGATGCTGACCGACGCCCGGCCGACGCTGCTGCTCACCACCCCGGACACCCGGCTGCCCGCGACGCCGGGGTTGCCGACCGTGCTGCTGGGCGCGCCGGAGACGGCCGAGCGGCTGGCCGCGGTCCCGCCCGGCGACCCGGAAGTCCTTCTGCGGCCCGGACATCCGGCCTACGTCATCTACACCTCCGGCTCCACGGGCGTGCCCAAGGGCGTGGTCGTGTCGCACGGCGCGCTGCGCAACCACCTCGCGTGGTCGGTGCGCCGGTTCGCCGGGTTGGCCGGCCACACGCTGCTGCACTCGTCGGTGTCGTTCGACTTCACCGTCACCCCGCTGTTCGGCCCGCTGATCACCGGCGGCTGCCTGGAGCTGTGCGCGGACTCGCCGGACTCGATCGCGGACGCGCTGGGCGCGGCGACGTTCCTCAAGATCACTCCGAGCCACCTGCCGCTGCTGCCGTCGGTGCGGTTCGCCGCCGACGGGCCGCGCACGCTGGTGATCGCGGGCGAGGCGCTGCGCGGCGAGGCGCTGGAGGGCTGGCTCGTGCCCGCCGGCCTGGACGTGATCAACGAGTACGGGCCGACGGAGACGACGGTCGGCTGCCTGCTGCACCCGGTGGAGTCGACGGCCGGTGTCGTCGCGCCGGGTCCGGTACCGGTGGGCTCGCCGGTGGACAACGTGACGTGCCACGTGCTGGACGACCGGCTGCGGCCCGTCCCGGTGGGCGTGGAGGGCGAGCTGTACGTGGGCGGCGCGCAGGACGCGCGCGGCTACCTCGACCGGCCGGGCTTGACCGCGTCCCGCTTCGTGGCCGACCCGTTCGGCTCGGGCGGTCGGCTCTACCGCACCGGCGACCGGGTCCGCCGGCTGCCGACCGGCGCGCTGGAGTTCCGGGGTCGGGTGGACGACCAGGTCAAGATCCGCGGGTTCCGGGTCGAGCCGGGCGAGGTCGAGGCCGTGCTGCTGACGCACCCGGGCGTCGAGCGCGCGGTGGTCGTGGCCCGCACCGACGGACCCGGCGGCGCGTACCTGGCCGCCTACGTGATCGGGACCGCGGCACCGGCCGACCTGCGCGCGCACGTCGCGGCCGTGCTGCCGGAGCACCTGGTGCCGGCCGCCGTCGTGCCGGTGTCGGAGATTCCGCTGTCCCCGTCCGGGAAGCTCGACCGCCGGGCACTGCCCGCGCCGGACTTCGCCGCGCCGTCGGTCGACGCGGAACCGGCGGGTGAGGTCGCGCGGGTGCTCGCGGGACTGTTCGCGGAGGTGCTGAACCGGCCGTCGGTGGGCGTGGGTGACTCGTTCTTCGAACTGGGTGGCGACAGCATTGTCGCGATCCGGTTGGTGGGTCGGGCGCGCAAGGCGGGGTTGAGGATCACGCCGCGGGACGTGTTCGCGCACCGCACGCCCGCGAAGTTGGCGGAACTGCCCGGAGTCCGGCCGGACAACGGGGTCGCGTCGCGGTTGGCCGCGCTGTTCGCCGAGGTGTTGAACCGGCCGTCGGTGGGTGTGGGTGACTCGTTCTTCGAACTGGGCGGCGACAGCATCGTGGCGATCCGGTTGGTGGGTCGGGCGCGCAAGGCGGGGTTGAGGATCACGCCGCGCGACGTGTTCACCCACCGCACGCCCGCGAAGCTGGCCGAGGTCGCCGCCGTGCAGGAGGCCGTGGCGCCGGCCGCGGACGGGGTCGGCGCGGTGGAACTCACGCCCATCATGCGGTCGTTCGCCGAGCGTGGCCCGCTGGGTGACCGGCACCGGATGTCGTTGCGGCTGAAGGGACCCGAGCCGCTGGACGAGGCACGGCTCCTCGTCGCCCTGCAAGCGGTGCTGGACCGGCACGACGCGTTGCGCGCGCGGTTGGACCGGGACGGGCCGGCGCTGGAGTTCCGGCCGGTCGGCTCGGTGCGCGCGGCCGACGTGCTGCGGGCCGCCGAGTCCACTGTGGACGAAAGGGCGGTCGCCGATCGGCTGGTGCCCGCCGACGGCACCGTGGTGCAGGTCGTGTGGTTCCCCGGCACGGCGGAGCTGCTCGTCGTCGTGCACCACCTCGTGGTGGACGGCGTGTCCTGGCGGGTGTTCGTGGAGGACCTGGCCACCGCGTACCGGGGTGAAGCGCTCGCGCCCGTGCCGACGTCGTTCCGGGCGTGGGCCTCGGGGTTGCGCGCCCGGGCCGCCGACCGGGTCGCCGAACTGCCCACCTGGCGGTCGGTGCTCGCGGGCCCGGACCCGGTGTTCGACCAGCCCGGCGAGCGGACCTGGGCGGACGTCCGCACGGTCACCGTCCGGCTGGACCCGGAGACCACCGGCGCGGTGCTGACCACGGTGCCCGCGCTGTTCTTCGCGGGCGTGGACGACGTGCTGCTGACCGCGCTCGCCCTCGCCGTCGGCTCGTGGAACCCGGCCGCGCGCTCGTTCCCCGTGCTGCTGGAGGGACACGGCCGGCAGGAGGCCGCCGTGCCCGGCGCGGACCTCTCGCGCACCATCGGGTGGTTCACCAGTCAGCACCCGGTCCGGCTGGACACCACCGGTGTCGACCTCGCCGAGGCGCTCGCCGGCGGACCGGCGGCGGGCGTGCTGGTCAAGCGGGTCAAGGAGCACCTGCGGTCGTTGCCCGACCACGGCATCGGGTTCGGGGTGCTGCGCCACCTGCACGGCGCCGGCGAACTCGCCTCGCCCGCGCCGCGCCTGGGGTTCAACTACCTCGGCCGGTTCGACGCGGCGGGCGACCAGGGCTGGACCGTGCCCGCCGACGGGCTCTCCGCCGCCTACGACCCGACCATGCCGCTGTTCGCCGGGCTGGTGGCCAACGCCGTCACCGAGGACACGCCCGACGGTCCTTCCCTGGTCGCGCACTGGATGTACGCCGAGGGCGCGTTCGACGCGGCGGGTGTCGCCGACCTCGCCGACCTGTGGTGCGCGGCCCTGCGCGCGCTCGTGAAGCACGCCTCGGGTGGCGGCACGGGTGGGCGCACCCCGTCCGACGTCGCCCTGATCTCCCTGAACCAGGGCCAACTCGACGCCCTCGAAGCGAAATGGAAGCGTGCATGAGCCCCTCGGCGATCGAGGACATCCTTCCGCTGTCCCCGTTGCAGCAGGGCCTGCTGTTCCACTCGACGCTGGACGAGGACGGCACGGACGTCTACCTCGCCCAGCTCGTGGTCGACCTCGACGGGCCGTTCGACGCGGCCCGGATGCGGCGTGCCCTCGACGCCCTGGTGGCCAGGCACACCGCGCTGCGCAGCGCGTTCGTCCGGGACGTCGGCGACCCGGTGCAGGTGGTGCTGCGCGAGGTCGAGGTGCCGCTGGTCGAGGTCGACGTGACCGGTGACGAGGAGCGGGCGCGGGCGCTCGTGGTCGCCGACCGCCGCACCCGCTTCGACCTGGCCACGCCGCCGTTGCTGCGCGCGATGGTGCTGACCCTGGGCCCGGACCGGCACCGGCTGGTGCTGACCAACCACCACCTCGTGGTGGACGGCTGGTCCACCCCGCTGCTCATGCGCGACCTGTTCACCCTCTACGCGGCCGACGGCGCGGAACCCGGACTGCCGGTCGCCCGGCCGTTCCGCGACCACCTGGCGTGGTTGGCGGGCCGCGACCAGGCCGCCTCGCTGCGCGCCTGGGAACGGGCGCTCGACGGCGTGGAGGAGTCGACGCTGCTCGTGCCCGCCGCGCTCGGCCGCGAGTCGGTGCTGCCCGAGGAGGTGGTGGAGCACCTGCCGTCCGCCGCGCTCGCCGGCACCGCCCGCGCGCTCGGCGTCACGCTGAACACGGTGGTGCAGCTGGCCTGGGCGGTGCTCACCGGTCGGCTCACCGGTCGCGACGACGTGGTGTTCGGCGCGACGGTCGCGGGCCGGCCCGCCGACCTCGCGGGCGTCGAGCACATGGTGGGGTTGTTCATCAACACCATCCCGGTCCGGGTCCGCCTGCGGCACGGCGAGACGGTGGCGGACCTGGCCGCGCGGATCCAGGCCGACCAGGCCGACCTGCTCGACCACCAGCACGTCGGTCTCGCGGACACCCAGCGCGCGGCCACCTCGTGGTCCGGCGGCGGCGAGCTGTTCGACAGCCTGGTGGTCTTCGAGTCCTTCCCGTTCGACGCGGCCGCGATCGACACCGCGCTGGCCGCGTGCGGGTTGCGCGCGGGCCGCCCGGAACGCCCGATCTCCACGCACTACCCGGTGACCCTGATGGTGATGCCGTCCGGCACCGGGTTGGAGCTGACCCTCAAGCACCGGCCGGACGTGCTGGACGAGGCCGCCGCGCGGCTGCTGCTCGCCCGGCTGCGCCGCGTGCTGACCGCCGTGTCCGCCGACCCGCACGCGCTCGTGGCGTCGTTGGACGTGCGGGCACCGGACGAGGTCGCCGCGCTGCTCCGGCACGGCGCCGCGACCCCGCTGGACGTGCCGGGTGTGACGCTGGTCGACCTGGTGGAAGCCCAGGTCGCGCGTACCCCGGACGCCGTCGCGGTGGTGGCCGGCGACATCTCGCTGACCTACGCCGACCTCGACGCGCGGGCCGAGGCGCTCGCGTCCGCGTTGACCTCCGGTCCGGGCGACCTGGTCGCGATCGCGCTGCCGCGGTCGGCCGACCTCGCGGTCGCGGCGCTGGCCGTGCTCAAAACCGGCGCGGGGTACCTGCCCGTCGACCCGGACTACCCGGCCGACCGGATCCGGTTCGTGCTCGAGGACGCCCGACCGGTCGCCGTGATCGCGCACGACGACATCGCGGGCGACCTGCCCCGGGTGAGCCCGCACGGGCACACCGCCCGGCCCGACCGACCGCGGCGCGACGGCGACATCGCGTACGTCATCTACACCTCCGGCTCCACCGGCACGCCCAAGGGCGTCGTGGTGCCGCACCGCGCGGTCGTCGCGCTGTTCACCGCGGCCCGCGCGCACTTCGACTTCGGGCCGGACGACGTGTGGACCCTGTTCCACTCCTTCGCGTTCGACTTCTCGGTGTGGGAACTCTGGGGTCCGCTGCTGCACGGCGGCACGCTCGTCGTGGTGCCGCACGACGTCTCCCGCTCGCCGGCCGACTTCCTGGACCTGCTCGACCGCCACCGCGTCACGGTGCTCAACCAGACCCCGTCGGCGTTCTACGCCCTGGCCGCGGCCGACGACGGCCGACCGCTGGCGTTGCGCACGGTGGTGTTCGGCGGCGAGGCGCTGGACCCGGCCCGGCTCGCGGACTGGCACCGCCGGCGGCCCGGTGGTCCGGCGCTGGTGAACATGTACGGCATCACCGAGACCACGGTGCACGTGACGCACCGGCTGCTGGACGACGCCGCGTTCGGCGCGTCCACCGGCGTCATCGGCCGCGGCCTGCCCGGGTTCTCGGTGCACCTGCTGGACACCGCGCTGCGCCCGGTGCCCGACGGCGTGCCGGGTGAGCTGTACCTGGGCGGCCCGCAGGTCGCGCGCGGCTACCTCGGCCGGCCCGGGTTGACCGCGACGCGGTTCGTCGCCGACCCGTTCGGTGGTGCGGGACAACGCCTGTACCGCTCCGGCGACCTGGCCCGCCGGTCCGTCGACGGCGGGCTGGAGTACCTGGGCCGGGCCGACGACCAGGTCAAGATCCGCGGCTTCCGGATCGAGCCGGGCGAGGTCGAGTCGGTGCTGGCCGCCGCTCCGGGCGTGACCGGCGCGGCCGTGGTGGTGCGGACCGACGGTCCGGCGGGCGCGTACCTCGCCGGGTACGTCGTCGGCGCGGGCGTGGCGGACGTGCGCGCGTACGCGCAGTCCCGGTTGCCCGCGCACATGGTGCCCGCGGCGATCACCGCGCTGGACGCGCTCCCGTTGACCGCCAACGGCAAGCTGGACCGGCGCGCGCTGCCCGCGCCCGCGGTGACCCGCCCGGTCGGCCGGGCGCCGCGCGACGAGGGGGAACGGCTGCTGGCCGAGCTGTTCGCCCAGGTGCTGCACCGCGACGAGGTCGGCGTGGACGACTCGTTCTTCGAGCTGGGCGGCGACAGCATCGTGGCGATCCAGCTCGTCGGACGGGCGCGCGCGGCGGGCTTGGCGCTGTCGCCGCGCCAGGTCTTCGAACTGCGGACGGTCGCCGAGTTGGCCGCGCTGGCCCGACCGTCCGCAGTGGACGAACCGGTGGTGACGGACGCGGTCGGCGCGGTGCCGACGACGCCGATCATGCTCGCGTTCCTGAGCCGGGGCGGGCCGTTCGAGCGGTTCTCGCAGGCGGTGTTCGTGCCGACCGGTGCGGGCCGGCCGGACGTGGTCCGTGCGCTGCAAGTGCTGCTGGACCACCACGACGCGCTGCGCGCCCGGATGCCGGACACGCCCGACGGCCCGGCGCTGGAGGTCCGGCCGGTGGGCGCGGTCCGCGCGGAGGACGTGCTGGTGACCGCGCGCACCCCGCTGCCGGAGGAGCACGCGGCGGCGGTCGCGCTGCTCGACCGGTCGGCCGGCGTGCTGGTGCGCGCGACCTGGTTCGCCGGCCGCGGCGTGCTGCTGACGTGCCACCACCTCGCGACCGACGGCTTCTCCTGCCGGGTGCTCGCCGAGGACCTCGCCACGGCCCTGGCGGGGCAGGCGCCGCCACCGGTGCGCACCTCGTTCCGGGGTTGGGCGCTCGGGTTGGCCGAGGTCGACAAAACCGCCGAACTGCCGCTGTGGCGGGGGATTGTCGACGCGCCGGACCCGGTGCTCGGCTCGCGTCGGCTCGACCCGGCCCGGGACACCCGTGCCACCGTCCGCGAGACGGCGCTGTCGTTCCCCGTGCCGTTGCTGGACGAGGTGACCGCCGCGTTCCACGCCCGGCCGGACGAGATCCTGCTGGCCGCGCTCGGACTCGCCGTCGCGCGGTGGAAGTCCGTCACCGGCACCGTGGTCGCGATCGAGGCGCACGGCCGCGAGGAGCACCTCGTGCCCGGCGCCGACCTGTCCCGCACCGTCGGCTGGTTCAACACCCAGTACCCCGTGCGGCTGGACGTCGCGGCGGACGACGCGGTGCCCGTGTTCGTCAAGCGGGTCAAGGAACACCTGCGCCGGGTGCCCGACCGCGGCGTCGGCTACGGCCTGCTGAGGTTCCGCGACGGCGCGCTGCCCGAGGCCGTCGAACCGCAGATCCTGGTGAACTACCTCGGTCACGTCGAGCCGCGCGCGGGCGACCGGGCGGACTTCGACGCGATCGCCTTCGGTGGTGTCGCGCCGGCCGCCGACCCGGCCCTGCCCGCCGCGGCGGCGCTGGTGGCCAACATCGCGATCACCCCGGGTTCCACCCTGTCCCTGTCGCTGCGCTACGCGTCCGGGGTGTTCACCGCCGACGACGTGGCGCGGCTGGGCCGGTTGTGGGCCGCGGCGCTGGACGCGATCGGCGAGCACGTGCGCGGCGGTGGCCCGGCCGGTCGGACGCCCGCCGACCTGCCGCTGGTGCGCGTCACGCAGGCCGACGTCGAGCGCTGGGAGCACCGCCACCCGGGGCTGGCCGACGTGCTCCCGCTGTCCCCCTTGCAGGAAGGCCTGCTGTTCCACGCCCGCTTCGACGCCGACGCGGTGGACTTCTACTCCGTGCAGCTCGTGGTGGACCTGCGCGGCCCGCTCGACGTGGACCGGCTCCGGACCGCCGCGCGCGCCGTGGTCGACCGGCACCCGGTGCTGCGGACCGCGTTCGCCGACGACGGCGCGGAGCCGGTGCAGCTCGTGCTGGACGCGGTCGACCCCGTGCTCACCGCGCTGACCCTGCCGGACGCGGCCGCGCTCGAGGAGTTCCTGGAGGTGGACCGGCGGACCGGGTTCGACCTCGCGGCGCCGCCGTTGCTGCGGCTGACCCTGGTGCGGTTGGGCGAGCGGGAGCACCGGCTCGTGGTGACCAACCACCACCTGGTGCTCGACGGCTGGTCGACACCGCTCGTGGTGCGCGACCTGTTCGCCTGCTACGAGGGCACGTCCGAGGTCGGGCGCCCGCGCCCGTACCGGGACTTCCTGGCCTGGCTGGACCGCCGCGACCGCGCCGAGTCGCTCGCCGCGTGGGCCGACGTGCTCGACGGCGTGGACGAGGCCACGCTGCTCGCCGGTCCCGACCTGCCGGACGGCTCCGTGCTGCCGGCCGAGGTGGTGGACGTGGTGCCGGCCGACCTCACGGCCCGGCTCACCGCCGCCGCCCGCGACTGCGGCGTCACCCTGAACACCCTGCTCGGCACCGCGTGGGGACTCGTGCTCGGCCACCTGACCGGCCGCGACGACGTGGTGTTCGGCATCACCGTCTCCGGCCGGCCGCCGGAGCTGGCCGGTGTCGAGTCCATGGTGGGCCTGTTCATCAACACCGTGCCGGTCCGGGTGCGCTGGTCGCCCGCCGACTCCGGTCGCGCGGTCGCCGAGCGGCTGCACGCCGACCGCACCGCCGTGCTCGACCACCAGCACCTGGGCCTGACCGACGTGCAGCGGGTCACCGCCGTCGACGCGGGCCGGCTGTTCGACACGCTGATGGTGTTCGAGACCTTCCCGCTGGACCAGGCCGGGTTGCTCGACCCGGAGCACAGCGGCGGCTTGACCGCCGAGGTCGGCTGGTCGCGCGGCTACACGCACTACCCGATGACGCTGATGCTGATGCCGGACGACGACGTGCTGCGGGTGAAGCTGGAGTACCGCACCGACGTCTTCACCCGCGCGGCGGTGGAATCGGTGCTGCGCAAGGTGTTCACCGCGTTCGCCGCGCTGGCCGACCGGCCGCGCGCCGCGGTGGCCGCGCTCGACCTGCTCGACGCGGCCGACCGCGCGCTGGTCGCGGGCTGGAACACCCCGGTCGCCGCCGTGCCGGACCTGGTGCTCACCGACCTGCTGACCGCGCCCGCGTCCGCGCCCGCCGTGGTGTGCGACGGGGTGTCGTTGACGTTCGGGGAGTTGGCGGCGAGGTCGGACCGGTTGGCGTCCCACCTGGTGTCGCTGGGCGTGGACCGCGAGGTGCCGGTGGCGGTGGTGTTGCCGCGGTCGGTGGACGTGGTGGTCGCGATGGTGGCGGTGTGGAAGGCCGGGGGAGTGGTGGTGCCGGTCGACCCGGCCTACCCGGCGGACCGGATCGCGACCGTGCTGGCGCAGGCCGCTCCCGTGGTGGCGGTGACCCGGCGTGCCGACCTCGGGATCACCGCGGTGGCACCGGATGCGGCGACCTGGGTGGGTGCCGGCGTGCCGCGAGGGCCGGCGGGACCGGACTCGGCGGCGTACGTCGTCTTCACGTCGGGGTCGTCGGGCACGCCGAAGGGCGTCGTCGCGACCCACGGCGGTGTGGTGAACCTGGCGTCGGCGCACCGGCGCGCGGTGATGGAGCCGTTGGGGCGCAGGGTGCGCGTGCTCAACGCGTTGTCGTTCGCGTTCGACGGGTCGGTGGATCCGTTGGTGTGGATGTTGGCCGGGCATGAGATGCATGTGTTGCCGGACCGGTTGATGGGTGACCCGGCGGGGATTGTCGGGTACGTGCGCGAGCACCGGATCGACTTCCTCGACGTGCCGCCGTCTTTGTTGGAACTGGTGGTGGCGGAGGGGTTGCTGACCGGGGAACACCGGCCGACGGTGGTCGCGACCGGTGCCGAAGCGGTGGGTGCCGGGTTGTGGACGGCGCTCGCCGAGGCCGACGTGCTCGGGTTGAACTTCTACGGCCCCACCGAAACGACCGTCGACGCGCTGTGGACGCCGATCGAGGGCACCGCGCCGCACATCGGCCGCCCGGTCGCGGACACGACCGCGCACGTGCTGGACTCGGCGCTCGCGCCGGTGCCGCCCGGTGTGCCGGGTGAGCTGTACGTCGGCGGCAAGGGGGTGGCCCGGGGGTACGCCGGCCGGCCGGGCGAGACGGCGGCCCGGTTCGTGGCCGACCCGTTCGGCTCGGGCGGTCGCCTCTACCGGACCGGCGACCTGGTGCGCCGGACCGCCGAGGGCACGGTGGAGTTCCTGGGGCGGGTGGACGACCAGGTCAAGATCCGGGGGTACCGGGTCGAACCGGGCGAGGTCGAAACCGTCCTCAGTGGACTGACCGGTGCCGGTCGGGCCGTCGTGGTGGCCCGCGCGGACCGCGGCGACACCCGCCTGGTCGGGTACGTCACCGGCGAGGTCGACCCGGAGGCGCTGCGCGCCGAGTTGGCCCGCCGGCTGCCCGACCACCTGGTGCCCGCGGCCGTGGTGGCGCTGGCGGAGTTCCCGAGGTTGCCCAACGGCAAGCTCGACCGCCGCGCCCTGCCCGCGCCCGACTTCACCGCCCTGGTCTCCCGCGCGCCCGCGACGCCGACCGAACGCCTGCTGTGCGCGGTGTTCGCGGACGTGCTGGGCAGGCCCGAGGTCGGCGCGGAGGACTCGTTCTTCGCGCTGGGCGGTCACTCCCTGCTCGCCACCCGGCTGATCTCGCGCGTCCGCGCCGAGTTCGGCGGCGACCTGTCCATCCGCGCGGTGTTCGACCACCCGACCGTCGCGGGCCTGGCCGCGCACCTGGACGGCCTCGCGCCCGCGACCCTGCCCCGACTGTCCACAAGGGAGCGTCCGGCCCGGGTACCGCTGTCCGCCGCGCAACGCCGGCTGTGGTTCCTGCACCGGCTGGACGGCCCGTCGGCCACCTACAACCTGCCGTTCGCGGCCCGGTTGGCGGGCCCGCTGGACGTGCCGGCGCTGCGCGAGGCGTTCGCGGACGTCGTGGCCAGGCACGAAAGCCTGCGCACGGTGTTCCCGGACGTCGACGGCACGCCCGAGCAGCTCGTGCTCGACCCGGTGCCCGTGCCGTTCGCCGAGGTCGACACCACCGAGGCGACCCTGGCGGACGACCTGGCGCGCGCCGCCGGGCACCTGTTCGCGCTGGAGGTCGACATCCCGATCCGGGTCACCCTGTTCCGGCTGTCGGTCCGGGAGCACGTGCTGTCCCTGGTGGTGCACCACATCGCGGGCGACGAGTGGTCGACCGGCCCGCTGCTGCGCGACCTGGCGCGGGCCTACGCGGCCCGCCGCCGCGGCCACCTGCCGGACTGGACCCCGTTGCCGGCGCAGTACGCGGATTACGCGCTGTGGCACCGGGACCTGCTCGACCACACCGAGGACCGGCAGCTCGCCCACTGGGTCGAGGCGCTGGCGGGCGTGCCGGACGTGGTGCCGCTGCCCACCGACCGGCCGCGCCCGAACCGCCCGGAAGCGGGTGCCGGCCGGGTGCGGATGACGGTGCCCGCCGCCACCGCGTCCGCGTTGCGCACGCTGCTCGCGGACACCGGGGCGAGCGAGCTGATGCTCGCCCACACGGCCGTGGCGACCGTGCTGCACAAGCTCGGCGCGGGCACCGACCTGCCGTTGGGCGCGCTCGTCGCGGGCCGGTCCGACCCGGCGCTGGACCAGCTCGTCGGCTTCTTCGTCAATACCGTGGTGCTGCGCGTGGACCTCGCCGGCGACCCGACGCCCCGCGAGCTGCTGCGCCGGGTCCGCGACACGGCCCTGGCCGCGTACGCGCACGCCGACGTCCCGTTCGACCGCGTGGTGGAGGCGGTGAACCCGGACCGCTCGGCCGGGCACCCGCTGTTCACCACCCTGGTCGACTACTGGAACCCGACGTCGACCGACACCGGTCTGGACGGCGTCACCACGACCCCGCTCGACCCGGCGAACCCCGGTGCGGCGAAGTTCGACCTGGGCTTCACCTTCACCGCCGACCGGGACGGCGCGCTGCTCGGCTCGCTCGAGTACGACGCGGACCTGTTCGACCACGCCACCGCCGAGTCGATCCTGACCAGGCTCGGCCGGGTGTTCACCGCCCTGGCCACCGCGCCGGACCGCCCACTGTCCACAGTGGACGTGCTCGACGCGGCGGAGCGGGAACTGCTGCTGGAGCGCTGGAACCGGCCGGTGGTCGAGTTCCCGACGGCCACCCTGGTGGACCTGTTCGCCGAGCAGGTGGCCCGGGTGCCCGCCACCGACGCCGTGGTCTGCGGCGCGCAGGCGCTGACGTTCGCCGAGCTGGACGCCCGCTCGACCGCGCTGGCCGCCCACCTGGCGTTCGCGGGCGTGCGGCGGGAAACGCGGGTCGCCGTCGTGCTGCCGCGGTCGGTGGACGTGGTGGTGGCGCTGCTCGCGATCTGGAAGGCGGGCGGCGTGGCCGTCCCGGTCGACCCGAGGCACCCGACCGACCGCGTCCGGTCAGTGCTGACCGACGCCGCGCCGGCGTTGGTGCTGACCACGCGGGCGTCCGACCTCGTGCCGGTGTTCGCCGCCGAGTCCGTCGGTGACGCGCCGCGGGTCGTGGTCGTGGACGGGCCGTGGGAGGGCGCGGCGGAACCCGTCGGTCCGGTGCCGGGTTCGGCCGCGTACATCGTGTTCACCTCGGGCTCGACGGGGCGGCCCAAGGGCGTCGTCGCGACCCACGAGGGCGTGGTGAACCTGGCGCTGGCGCACCGCCGGGCGGTCATGGAGCCGCTCGGCCGACCGCTCAAGGTGCTCAACCTGCTGTCGTTCGCCTTCGACGGCTCGGTCGACCCGCTGGTCTGGATGCTCGCCGGCCACACCATGCACGTGCTGCCCGACGAGCTGACCGGTGACCCGGCGGGCATCGTCGCCCACCTCCGCCGGCACCGGCTCGACTTCGTGGACGCGCCGCCCTCGCTGCTGGAACCCCTGGTGGCGGAAGGACTCCTGGTCGATCCGCCGGCGGTGGTGGCCACCGGCGCGGAAGCGGTCGGGCCGGCGCTGTGGGCGCGGCTCGCCGAGGCCGACGTGCTCGGGCTGAACTTCTACGGCCCCACCGAAACCACCGTCGACGCGCTGTGGACGCCGATCACCGCCGACGCCCGGCCGCACATCGGCCGCCCGGTCGCGAACACCCGGGTCTACGTGCTCGACGCGGCGCTCACGCCGGTGCCGATCGGGGTGCCGGGTGAGCTGTACGTCGCCGGCGCGGGCCTCGCGCGCGGTTACGCGGACCGGCCGGCCGAGACCGCGTCCCGGTTCGTCGCCGATCCGTTCGGCTCGGGCGGTCGGCTCTACCGGACCGGCGACCTGGTCCGCTGGACCGCCGAGGGCACGGTGGAGTTCCTGGGTCGGGTGGACGACCAGGTCAAGATCCGGGGCTACCGGGTCGAACCCGGCGAGGTCGCGGCGGCGCTGGGCGCGGTGCCCGGCGTCGGGCACGCCGCCGTGGTGGCCCGGACGGACCACGGCGTGACCCGGCTCGTCGGCTACGTCACCGGCGCCGGGGTCGACCCGGTAGCCGTGCGCGACGACCTGGCCCGGAGCCTGCCGGACTACCTGGTGCCGGCCGCGATCGTCGTGCTCGACGCGCTGCCGGTCACCCCGAACGGCAAGCTCGACCGCCGCGCCCTGCCCGCGCCGGAGTTCACCGGCACCGGCACGGGACCGCGCACCGGGACCGAGCGGCTCGTGGTCGACCTGTTCACCGAGGTGCTGGGCGTGGCCGGGGTCGGCGTGACCGACTCGTTCTTCGCGCTGGGCGGGCACTCCCTGCTCGCCGCGCGGCTGATCTCCCGGCTGCGCACCGAGTTCGGCGGCGACGTGTCGATCCGGTCGGTGTTCGACGCGCCGACGCCGGAGGGCCTCGCCGCCGCGCTCGACGCCGCCGGCCCGCGCCGGACCGGCCCCGCCCTCACCCGCCGGGAGCGCCCGGACCGCGTCCCGCTCTCGGCCGCCCAGTTGCGGCTGTGGTTCCTGCACCGGCTGGACGGCCCGACCGGCACCTACAACGTGCCCTACGTCGCCCGGCTGCGCGGCCCGCTCGACACCGACGCCCTGCGCGTGGCGCTGCACGACGTGGTCGAGCGGCACGAGGCGTTGCGCACCGTCTACCCCGACGACGCCGGCACCCCGTACCAGCACGTGCTCCCCGACGTGACGGTCCCGTTCGAGGTGCTCGACGGCGACGACCCGGCGGAGTTCGTGGCACGCCCGTTCGCCCTCGACACCGAGCCGCCGATCCGGCTCGCGCTGTTCCGCGCCGGCCAGGAGGAGCACGTGCTCGCCCTGGTGGTGCACCACATCGCGGGCGACGAGTGGTCCACCGGCCCGCTGCTGGGCGACCTCGCCGTCGCCTACACCGCCCGCCGGCTCGGCCGCGCGCCGGACTGGGCTCCGCTGCCGGTCCAGTACGCGGACTACGCGCTGTGGCAACGGGAACTGCTCGGCGACCCGGACGACCCGCGCGGTCTGCTCGCCCGCCGGCTGCGCTGGTGGTCGGCCACGCTCGCGGGTCTGCCGGAAGCCCTGTCGCTGCCCACCGACCGGCCGCGGTCGGCGAGCGCGGGCGAACGCGGCGGCGCGGTCCGGTTCACCGTGCCCGCCGACGTCGTCACGGGGTTGCGCGCGCTGGGCGAGGCCACCGGCGCGACCGACTTCATGCTGGCCCAGACGGCAGTGGCGGTGCTGCTGCACAAGCTCGGCGCCGGCACGGACATCCCGCTCGGCGCGCTGGTCGCGGGTCGGGACGACGAGGCGGTGCACGACCTGGTCGGGTTCTTCGTCAACACGGTCGTGCTGCGGACCGACCTGTCCGGCGACCCGACCGCGCGCGACCTCGTCACCCGGGTCCGCGAGGTGGCGCTGGGCGCGTACGCGCACGCCGAGGCCCCGTTCGACCGGGTGGTCGAGGCGGTCAACCCCGAGCGCGTCGCGGGACGGCACCCGCTGTTCCAGACGATGGTCGACTTCCGGCCGGCCGACACCGGCAACCCCGGCCTGCCCGGCGTGACCGCCACGCCGGTCACCGGGCAGCACGACACGGGGGCGAAGTTCGACCTCGCGGTCAACTTCGCGCCGCTGGCCGACGGCACGCTCGACGGGTCGGTCGAGTACGACGCCGACCTGTTCGACCAGTCCACTGTGGACACCCTGGCGACCAGGCTGGTCCGGGTGCTGCGGGTGCTGGCGACCGCGCCCGGGACCCCGTTGTCCCGGCTCGACGTGCTGGACCCGGCCGAGCGGCACCGGCTCATCGCGGGCTGGAACGACACCGCGGCCCCGATCCCGGACGCGACCGTGCCGGGCCTGTTCGCCGAGCAGGTGGCCCGCACGCCCGACGCGCTCGCCGTGGTGGACGGGGAGACCCGCCTGAGCTACGCCGAACTCGACCGGCGCGCCGACGTGGTCGCCCGCGTGCTGACCGCGCACGGCGTCGGCGGCGAGGACGTCGTGGGCGTGCACCTGGACCGCTCGGCCGACCTGGTCGCCGCGCTCCTCGGCGTGCAGCGGGTCGGCGCGGCGTTCGTGCCGCTGGAACCGTCCTGGCCCGCGAGGCGGATCGCCGACATCCACGCCACGGCCCGGCTGCGCGCGGTGCTGAGCGCGACCGGCGAGGGGTTGCCCGACCTGGGCGTGCCGGTGTTCGCGGGCGCGCTCGCCGATCCCGGCACGCCGGCCGCCGCGCCGCCGCTGCCCGGTGCCGGCCTGGCCTACGTCATCTACACCTCGGGTTCCACCGGCACGCCCAAAGGCGCCATGATCCTGCACCGCGCGATCGCGGCGAGGTTGTTGTGGCAGAAGGAGATGCTCGGCTACGGCCCGGGTGACGCCGCGCTGTTCAAGGCGCCGCTGGGGTTCGACATCTCGATCAACGAGATCTTCCTGCCGCTGGTGACCGGCGCGACGCTGGTCGTGGCCGAACCGGGCGGCGAACGCGACGTCGAGTACCTGCTGGACCTGATCACCCGGCACCGGGTCAGCTTCACCTACCTGGTCGCCTCGATGCTGGACCTGCTGCTGCAACTGCCCGGGATCGACGCGGTCCGCGGCACGCTCAAGCACGTGTGGTGCGGCGGCGAGGCGCTGACCCCGGAGCTGTTCGACCGGTTCCGGGCCAGGCTGGACGCCGTGATGTACCACGGGTACGGCCCGGCGGAGGCGACGATCGGCGTCAGCCACCAGTTCTACCGCGACGACGAGGCCCGGCACGGCATCAGCATCGGCAGGCCCAACCCGAACACCCGCATCCACGTGCTCGACGCCGCGCTGAACCCGGTGCCGGTGGGCGTGCAGGGCGAGCTGTACACCGGCGGCCTGCCGCTGGGCCGGGGCTACGTGGGCGACCCGGTGCAGACGGCCGCCCGGTTCGTGGCGGACCCGTGGTCGCACGGGCAGCGCCTGTACCGGACCGGCGACCTGGCCCGGTGGACCGCCGACGGCACGCTGGAGTTCCTCGGCCGCGTCGACCACCAGGTCAAGATCCGCGGCATGCGCGTGGAGCTCCAGGAGATCGAGGCCGCACTGGGCGAGCACGACGCGGTGCGCCAGGCCGTGGTCACCACGACCCGCGGCCCCGGCGGCGCGACGCTGCTCGCCGGGTACGTCGTGGCGCACCCCGGCCGGGAGCCGGGCGACCTGCGGGCGTGGCTGGGCGCGCGACTGCCGGACCACATGGTGCCGACCACGTTCACCCGCCTGCCCGCGTTCCCGCTGATGCCGTCGGGCAAGGTCGACCGCCGGTCGCTGCCCGCGCCCGACCTGACCTCGGGCGCACCCGCCCGCCTGCCCGGAAGTGCCGCCGAGGAGCGGTTCTGCGCGGTGTTCGCCGAGGTGCTCGGCCGCGACGGGGTGTCGCTCGACGACTCGTTCTTCGCGCTGGGCGGTGACAGCATCGTGTCCATCCGACTGGTGAGTCGAGCCCGCGAGCTGGGCCTCCGGGTGACCCCGCGCGACGTCTTCGAGCACCGCACGCCGGCCGCGCTCGCGGTGGTGGCCGACGCGCGGGCCGACGCGGCCGAGCCGGTGCGGATGGCCGCGGTCGGCGACGTGCCGCTGACCCCGATCATGCGCGACGTCCTGCGCCGCGACGGGTTGCGCCGCCGGTTCGCCCAGTCCGTCGTGCTGGAAGCCCCCGAAGGGCTCGACCTGGACCGGTTGGCCGACGCGGTGGACACGCTGGTGCGGACGCACGACGTGCTGCGGGCGTCGGTGACCCGTGAGGGCGACGAGTGGCGGATGATCGTGCCGCCGACCGGCGACCGGATCGACGGGTTGGTGCGCCGGGCGTCCGGTGACGTGCGGGCCGCGCTCGACGCCGCCGCCGACCGGCTCGACCCCGAACGCGGGGTGGTGCTCCAGGTCGTGGCGGTGGACGACGGCCCGGTGCTGCTCGTCGTCCACCACCTGGTGGTGGACGGGGTCTCCTGGCGGATCCTGGTGCCCGACCTCGAGCAGGCCTACCGGACCGGGACCCTCACCCGACCCTCGACGCCGTTCCGGCACTGGGCGCACGGCCTGGTGGCGGCGGCCCGGCGGCCCGAGCGGGTCGCCGAACTCCCGTCGTGGCGCACCGGTGCGGCCGGCTCGCGACCGCTGGACCCGGTGCGGGACAAGGTGGGCACGGTCCGGTCGGTGCGGGTGGAGGTGCCGGTCGCGGTGTCCGAGGCGGTGCTCACGACCGTGCCGGAGGCGTTCTACGCCGGTGTCGAGGACGTGCTGCTGACCGCCCTCGCGCTGGCGCTGACCGGGTCCGGCCCGGTCGTGGTGGACCTGGAGGGTCACGGCCGGGAGGAGCAGGTCGTGCCCGGCGCGGAGCTGTCCCGCACCGTCGGGTGGTTCACCACCCGCTACCCGGTGCGGCTCGACCTGACCGCGGTCGACGTGGCCGACGCGCTCGCGGGCGGCGTCCAGGCGGGCGACGCGGTGAAGCTCGTCAAGGAGGCGCTGCGCGCGCTGCCCGACCACGGCGTCGGCCACGGTCTGCTGCGCGCCCTCAACCCGGACACCGCCGCCGTGCTCGCGGCCGAACCTCCGGCCGAGGTGCTGTTCAACTACCTCGGCCGCTACGGGGGCGCCGGCCGGTCCGGGCCGTGGACCCAGTCCGCCGAGTACGCCGACGTCGCCGGGGTCGCCGACCCGGACGCGCCCGCGGCCGCGGCGCTGGAGATCACCGCGCTGACCGAGGACACCGACGCCGGGCCCGTGCTGCGGGCGACCTGGTCCTACCCGGAGCGGCTGTTCGCCGAGGCCGAGGTGACCGCGCTGGCGCACCGCTGGCGTGGCGCGCTGGAGGCGTTGGCGGGGCACGAGGGCGGCGGGCACACGCCGTCGGACATGACGCTCGTGTCGATCGACCAGGACCGGTTGGACGCCTTCGAGGCGAAGTGGGGTGCGTGGTGAGCCGCTCGAACGTCGAGGAGGTGCTGCCACTGGCGCCGTTGCAGGAAGGCCTGCTGTTCCACGCCACGCAGGACACCGAGGACGTCTACACCGTCCAGACCGTCGTGGACCTGACCGGACCGCTCGACGCCGGCCGGTTGCGGCAGGCGGCGGAAGCGGTGGTGGCGCGGCACTCCAGCCTGCGGGCCGCGTTCGTCGCCGACCCGGCGGGCGCCGTGCAGGTGGTGCTGCGCCGGGTGGTCGTGCCGTGGCGCGAGCTGGACCGGCCGGACGTCGAGGCGGTGCTGGCGGCCGACCGGGCGACCCCGTTCGTCATGGACGAGCCGCCGCTGATCCGGTTCCTGCTGATCCGGACCGGCGACGCGACGCACCGGCTGGTGATCTCGAGCCACCACATCCTGCTGGACGGCTGGTCCGCGCCGCTGCTGCTGCGCGACCTGTTCGCCCTCTACGCCGGCACGCCGCTGCCCGCGCCCCGGCCGTTCCGCGACTTCCTGGCCTGGGTGGCGGGTCGGGACCGGGCGGCGTCGCTCGCCGTGTGGCGCGGAGTCCTGGAGGGCCTGACCGAGCCGACCCTGCTCGTGCCGGGCACGTCGGACAGCCCCCGCGCGGCCCGGGTTCGGGTGCCGTTCGACCTGGCCCGGCTGGACGGGCGCGCGCACGGCGTCACGGTCAGCACCCTGGTGCACGCCGCGTGGGGCATCACGCTGGCCAGGCTCACCGGCCGCGACGACGTGGTGTTCGGCGCGACGGTGTCCGGCCGACCCGCCGACCTGCCCGGCGTCGAGTCGATGGTGGGCCTGTTCATCAACACCGTGCCGGTGCGGGTCGCGCTGTCGCCGGGCGAGCCGGTGTCGGCGTTGCTGCGCCGGCTGCACGACCTCCAGGCCGCCACGCTCGACGTGCACCACCTCGGGCTCGCCGAGGTGCAGGCGCAGGCGGGGCTCGGTCCGCTGTTCGACACGCTCGTCGTGGTCGAGTCCTACCCGGTGGACGAGGACGCGATCGACCGGGTGCGGGACGCGCTGGACCTGCGGGTGTCGGCGGTGGACACCGAGGACGCCACGCACTACCCGCTGTCGCTGACCGCGGTGCCCGGTGAGCACCCGACCCTGGAGTACCGGGCCGACCTGGTGACCTCCCGCCGGGCGGCGGAGATCGCCACGCGGTTCGCCGACGTGCTGACCGCGCTCGCGGCCGACCCCGAGCGGCCGGTGGGTCGGGTCGGTGTCACGTCGCCGGACGCCCAGGTGCGCTGGAACGGCGTCGTGGAGCCGGATCGCGCCGTGCTCGTGCCGGAACTCGTCGCGGCGCGGGACCCGGCGGCCCGCGCGGTGGTGTGCGACGGGGTGTCGTTGACGTTCGGGGAGTTGGCGGCGAGGTCGGACCGGTTGGCGTCCCACCTGGTGTCGCTGGGCGTCGGTCGTGAGGTGTCGGTCGGGGTGGTGCTGCCGCGGTCGGTGGACGTGGTGGTCGCGATGCTCGCGGTGTGGAAGGCCGGGGGAGTGGTCGTGCCGGTCGACCCGGCCTACCCGGGACCGCGGATCGCCGCCGTGCTGGCCGACGCCGCGCCCGTCGTGGTCGTGACGAACCGGACCGACCTCGGCATTCCCGCGGTGGCCGCGGATCCGGCGACGTGGGTGGGTACCGGGGTGCCGCCCGGCCCGGCGGGACCGGACTCGGCGGCGTACGTCGTGTTCACCTCGGGCTCCTCCGGGCGGCCCAAGGGCGTGGTGGCCACGCACGGCGGATTGGCGAACCTGGCGTCGGCGCACCGGCGCGCGGTGATGGAACCGTTGGGGCGCAGGGTGCGTGTGCTCAACGCGTTGTCGTTCGCGTTCGACGGGTCGGTGGACCCGTTGGTGTGGATGCTGGCCGGGCACGAGATGCACGTGCTGCCGGACGGGTTGATGGGCGACCCGGCGGGCATCGTCGGCTACGTGCGGGAGCACCGGATCGACTTCCTGGACGTGCCGCCGTCGTTGCTGGAACTGGTGGTGGCGGAGGGGTTGCTGACCGGGGAGCACCGGCCGTCGGTGGTCGCGACCGGCGCCGAGGCGGTCGGGTCGGGGTTGTGGCGGGAGCTGGCCGGATCCGGGGTGCTCGGGCTGAACTTCTACGGCCCGACCGAGAGCACCGTGGACGCGCTGTGGGCGCGGATCGAGCCGGGCACCGCGCCGCACATCGGCCGGCCGGTCGCCGGGCTCACCGCGTACGTGCTGGACTCCGGTCTCGCCCCGGTGCCCGCCGGTGTGCCCGGTGAGCTGTACGTGGGCGGCGCGGGCGTGGCGCGCGGGTACGTCGGCCGACCCGGCGAGACGGCGGCCCGGTTCGTCGCCGACCCGTTCACGCCCGGCGCGCGGCTCTACCGGACCGGGGACCTGGTGCGGCACAACGCGGTCGGCACGGTCGACTTCCTGGGTCGGGTCGACGAGCAGGTCAAGATCCGCGGGCACCGGGTCGAGCCCGGCGAGGTCGAGACCGTCCTCAGTGGACTGACCGGCGTCGGTCGGGCCGCGGTGGTCGCCCGGTCCGGGCGGCTGGTGGCCTACGTGGTGCCCACGCCCGGCGCCGTCCTGGACGACGTGCGGGCCCGGTTGGCGGCCGTGCTGCCCGACCACCTCGTGCCGTCGGCGGTGGTGGTGCTGGACGCGCTGCCCGCGTTGCCCAACGGCAAGCTCGACCGGCGCGCCCTTCCCGAGCCGGACTTCGCCCGCACCTCGTCCCGGCAGCCGTCCGGTCCGGTGGAGAAGGCGCTGTGCGCGCTGTTCGCCGAGGTGCTGGGCGTGCCGGAGGTCGGGCCGGACGACTCGTTCGCCGCGCTGGGCGGGCACTCGCTGCTCGCGGCCCGGCTGGTGTCCCGGGTCCGGGCCGAACTCGGCGTGCCGCTCGCGGTCCGGACCGTCCTCGACGCCCGGACACCGGCCGCCGTCGCCGCCCGGCTCGACGGCGGTGGCGCCGACACGTCGCTGGAGACCCTGCTGACCCTGCGGTCCGAGGGCTCCGCGCCGCCGCTGTTCTGCGTGCACCCGGCGCTCGGCCTCGGCTGGCGGTACGCGGGACTGCTGCCCCACCTGCCGGACCGACCGGTGCACGCGCTCCAGGCCACCGGGTTCACCGGCGAGCCCGCGCTGGAGGACGTCGCGCGGCGCTACGTCGAGGTGATCACCGCGACCGCGCCCACCGGACCGGTGTGCCTGCTCGGCTGGTCGCTCGGCGGGGTGATCGCGCACGCGGTGGCGTGCCTGCTCACCCGCGCCGGGCGGGAGGTCCGCGCACTGGTGCTGCTGGACGCCTACCCGGTCGGCGACGGCGAGCCCGCCGGTTCCGCGGTGCCGCCGGACGTGCTGGCGGGGCTCACCGAGTCGCAGGCCCGCGACCTGACCGCGAGCCTGCGCGCGGTGTCCACAGTGGACCGTTCCGGCCCGCTCGGGCGCTACGGGGGTGACGTCGTGTTCGTCCGCGCGGCGGCTGCCGACCCCCTCCCGGACTGGAAGCCTCACACCACCGGCCGCGTGCTCGTGCACGAGGTCGACTGGCCGCACGAGGACCTGATGACGGACGCCGCCCTGCGCGACGTCGGCCCGCTCACGGCCGCCGTGCTCACCTGACCCGCAGTACCCACCGCAAGACCAAGAGAGGTTCGACATGTCGCACAACAACGGGTATGGCGCCGCGCGCCCGCTGTCCCGGAGGTTCTTCCTGACGGCGGCCGGTGTGGGCGCGCTGTCCGCCGGCCTGGCGGCGTGCGGCGGCGGGTCGTCCGGCTCGACGCCGACCACGTCCGGCTCGGCCGCCGGCGGCTTCCCGCTCACCGTCGACGGCGCCGAGGGCAAGGCGGTCATCCCCGCCCAGCCGCGGAAGGTGGTCACGGTCGGCTTCATGCGCGACCTGGACGAGGCCGTGTCGCTCGGCGTCACGCCGGTCGCGACCACGCCCGCCACCAACTTCGACTCCGGCCTGCCGCCGTGGGTCGAGGCCAAGCTGGGCGGCACGAAGGTCGAGCAGCTGAGCTACGAGGACAACCTGCCGTTCGAGAAGATCGCCGCGCTCGGGCCGGACCTCATCCTCGCCACCGACAGCTACAGCCTGGCCGACGACTACGCGAACCTCAGCGCCGTGGCGCCCACCCTGTCCTACGAGAAGGACGTGGCCGAGGACTCCTGGCAAACCCGCGTCAGCCGCATCGGCGCCGCGCTGGGCCGCAAGGACGAGGCCGCGAAGGTGATCTCGGACGTGTCGGCGAAGATCGACGCGGCGCGCAAGCAGAACGAGAAGGTGTTGACCGGCAAGACGTTCAGCTTCAGCCTGCTCAACGCCGAGGGCGCGCTCGCCACGATCGTCCTGCCGACCGACGCGTCGGCCGCGTTCATCTCGCAGCTCGGCCTGAAGCTGTCGGACAAGGTGACCGGCCTGCCGCAGTCCGGCCCGGCCGGGCGCGCGGTCGTGGCGCAGGAGAGCACCGAGCTGCTCGACGCCGATGTGGTGATCTTCTCCTTCCGCACGCCCGAGGAGCGCGCGAAGGTCGAGGGCGACCGGCTGTTCCAGGGGCTGTCCGCGGTCAAGCGCGGCGCGTACATCCCGCTGGAGGTCGAAACCGCGCTGTCCCTGGCGTTCCCGTCGACGCTGAGCATCCCCTACGCGCTGGACAAGATCGTGCCGCTGCTGGTGCAGGCGGCGGGCAAGGCGTGAACCGCGCGAACCCGGGAGGACCGACGATGAGCACACCGACCCTGGCCAGGACGATCGAGGGCAGCGGCCCGGTGGTCGAGCACCTGCGGCGCGACCGCGAGGCGATCCGCTCGCTGCTGCACACGTCGGGAGCGGTGCTGCTGCGCGGTTTCGACATCGGCGGCGCGGACGGTCTCGCGGAGGCGGTGCGCGCGGTGTCCGGCGAGCCGCTGACCTACACCGAGCAGTCCTCGCCCCGCAGCCGCATCAAGGGCAACGTCTACACCTCGACGGAGTACCCGCAGCAGGCGGAGATCCCGCTGCACAACGAGATGTCCTACCAGGCGGTGTGGCCGCTGACGCTGTTCTTCCACTGCGTCGAGCCGCCCCTGACCCAGGGCGCGACGCCCTTGGCGTCCGTGCGCGCGGTGTACGAGGCGATCGACCCGGCCGTGCGCGAGGAGTTCGAGCGGCGGCGGTGGATGGTCGTGCGCAACTACGGAGAGGACATCGGCCTGCGCTGGCGGACGGTCTTCGGCACCGAGGACCGCGCGGAGGTCGAACGCCAGTGCGCGGCCGGCGGCATCACCCCGGAGTGGCTGCCCGAGGACGGCCTGCGCACCCGCGCGGTCCGCGACGCCGTGCACCGCCACCCGGTGACCGGCCTGCCGGTGTGGTTCAACCACATCGTGATCTTCCACGAGAGCAGCCTGCCGGCGGAGGTCCGCGAGGGCCTGCTGGACGTGTACGGCCGGGAAGGCCTGCCGAACAACACCTACTACGGCGACGGCGGCGTGATCCCGGATGACGTGGTCGCCCACCTCCGGGCCTGCTTCCAGGCGGCCTCGACCCGTTTCGACTACCACCGCGACGACCTGCTGCTGGTCGACAACATGTCGGTCGCCCACGGCCGCGAACCCTTCACCGGCCCCCGCCGCATCGCGGTGGCCATGGGCGAGGCCTCGGCCTGACCCACCCGCCGGGACCGGCCCTTCCGGTCCCGGCGGGTGTCGCGGCGCGCTAGGCGGTTCCGTCCTCGGTTGAGCCCTCGGCCGAGGTAGTACGCGTCGGTGGAGTCGAGCAGCCCCGAGTTCACCACCGTGTCGATGAACCGCACCGCCTCATGGTCACGCGGGGAGGAGATGGGGTCCGTCGTGCGCACCGTGGTCGACGGGTTGGTCGCGGCGTGTTCCTCGACTCGTCGTTCCCACTCGGGGATGTCCGGGAAGTGTCGGTCGACCCACTGCTGCCGACTGTCGCGACCGCGAATGCGCCCCGCGCGATCGGCGAGGCGTCAGCGGCGCGGCGGCGTGCGTCGAACTCGACCCGCGTCACTTGCTCCGCCAACGCGTCGTGCCGGCCCAGCCTCTCCGGCCCGTGGAACAGCACCGGCCACGCGACCGCTTCACCGAGTTCGCCTCGCACCGCGAGACTCGATTCGACGCGATCACTCCGCGGCGCCGAAATGCACTCCGACAGGCCATTGCCCCGACCGTTCTATTGCCCCGACCGTTCGGGTGATCAACCGCGGCTCGCGGTCCACGCCGCCCAGAGGTCCGCGTAGTGCCCACCCGCCGCGACGAGGTCGGCGTGCGTGCCCTGCTCCACGATCCGACCCCGGTCCAGCACCACGATCAGGTCCGCGGCCGCGGCCTGGGTCAGCCGGTGGGCCACCACGATCGCGGTGCGGTCGGCCAGCACCCGGGCGGCGGCCTTCTCGAGGACCCGGGCCCCGCTGCTGCCCGCCTCCGCGGTCGCCTCGTCCAGGATCGCGACCAGCGGGTCCAGCAGCAGCAACCGCGCCAGGGCCAGCTGCTGCGCCTGCACCACCGTCAGGTCGTGCCCGCCGTCACCGACCACCGTCGCCAACCCGCCGGGCAGCGCGCGGGCCCACTCGGCCGCGCCCACCGCCTCCAGCGCCGCCCACAGCTCCGCCTCCGCCGCGTCCGGTCGCACCAACCGCAGGTCCTCGGCCACGGTGCCCGCGAACACGTGCACCTCCTGCGTCACCAACGCCACCGTCGCCCGCGCGGTCTCCGCGTCCAGGTCCGCCAACGGGACCCCGCCCACCCGCACCACGCCGGACGCCGGTTCGTGCACCCCGGCCACCAGCTTCGCCAGCGTCGTCTTGCCGCCGCCGCTGCCGCCCACGAGCGCCACCGTCGCGCCCGTCGGCACGTCGAGGTCCACCCCGTGCAGCACGTCCCGCCCCGGCACGTAGGCGTACCGCAGCCCGACCGCCTTCACCGACCCGTCCGCCGCCCGGTCGCCACCGGCCCGCCGCGCCGGCACCGGCAGGTCCACCACGCCCACCAACCGCGCCAGGCTCGCCGTCGCGGACTGGAGGGTGTCCAGCAGGAACAGCACCCCGTTGATCGGCGTGAACAGGTTCGCGAAGTACAGCGCCGCCGCGCTCGCCGCGCCGATCGTCGCGACCCCGCCGCGCACCAGCAGGAACCCGGTGATCAGCACCGCCGACAGGCCGACCAGCTCGGCCACGTTCAACCGGCCGAAGAACCGGGTTTGCAGCCGGGTCACCGACACCGTCAGGCCGATGCTGCGGTCCACCCGCGCCGCGACCCGGTCCACGTGCGCCGCGCCCGACCGGAACGCCCGCACGGTGTCCGCGCCGCCCAACGAGTCCAGCAACTGCTGCTGCTCCGCGCCCGCCGCCTCCCGCCGCCCCGCGTACAGCGGCGCCGAGCGGCGCAGGTACCACCGCGACGTCCACGCCTGGATCGGCACCGCCAGCAGGGCCGCCGCGCCGAACCGCCAGTCCAGCGCGGTGAGGCCGACCACGGTCAACGCGATCACCAGCGCCGACTGCGCGAACTCCGGGAACGCCTCCCGGATCGCCGTGCTCACCAACGACACGTCCTCGGTGATCCGCGACGTGAGGTCGCCGGACCCGCCCGCCTCGACCCGTTCCAGCGGCAGCGCCAGCGCGTGCTCGACGAAGTCCTCGCGCAACGACGCCAGCACCTGCTCGCCCAGCCGCGCCGTCGACCGCAGGCCCACGTAGGCCAGAACCCCTTGCGCCACCGCGATACCGGCCAGTTGCAGCACCGGCACGAGCACCCCGCCGCCGGCCACCGCCAGGTCGACCACGCGACCGAGCAGCCGGGCGGTCAGCATGCTCACCCCGGCCGCGCCCAGCAGTCCGACGGCGGCCGGCACCGCGAGTCGGGGGTGCGCGGCCAGCAGCCGGACGATCACCGTCCTGGTGCGCCGGGCCGAGGCGACGGGAAGCAGGGTGGTCACGACAGGATCAGCTCCCGGTAGCGCGGGTGGTCGCGGAGCAGCGTCGCGTGGTCGCCCGCGGCGGACACGACGCCCTCCTCCACGAACACCACCCGGTCGGCCACCGCCAGCAGCGCCGGGCTGCTGCACAGCACGATCGTGGTCCGCCCGACCCGCGCCGACCGCACCCCGGCCGCGATGGCCGCCTCGGTCGCCGCGTCCACCGCCGTGGTCGGGTCGTGCAGCACGAGCACCGGCGGGTCGGCGTGCAGCGCGCGGGCCAGCGCGACCCGCTGCCGCTGACCGCCGGACAGCGAACGCCCGCGCTCGGTCACCGCGGTGGCCATCCCGTCGGGCAGCGCGGAGGCCATCCGCTCGACCTGCGCGGCCCGGGCCGCGGCCGCGACGTCCTCGCCACCGCCCGCCCGGATGTTGTCCGCCACGGTCCCCTCGAACAGGTCCGCGTCGTGCGGCGACACGAGCACCGCGGCCCGCAGCACGTCCGGCGCCACGTCCGTCAGCGGCGTCCCGTCCAGCGCCAGTCGTCCGCCCGGCGGATCGGCCTCCCGCCCGAGGAACCGCCGCAACGCCGTCGCCTCGGCCGGGTCGGTCGTCACCACGCACACCAGCTCACCCGCCGGCACCACCAGGTCCAGCCCCGCCAGCCGGTCGCCGGTCACGCCCGCCAACTCCACCCGACCCGCGACCGGGCCGAGCACGTCCGCGCCACCGGTCACGGCGGGTTCGGCGTTCAGCACCGAGGAGATCCGGGCCGCCGACGCGCGGCCGGCCGCCAGCGCCGCGGTGATCTCGCCGAACACCGCCAGCGGGCCCAGCAGGAACTGCGCCAACCCGACCGCCGCGACCAGACCGCCCGCCGTGATGTCCCCGGACGCCGCCAACCCGCCGCCCACCAGTGCCACCACGGCCAGGAACACGCCGTTCACCGCGATCACCGCGCCGGAGTACCCGGCCTCGGCCCGCGTCGTGTGCAACGTCGCGGCGAGCGAGTCCCGGCTCACCGCGCGGTACCGCGTCACGCCGGCGCGCTCGGCGCGCAACCCCTTGACCACCCGCACCCCGCGCACCAGGTCCGTGCCGATGCCCGCGGCCCGCGCGGCCTGCTCCTGCTGCGCCGACGCCCGCCGCTCGAGCGGACCGCTCAACGCCCGCACCAGCAGCATCACCGGCGGCGTGCCGAGCAGGATCAGCAGACCCAGCGGCACCGACACCGCGAGCAGCCCGGCGCTCGCCACCGCGACACCCACGACGGCCGCGATCCCGTGCGGCAGCAGGAAGTTCACCATCGCGGTGCGGCGCGCGTCGGCCGTGGCGATGCTCACCAGCGCGCCCGGCGGCAGGGTGGTGTCCGCGCCGCCCCGGCTGTCGAGCACCCGGCCGGCCAGCGCCAGCCGCAACGCCCGGTCCGCGCGCACGCCCGCCAGCAGCCCGACCCGGGAGCCGAACCGGAAGCTCAGCGACAGCACCAGGAAGTCCACCGCGAGCACACCGAGCCAGAACGCGAGCGCGCCCGGGTCGCCGGTGGTCACCGCCCGGTCCAGGATCACCCCGATCAGCAGCGGGACCAGCGCCTCGCCGGTCTGGTGCGAGACGAACAGCGCGGCGGTCGCGGTGATCCGACCGCGGTGGGCGAGCATGGACCGCCGCAGCACACCGCCGTCGTCGGGGGAGCCGGGGCGTCCCACCGTGCCTCCCTCGGTTGTCTCGGCACACAAGTATGCCTACCCTAACCACAGTCACCGGGTCGGGTGATCGTGAACCGGTGGAGGTTGTCCGAATGCCCGTTGACGCCTCACCGCGAGCGCGGCGGGCGCCCGCCGCGCTGACGTCGGGCCTGGTGCTCGCGGCGGTGGCGGTGATCGCGTTGTCCGCGTGGTCGCTCACGGTGGGCGCCAAGGACGTCGACCTCGGCGCCGCGCTGCGGTTGCTGCGCCACGACGACGGCTCCGAACTCGCCTACGTGGTGCGGGAACTGCGGCTGCCGCGCACCCTGCTCGGCGTGGTGGTCGGCGCGGCGCTGGGTCTGGCGGGCGCGCTGATGCAGTCCGTGACCCGCAACCCGCTCGCCGATCCCGGACTGCTGGGCGTGGAGATCGGCGCGTCCACCGCCGTGGTGGTCGCGATCTCGCTGCTCGGCGTCACCGAACCCGGCGGCTACGTGTGGTTCGCGCTCGTGGGCGCCGCCGCGGTGGCCGTGCTGGTGTACCTGCTGGGCTCGACCGGTCGTGGCTCGACACCGGAGCGCATGGTGCTCGCGGGCGCGGCGGTGAGCGCGGTGCTGGTGGCGTTCATCGGGATCCTGCTGCTGCTCGACGGCCAGGCGTTCGACCGCTACCGGTTCTGGGTGATCGGCTCGCTGGCCGGGCGCGGGTTCGACGTGCTGTGGGAAACCGGGCCGCTGATCGTGGTGGGCGCGGTGCTGGCGCTGGGCCTCGGCCGCGGGCTGAACGCGCTGGCGCTGGGCGACGACACCGGTCGCGCGCTGGGCGTGCGGGTCGAGCGGATCCGGCTCGGCGCGGCGGTGGCGATCACCGTGCTGTGCGGCGCGGCGACCGCGGCGACCGGTCCCATCGGGTTCGTCGGGCTCGCGGTGCCGCACGTGGCCCGGTTGATCACCGGCCCGGACAACCGCTGGGTGCTGCCCTACTCGGCGCTGCTGGCGTCGATCCTGGTGGTGGGCGCGGACGTGGTCGGCCGGATCGTGTCCGCGCCGGGAGAGCTGGAGGTCGGGATCGTGATGGCGTTCGTCGGCGCGCCGGTGTTCATCGTGCTGGCCAGGCGACGTCGGATCGCGCAGCTGTGACCCGGGCGCTGAGGTCCCCGTCGGGCGCGTTCTCGGTGCGCGTGCGCCCCCGCGCGCTGCTGGTCGGCGTGCTGCTGCTGCTCGCGGTGCTGGTGCTCGGCGTGCTGGCGCTGACCACCGGCGACTTCCCGGCGTCGCCCGCGGACGTGGTGCGCGTGCTGTTCGGCGACGGGCCGCGCGGTCTGGAACTCGTCGTCACGCGGTTCCGGTTGCCCCGGTTGCTGGTGGCCGTCGCGGTCGGCGCGGCGCTCGGCGCGGCGGGGTCGATCTTCCAGAGCGTGTCGAAGAACCCGTTGGGCAGCCCCGACGTCATCGGTTTCACCACCGGGTCGGCGACCGGCGCGCTGGTGGTCCTGTTGGTGGCGAAGGACAGCGTGATCGGCGTGTCCGGCGGCGCGGTGCTGGGCGGCGTGGTGTCGGCGCTGGTCGTGTACGCGCTGGCGTACCGGCGGGGCGTGCAGGGTTTCCGGCTGATCCTGGTGGGCATCGGGGTGAGCGCGGTGCTGGCGGCGGTCAACGCCTACCTGCTCAGCCGGGCGT
Source organism: Actinosynnema sp. NPDC020468 (assembly GCF_040642015.1). Taxonomy (NCBI): domain Bacteria; kingdom Bacillati; phylum Actinomycetota; class Actinomycetes; order Pseudonocardiales; family Pseudonocardiaceae; genus Actinosynnema; species Actinosynnema sp. NPDC020468. Next base: position 74,907 of record NZ_JBFAEO010000009.1, read on the forward strand.
CGCTGAAGGAGGCGCAGAGCGCCCAGTTGTGGTTGGTGGGCAGCCTGAACGGCCGCGGCTGGGACCACGCGGTGCCGGTGTGGGTGGCGTTGGCCGTGCTGCTGCCCGTCGTGGTGGCGCTGGGCAGGCGGATGACCCTGCTGGAAATGGGCGACGAGACCGCGACCGCGCGCGGCGTGCCGGTCGAGCGGACGAGGGTCGTCCTCGTGATGGCGGGCGTGGCCCTGACCGCCGCGGCCACCGCCGCGGCCGGCCCGATCGCGTTCGTCGCCCTGGCCGCGCCCCAGGTCGCGAAGAGGTTGGTGCGCGGCGGCGGAGCGGGCCCGCTGGCGGCGGCGCTGACGGGCGCGGTCCTGCTGGTGGGCGCGGACCTGGCGGGCCAACGCCTGCTGCCCGTACCCCTCCCGGTCGGCCTGAGCACCGGCGCGGTGGGCGGCCTCTACCTCGTCTGGCTGCTGGGACGGGAGTGGCGCGGCGAGCGGTGAGCCCGCGTCGCGCCAGGACCACCGCTTCGGGTCCGGTGTCGGCACACCCGCGATCGCGGGTGTGACACCGGAATCCGAATCCGGTTCCCTTCCGCAGCGGAAACTACCCCGCTGTCGGTGAGGTGGATCACCTTGTCGGCGGTCGGTTTCGGTGCGAAAGTCTGTTTCGGGGGAGGTGAAATTCGTGTCTCCGGACACGAATTTCCTGTGCGTGCGCCTCCGGTTTGCCGGTGGATATGCCAAGTCAGGGGGGTTGATGATTGCGATGCGTGTGAGGAAGGCGGCCGCGGTCGTGGTGGCCGCGTTGTCGCTCGGTGTGCTCGTATTACCGGGAACGTCCGGTGCGAGTGCACAAGGGCCGGTGCGCGAGCGCGCTGCGGGCGAATCGGGGAAATTCGCCGGGACGTCTGCGGCCGGGATCGTGGCGGACGGCATCGGAGTTCGCGCCTACGCGGCGTACGTCGACACGTTCGCCGGGATCGAGGTCGACCCGACGCGCAATCGGGTGGTCGTGTACACGACCGATCCGGTGGCGGGTGCCGCACTGGTTCGCGAAGGAGTGCGAGCCACGTCCGAGGCTGTTCGCGCGGATGTGGACGTCGAGGTCCGCAGCGCCAAGTACTCGCAGAAACGGCTTCAGGAAGCCAGTGCCGGGATCTGGTCCGGGGTGAAGGAGGCCGGGTCGCAGGGCGTCGAGGTGTACTCGATCGCGCTGAAGCACGACGGGTCCGGGGTGGAGGTGCGCACCAACTCGCCGGCCAAGGCTCCGGTGCTCACCGCCCAGGGCGGCGTGATCGCCGGCGCGGACGTCCACTACGTCGCAGGCTTTCCGTCCGTGCCCACCAGCCGGGAGGACCCGGCGCCACCGTGGCAGGGTGGCATCCCGATTCGCAACGCGGTCTGGCCGGACGGTTGGGACTGCACCGCCGCGTTCGGCCTCCACTCCGGGGCCACCGACTACCTCCTTACCGCGGAACACTGCTTCCCCGGCGGCACGGACATCGAGGACTTGAACGGGGATCCGATCGGTGAGATCGCCGTGGAGAACACCGTCTACGACAGTGCGCTGATTCCGGCGGACAGCCAGGCGGGTGTGTGGGTGAACGACGAATACGCGTTCGACGTGCGTCAGTCCAAGTATTCGTGGAACGGTGAGTACGTCTGCCAGAGCGGTTACACCAGCTATCCGAACAAATGCGCGATCGAGGTCGTGAACCACTACGTGGAATACGACTTCGGTGACGGTGGTGGTGTTCGGCACGGCGTCGAGGGCCATCGTTGCGCCGGCTGTTCGGCGGTGGCGCGCGGAGACAGCGGTGGGCCGGTGTGGTCCACGCACCCGGACACCGGTTTGTACGCGCGAGGTGTGGTCAGCGGCGGTCACACGCCGGTGGGGTCGGCGAGTCGGCTGGAGTACATCTACTTCACCGAGGTCCCGTTGATCGCCGCCACCCTGGGCGTCAGCCTGATCACCAGCTGACATCCACGGTCGCGGGCACCGCACTCCGCGGTGCCCGCGGCCCGTTGCCATGGGAGTGCCATGTACCACCGTGCGGTGCAGTTGCTCGCGGTCTGCGCCACCGCCGCCGCTTTCCTGGCCCCGTGGGCGACCTACGGCGCGTACGACGTCACCGTCACCGACCTGCCGGGCTGGCCCTGGTACCCGGCCGCGGCCACGGTGATGCACGTGCTCGTGCACCGCCGGACCACGCCGTGGCGGATCGCCTCACTGGTCGCGTGCGCCGCCACGCTCGCCGCGGCACTGCTCGTGCTGTCCGGCTACACCGACGCCGCCGCGATCTTCGGCCCCGGCCCGATCCCGATGGTGTGGCCCCGTCCGAGCTACGGCGTCCTGCTCGCCGGCACGGGTGCCCTGCTCTGCGCGGTCACCCGTCGGTGCCCGCCATCAGGTGGGCGAACGACTCCGCCGCCGCCCGCGACGTGAACAACCGGTCCAACCGCGCCCGCGCCACCCGGTGCCGGAACGGGCCCGCCGTGGCCTCCGCCGAACCGTGGAACACCATCTCGGTCATCCACCGGGAGAACTCCTGGTCGGTCCACACCCGGCGCAGGCACGTGTCCGAGTACTCCCGCGACGGCCCCTCGTCCCCCTCCAGCACGGCCGCGACCAACGCCCGCGCCAGCACGCCCGCGTCCGCCACCGCGAGGTTCATCCCCTTGCCGCCCATGGGGGGCACGACGTGCGCGGCGTCGCCGACCAGGAACAACCGCCCCCGGGACATCGGCTCCAGCACGAAGCTGTGCGCGTCGATCACCGCCTTCTCCACCACCGGTCCACCGACCAGCCCGGGATCGGCCAACCGCGCCCGCAACTCCCGCCACACCCGCTCGTCGTCCCACGCCGCCAGGTCCTCACCGGGCGCGCACTCGAGGTAGAACCGACTGGCCGCCCCACCCCGCCCGAAGTGCGCCGCGAACCCGAGCCGGCTCACCGCGATCACCGGTCGGGCGGGCGGCGGCGACCCGGTCGACACGGTGATCCACCCGACCTCGTCGGCGAACCGGTGCACGGTCGCCCCGGCCGCCACCGCGGCCGCCCGCCCGACCCCGCGCGCACCGTCACACCCGGCCACGTACCGCGCGTCGACCCGGACCCCACCACCGCCGTACGTCACCCACGGCCGCTCTTCCAACCCGTGCAACGCCACGTCCGCCACCCCGAACCGCACGTCACCCCCGTCGGCGAGGAACCGGGCCAACAGCCGCCGCACCAACACCTGTTGCGGCATCAACACCCCGACGGGCCCGTACCGCGCGGCGTCGAACACCCGGGGAACCCCGTCCACCCGGAACTCGACCACCCCGGCCCGCCCGAACCCCTCGACCACCGCGCCGAGCCCGGCCTCCACGAACACCCGCTCCGCCGCGAAGTCGAGCACCCCGGCCCGCTGCCGCGCCTCGACCCGCTCCCGCGTCCGCCGCTCCACCACGACGCAGTCCACCCCGGCCCGCCGCAACAACGACGCCACGGTCAACCCGGCGACCCCGGCCCCGACCACCACGACGGCCGTCTCCTCGACGCGCATCCCGACCTCCTCGGACGTCGGCCTCCAGCGTGGCACGGGCTACCGGCGGCGGACGACCTCGCGCACCCGTTCCTCCCAGGCCGCCAGGTCGCGCGGCGCGAGGACCTCGGCCAGCACCTCGGCGGCCAGTCGGAAGGCCTCCTCGCACGAGTCGACCTCGTCGTGGGCACCGCGGTCGATCACCACCGGCCGGCCCAGGGCGGCCAGGTGGTCCCGGACCGGGCCGGCGAACTCGTCGGGGAGGCCGGGGACCAGGGGAGTGGACAGCGCGGAGTGGACCACCGCCGCGGTCGGTACGGCGGCGGGTGGGTGGCCCGGTGCGTGACCGCCCAGCAGGGCGCGGAGCCTCTTGCCGCCGGCGTCGCGGAAGACCTCGACCACCGCGGTGCGGTCGGCGGCGTCGACGGCCACGTGCCACGTGCCCTCGTGCAGGACGATCATCGGACTCCTCTCACCCCAGGTCCGCCGGCAGCAGCAGCCGGAGGTCGTTGACCGTCGGGGTCGGCGCGGTCGACAGTCTGCCCGCCTGGCGGGTCATCATGGTCTCCAGGACCTGGCGGGCGTAGCGGGCGTTGCCGAACGTCTCGTCCCGGTGCACGGACGCGAAGTGGGCGCGCAGGGCGGTGACGGTGTCCGGTGCGCATTCGTAGCCGTTGGTGGACGCCATCCGGTGCACGATGGTGACCAGGTCGTCCGCGTCGTAGTCGGCGAACTCCACGTGCCGGGTGAAGCGGGACGCCAGGCCCGTGTTGGAGGACAGGAACTTGCGCATCTCCGCCGAGTAGCCCGCGACGATCACCACCGTGTCGTCGCGGTGGTCCTCCATCAGCTTCACCAGCGTGTCCACCGCCTCCTGCCCGAAGTCGCCGCCGTTGCCGCCCGGGGTCAGGGTGTACGCCTCGTCCACGAACAGCACCCCGCCCCGCGCGCTGTCGAACGCCTCCCGCGTGAGGTGCGCCGTGTGGCCGACGAACCGACCGACCAGGTCCGCCCGCGCCACCTCCACCAGGTGCCCCTTGCGCAGCACGCCCAACGCCGCCAACAACTCGCCGTACAACCGGGCCACGGTCGTCTTGCCGGTGCCGGGCGCGCCCGCGAACACCAGGTGCTGGCTGATCGCCGGCACCGGCAGCCCGGCCTGGCGGCGCTGCCGGGCGGTCGCGATCAGGTTCACCAGGTCGTTGATCGCGTCCTTCACCTCGGTCAACCCGATCATCGTGTCGAGCTTCTGCCGCAGCACGGCCAACGTCGACTCGTCACCCGGCACCGCGGCGTCCGCACCCGGCACGTCGGCGGGCAGCAGCAGCGACAGGCTCTGGTCGTCCGCCTCCGGCTCGCCGGCCAGCCGGAACGCCTGGCGGTCCACCATCTCCTCGAACACCTTGCGCGCCGCGCGGCCGTTGCCGAAGTCCTCGCCGCGCGCCAGCTGTCCGAAGTGGACACCCAGGGACACCCGGGTCTCCTCGGGCACCTGGTACTGGTGCGCGCCGCACATCCGCTCCACGATCGTCACCAGCTCGTCGGTCGTGTAGTTCTCGAACTCGATGGTCCGGGTGAACCGCGACGCCAACCCCGGGTTCGACTGGAGGAACGCGGACATCTCCTGCGAGTACCCGGCGGCGACCACGACCAGGTCGTCGCGGTGGTCCTCCATCAGCTTCACCAGCGTGTCCACGGCCTCGCGCCCGAAGTCCGGCCCGGTTCCCTTGCCCTGCGCGGTCAACGTGTACGCCTCGTCGATGAAGAGCACGCCACCCAACGCCTTCGTGAACGTCTCCGTCGTCTTGATCGCCGTGCCACCGACGATCTGCGCGACCAGGTCCGCCCGCGCCACCTCCACCAGGTGACCCTCGCGCAGCACACCCAGTTCGGCCAGGATGCTGCCGTACAACCGGGCCACGGTCGTCTTGCCGGTGCCGGGCGGTCCGGCGAAGATCAGGTGCCGGCTGGTCGGCGGCGCGACCAGACCGGCCTCCGCCCGTCGCCGCGCCATCTTGTTCAGGTTCACCAACGTCTTCACCTGGTGCTTGACGGCGGTCAACCCGACGAGCGCCTCCAACTTCGCGAGCGGCGCCTCCTCGTTCTCCGCCACGACCTCCTCGACGGCGCCGACCTCGGCCGAGGCCGCCGCCGTCGCGCCGGACAGGTCGGGCGCCCCGTTCCCGGTGCTGGTCAGGTTCTCCACCGACGTCCGCGCCGCCGGCACGGTGATCCGCAGCCCGCTGCCGGTGTTGTCCGACGCCGTGCAGTCGACCAGCGCCACCGAGTCCTCCGAGTCGACCCGCACCCCGTCGCCGCCGTTGCCGCTCACGTCGTCCGCGGTCAGCTTCGCCCGACCCACCACCAGCACGCCGTGCCCGCGCGAGCGCCGCACCGCCGACCGCGACAGCACCAGTTCGCCGCCGTCGTCCACCCGCACGCCCTCCCGCGCGGACTCGGCGATCTCGCAGTCCCGCAACGACCCCACGCCACCGGGCCCGATCAGCACACCCGACGCGCCCGCCCGGTGCACCCGCAGCGAACTCACGTAAGGACTTCCGCCCTCGGAAACGCTCAGCCCGGACTGCCCGGCGTCGAGCACCTCGCAGTCCTCCAACCGCCCGCGCCCGTTGCCGGTCACCTCGACCCCGTGCCCGCGGCACCCGTCCACGACCGCCCGGCGCAGCAACGGGTTCGCCGCCGCCTCCACCAGCACGCCGCCACCGGCGACGTCGCGCACCTCCAGCCGGTCGAACTCGGCCGTCGCGCCGTCGGTGACCAGCAACCCGGCCGCCGACCCGCCGCGCACCGTGGTCCGCACGAACGACGGCCCGCTCGCGTCGTCCACGTGGATCCCGGTGCCGACCGCGTCCGCCACCTCGCACTCCTCGAACGACCCGCGCGACCGCCCCGTCACCCGCACCCCGACGCCACCGGTCCGCGCCGTGCGACACCGCCGCAGCACGGGATCCGCGCCGTCGGTCACGGTGATCCCGTCGCCGGTGGTGTTGGTGATCCGGCAGTCCTCGAGCACCGGCGACGAGTGCGTGCTCACGAACACGCCGCTCGCGGTGTCGCGCACGGTGGTGTCCACCACCTTGGTCGCGCTGTCGCCCTCCAGCGCGATGCCGGGCCGCCCGGTGGCGGAGATGTCGCAGTGCTGCACGGTTCCCCGGGCCTGGCCGTTCGCGCACACCCCGTTCCCCTTGGCGTGCCGCAACGTGCAGTCGCGCACCAGCGGGTTGCCGCGCTCGGCGATCACCACTGCGGAGGTGTGCACGTGCTCCACCACGCAGTCCTCGATGGTCGAGGCGGCGGGCGAGGTCACCACGATGCCGGCACCCGCGGGGTTGGTCACCCGGCACCCGCGCATCGCGAGCGAGCCGGAGTTGCGCGCCAGCACGGCGGTCCAGGCCGCGCCGACGATCTCGCAGTCCTCCACGGCCGCCTGACCGCGCGCCACGTCGAGCGCGGGGAGCTCCTCGTGCTGACCGCGCAGCACCAACCCGGTCAGCTTCACCGCCTCGGCCGCCAGTCGCACCACGCTGCCCTGCCGCGCCACGACCTCCACGCTGCCCGGCGCGTCGCTCGCCGCGATCGTGACCACCTTGGTCACCACCAGCGACTCGTCGTACCGGCCGGGCAGCACGGAGATCACCGTGCCGTTGCGCGCGTCCTGCAACGCGGCGGAAATGGTGCGGTAGCCGTTGTCCCGGTCCACTGTGAGCACGTGCCGTGACACGGGCGCTCCCCTCGGTTCGTCCTCGCGAGCGGGAGCACACGGCTCCCGCACCGGCCAACGCACCGGGCACCTCGGACGGTTCACCGCGGCCCGGTTCTGCCGGTGGTTCTTCGTGTTCGGCCGCCACCGGACCGTGCTGGACTTGGCCGCGTGAAGCGACGACTGGCCGTGGCGTGCGCGGCGTTCACCGTCCTGGCGAACGCCGGCGAGGCCACCGCGCAGGACACCGACCTGCCCCGGATCCCGCAGGTCCTGCGCGCCGGCACGCCGTGCACCGCCCCGTCCGGCAAGAAGGTCACCGAGGTGCCGTGGTCGCTGCGGCACCTCGGCGCGGACCGCCTGTGGCCGCTCACCACCGGGTCCGGCGTCACGGTCGCGGTGCTGGACACCGGGGTGGACGGCGCGGCCGTGCCGTCCGATGTGCTCGGTGACGGCGGCGCGGACTGCGTGGGCCACGGCACGGTCGTCGCGAGCCTGATCGCCGGACCGGTGCGGGAGGGCGGCGTCGCCGGACTCGCGCCGGGCGCGCGCGTGCAGGCGGTCCGCGCCACCGACCGGCTCGGCGCGGCCACCCCGGAGACCATCGCCTCCGCCATCGACCAGGCGGTCCGCGCGGGCACCCGGATCCTGTGCGTCGGCGCGGTGACGACCGACGGCGCGCCCGTGCTGAAGGCGGCGGTGGAACGCGCGACGGCCGCGGGCGCCCTGGTCGTCGCGGCCGCCGGCCCCGACCCGGCCGACCGGCCCGCCGAACCCGCCCGGTACTACCCGGCGTCCTTCCCCGGCGTGATCCCGGTGGCCTCCGCCGGCCCGGACGGCAAGTCCGACGCCGGAGCGGGATCCCTTGCCGCACCGGGAAACCTGGTCGTCGGCACCGGCCCGGGAGGCGGCCACGTGGTCGCCTCGGGCCCGGCCTTCGCCGCCGCCCAGGTGGCCGCGACCGCCGCCCTGATCCGCGCCTACCGCCCGCAGGCCACCGCGGCCGAGATCACCTGGCGTCTGTGGGACACCGCGTACCGCCAACCGGGCCTGATCCTCCTTGACCCGTTGGCGGCGGTGACGGCGAGCGGAACGACGGGCGGCGCGCCCACCGGCCGCCCGGAACCGGTGGTGGTGGCCACAACCCCGGACCTGTCCGCGACCCGTGCGTCGGCGACAGCCGTGGTGGGCGGCGCGCTGGTGGTGACGGGCCTGCTGGCGGCGCTGGCCGCGGTGTTGCCGCGGGGCCGTCGACGTGGGTGGCGCGGCGGCGTCTGACCACACCACCCACGTGGCGGTGGTCAGGCGATCAGGTCATCGAACTCGCCGTTCTTGACGCCGAGCACGAAGGCCCGGAGTTCGGCCTTGGTGTAGGTGACGACCGGACTCGCGTCGCCGAGCGTGGAATTGCGCAGGGCAACGCCGCCGTCGGTCAGCGAGGCCAATTCGACGCACTCGCCACCGGTGCCGTCGCCGGTGCTGAAGCTGCTCTTGCGCCACGTCAGGTGTTCGGTCATGGGCTCTTCTCTCCTGGCTCTGAGGTCCACTGGGCCGCCGCGTCCAGTACTAGGGCCTTGGAAGCCCGCAAGTCCAGGGCGGAGACCCTGCGGCGGTTCCAGGCAACCCGATAGGGCTCCGTCGACGCGCGGCGATCGCGGTAGAACTGCTCCGCTTGGCCGTAGACCTGGACGACGTCCGCCGTGATCCCGTCCGGAAACCCCAGGACGAAGAACGTCGTCTCCATGCAGGGGAACGCTCCGGCGGAGATCGGTTGGATCTGGATCTCGACGTTCGGCAGGTCGCAGGCCGCGGCCAGGAGCCGGAGCTGCTCGCGCATGACCGCCCGTCCGCCCACGGGCAGACGCAGCGCGGCCTCGTGGATGATCGCGCGGATCAGCGGAGCGCCGCGCTTGGTGACGACCTGCTGGCGGACCTTGCGCAGCTTCGTCAAGTCGTCGATGCGCTCGGTCGGGAGCAGTTCGCCGTTGCGCAGCCACAGTTCGCGCATGTACCGCTCCGTCTGGAAGTAGAGCGGGATCACGGTCTGCGTGGCGGCCAGGATTTCGACCGCGTCGTTGCGCTCCAGCTCGAGGAACGCGCGGCTCTTGAGCGGGACGAACATCGGGAACTCGCCGCGTTTGGTGCGGGCACGCGCTTCCCGGGCGAGTTCGACCAGCATGGCCAACTCCTCGGGCGCGACCCCGTACGCGGTGGCGAGCATCTCGATCTCGTAGCGCTTGAACTTGTACTGACCTCCTTCCTTCCGGGTGAGCGTCGGCCCGGTGATGTCGATCATCTCGGCGGCCGCGTCGCGGTCGATGTCCGCGTCCTTGCGGAAACTGCGCATCGCCGCGCCGAGTTGGCGACGTTGGCTGATCGCGCTGTCGTCGTTGCTGCTCGACATGTTCATCCATTCGTGAAAGCCGAAAGGGCACGTGTCTGTTGTAAGCTCGCACCAGACGTTGGGTGCACGCAAAGGCTCTCACATCCGTCCCGGTCGGGACGCGGAGGGCGCGACGACGAAGGAGTGGTGTCATGAGCGGGGCGAGGAACGCGGTGGTGACGAGCCTGGGGCTCCACCTGGACGACCGGGCGCCGGTGGATCTGAGGGGTGGCCTGGAGACCACGGCGGTTCTGGTGCTCGGGGGCGGCGTGGTGCTGACGATGGACGAGGGGTACCTGCGGGCGTTGCGGGACGAGGCGACGGTGGTGCTGGGCGACATGGCCCAGATCGAGGCGGCCGACCAGGTGGTGGAGGCGGCGGGTCACGCCGGTGCGCAGGCGCGTCGGATCGCGACCCTGACCCGAGGCCAGGCGGACGCGGCGAAGGCGGCGGGCGCACCGGCCGAGGCGGCGAGGGCCTACGAGGCGGCGGCGCGGGCGGCGGACGCCGCGGAAACGGCGCAGATCGCGGTGGGCGCGGCGTCCGAGGCCATGGTCCGGGCGGACGAGGCGGCGGAGTCCGCTCGGCTGGCGGGAGCCCGCGCGGCCGGCGCCGCGGGCGGGGCGGTGACGGAGGTGCTGCGCTTGGTGTGACACAACTGTCGGGAAGAGGCGGAGGTGGCGCGGCAGGAGATCGCCCGGGGAGCGCCGGGGAGGCGGAATTACTTGGCGGCCAAGGGTTTCGCGGGCTGGCCTGCGGCCAGGGTCGGTGCGTCGGTTCCGACGGACGTCGAACAGGTGGCGCGCGCCTGTTCGGCCGCGCGGCCGAGTACCCCGACAGGACGGCGGCCTGTCGACGCACCCAGCCCGGCCGACCCGCCCGGACCGCCCGCCCGACCCGCCCACCTGAATGTCCGCCCGCCCGGCCGATCCACCCGATCCACCCGCCCGGACCGCCCGGACCGCCCACCAGAATGCCCGCCCGCCCGGACCGCCCACCTGAATGCCCGCCCGCCCGGCCGATCCGCCTGGCCGCCTGGGGCACCCGATCCGCCTGGCCGGACCGCCCGGCCCACCCGCCCGACTGCCCGAGTGCCCGACTGTCCGCCCGAACCGCCCGTCCGGCCGATCCGCCTGGCCGCCCGGCCGCCCGGCCGCCTGGGGCACCCGACCCGCCTGGCCGCCTGGCCGCGTGACGCACCCGATCCGCCCGGCCGATCCGCCTGGGGCACCCGGCGCGCCCGGCCGAGGCACCGATCCGCCCGACCTGCGCGACCGCCCGGCAGGCCCGCCCGATCCGCCCAGCGCGCGCGTCTCGGCGAACGCGTGGCTACTTCGTGGTCAGGTCCGCCTCATAGGCCGACAGCGCCGTCTGCACCACCGTGTTGCCTCGACGGGTGATGTACTGCGCTCGGCCCGGGATCAGCTTGCGGGGCTTGACGTTGCCCAGGACCATGCCCTCCGACGGTGGGCAGGAGAGCAGCATCGTCGGCGTGTTCACCTCCACCAGTCGGCGCAGGAGGGGGTCGTTCGCGCCGCGGCCGAAGCCGTTGGCGCCTCGGGCGACGATCAGGTGCAGACCCAGCGCGTTGCCCTGGGCCAGGGCGTCGAAGAGTTGCTGGAACGGGTTCGTGGACGGGGTCGCCACCATGTCGTAGTCGTCCACCACCACGAACACCTGGGGGCCGGTCCACCAGTCGCGGGCGCGGAGGCGGGCCGGGGTGATGTCGGGGCCCGGGGTGCGGGTGTGGACCGCGCGATGGACGCCGTCGATCAGGTCGCGGACCGAGTCGGCGGAGACGGCGTAGCCCAGGCGGTACTCCTCGGGGACCGCGTCGTAGAGGGCACGTCGGTAGTCCACCGTGATGATGCGGGCCTCCTTCGGGCTGTACCGGCTGGTGATGCCGTCCACCACCAGCCGCAGGAGGTTCGTCTTGCCGCTCTCCACGTCGCCGACCACCAGCAGGTGCGGTGAGTCCTCGAAGTCGTGCCACAGCGGTTCCAGGCGCTGGTCGTCCCAGCCGAGCGCGATCCGCACGTCCGCCTCCGGCGCGGGCAGCGCGGCGCGGTCCAGCACGGGCGGGAGCATCCGGACCGGGGGAGCGGACGGGCCGGTCCACGCCGCGGCGACGCGGTCCACCAGCGTGGTGACGCCGGTGGCCACGTCCGCCGGCACGCCGTCGAGCGCCGGCAGCGCGGTCAGGAAGTGCAGCTCCTTCTCGGTCAGGCCGCGACCCGGGATCTTCGGCACGGTGCCCGCCGCGCGCATGTTGATCATCGAGTCCACCGGGTCGCCCAGCCGCAGCTCCAGGTGCGTGCCGACCAGGTCCCGGATCGACGCGGCGATCTCGCTCCACCGACCGGTCGCGAGCACCAGGTGGATGCCGTAGTTGAGCCCGCGCGCGGCCAGCTCGGCGAACGTCGGCGTCAGCTCCATGAAGTCCTGCCGGATCGTGGACCAGCCGTCCACCACCAGGAACACGTCGCCGTGCGGCTCGTCCGCGAACTCGCCCGCCGCGCGCCGGCGCCGGAACGTCGGCATCGAGTCGACCGCGTGGTCCAGGAAGAACCGCTCCCGGCGGGCCAGCAGCGCGGTCACCTCGCCGATGGTCCGGTTGATCCGCTCCACGTCCAACCGCCCCGTCACCCCGCCCACGTGCGGCAGGCGCGCGAGACCGGTCAGCGTGCCACCGCCGAAGTCCAGGCAGTAGAACTGGACCTCGGCCGGGGTGTGGGTCAGCGCCAGCGCGCAGATCAGCGTCCGCAACGCGGTGCTCTTGCCGCTCTGCGGACCACCCACGACCGCCATGTGCCCGCCGCTGCCCGACAGATCGACCACCAGCGGCTCGCGGGTCTGCTCGAACGGCCGGTCCACGAAACCCAGCGGCACGGTCAACGTCGCGAGCCCGGTCGCGGTCAACCCGCGCTCCGGCGTGACCCGCAGCGGCGGCAGCAGCTCGTCCAGCGACCCGGGCTCGTCCAACGGCGGCAGCCACACCCGGTGCGCCGCGGGCCCGCTGCCGTGCAGCCGCTCGACGGCCACCTCCAGCAGGCTGCGCCCCGACGGCTCGGCCACCGGCTCCGCCACCGGCGCGGGATCGCGGCGCACCGCGAAACCGGCCGTGAACGGGACGATCTGCTGCGCCACCACGGCCTGCTCCACGCCGCGCCGCGCGATCCGGTGCGGCCCGGACACGTACGCGGCCTTGAAGCGGTCCAGCGCGCCGATGCCGTTCTTGAGGAACCCGTTGCCCGGGTCGGACGGCAGCTGGTAGGCGTCCGGCACCCCCAGCACGCCCCGGCTCTCCATGGCGGAGAACGTGCGCAGGCCGATCCGGTAGGACAGGTGCGACTCGAGCTGGTGGATGCGGCTCTCGTCCAACCGCTGCGAGGCCAGCAGCAGGTGCACGCCCAACGACCGCCCGAGCCGCCCGATCATGATGAACAGGTCCATGAAGTCGCGGTGCGCGGCCAGCAGCTCGCTGAACTCGTCCACCACCACGAACAGCGTCGGCAACGGGTCGAGCGCCGCGCCGCCCGCGCGGGCCCGCTCGTAGTCCAACGCCGAGCTGTAGTTGCCCGCCTTGCGCAGCAACTCCTGACGCCGCACCAACTCGCCGTGCAACGCCTCGCGCATCCGGGACACCAGCGCGGCCTCGTCGGCCAGGTTGGTGATCACCGCCGAGGTGTGCGGCAACCCGTCCAACCCGAGGAACGTCGCGCCGCCCTTGAAGTCCACCAGCACGAAGTTGAGGATTTCCGACGAGTGGGTCAGCGCGAGCGCGAGCACCAGCGTGCGCAACAACTCCGACTTGCCCGAACCGGTCGCGCCGATCAGCATGCCGTGCGGGCCCATGCCGGCCTGGGCCGACTCCTTGAGGTCCAGCTCGACGGGCAGCCCGGTCGGCCCGATGCCCAGCGGTACCCGCAGCCGACCACCCGGGCGCGGCGCGGCCCAGCCCGCCGCGACGTCGTGGGTCTGGATGTCCTTGATCCCCAACAACGACGTCAGGTCGAAGTCGGCGGACATCGGCTCGGCCGACCGCCGGGTCGCGCCCACCCGGTAGGGCGCGAGCCGCATCGCGAGCGCCGTCGCGGTGGCCAGACCCAGCCCGTCGGGCCGGCCGAGGTCACCCGCGACCTCCTTGTTCTGCTGGTCGACGGTGACGACCTTCAGCTGCCCGTCCTCGACGCGCAGCCGCAACGTCAGCGGATCGTCCTGTTCGGACAGTGCCGAGGACAGGTCGACCACCGTCGCGCCCCGGTAGCCCTGACCCGCGAGCCGGGACGTGGGCGGCACCGGCACGCCGTCCACGAACAGCATCACGCACGGCTCGGCGGCGTCCGGCGCGAAGTCCGGGTCGAACCCGGGCCTGCTCGCGAACTCGTCGCCGAGCGCGTCGTCCAGCTCCGCCATCGTGCCGACCACCAGCCGGGACGCGCCCGCGCCGTCGGTCTCGTCGGGGTGCAGGGTGTGCGGCAGCCACTTCACCCACTCCCACCACGGCCGCCGCTCGCGCGAGGTCAGCACCACGATCCGCAGCTCGGCGGGCGAGTGGAACACCGCCAGGTGCGCGATCATCGCCCGGGCCAGCGCGCGCAGCCGGTCGGCCTCCCGGTCGTCGGCGGCCCGCAGCAGGATCCGGGAGAACGACAGCAGGAACACCGCCACCGGCTGGTCCGCGACCGTGCCGTAGGCGTGGATGAACCGGCGGAGCGCGTGCGCGGACAGCGGCTCCAGGTCGTCGACCGGCTTGGTGGACAACGGGTTCAGCCGCCAGGCCAGCCGCTGCGGGCCGACGCCCACCCGGATCTCGCCGAAGTCCTCGTCCCGCGCCTCCCGCTCCCACATCCTGGTCGTGCCGGGCAGCGACCACAGCGCGACCGGGTCCGGGTGCCGCCACGCCAGCGCCTCGCGTTGCGCCACCACGACTTCCCGCACCTTGCGCCGGGACTGGGCGAGGTAGCGCAGGTAGTCGCGCCGGGCGTCGTTGAGCTTCTGCCTGCGGTCGCCCGCGCTGCGCCCCAGCTGGCCGACCAGCATGGCCATCGAGGACACCGTCATCAACCCGGCGGCCAGGTAGCTGAACGCGCCGTTCTCGCCCGGTCGCACGAACAGCAGCACCGTCGCCGTGGACGACAGCGCCATCGGCAGGTACATCATGATCGCGCCCGCGCTGCGCTGGACCTCCGGCAGCGTGGGCGGCTCCTGGATGCTCAGCTCGCCCTCTGGCAGTTCCGGACCGGGCCGGCGCGGACCCTTGCGGAACAGGATTACACTCAACCCCGGATTCCTTCCCTGGCGGACGTGCTGTGGTGGCAGCTCCGCATGAGGTGACGAAATCCGACCACGCGACGGTTCACTCGGGTTCCGCGCGTCGGTCGCCTACGTGAAGGCGTGTGTCATGGCGACCACTTCCGGGCTGTGCAAACTGCGCGTCCGTGCCCCCTCCACCGGTTTCGAACTGGCCGTGCCGGTGGACATCCCGTTGATCGACCTGATGCCGACGATCCTCGGCTACGCGGGCCGTGACCTGGCCGAACAGGGCGTGGACCACGACGGCTGGGTCCTCCAGCGGCTCGGCGAGGCGCCGCTGGACCAGGAGGCCACCGTCGACTCGCTGAAGCTGCGCGACGGCGAGACCGTCCACCTGCGTCCGCGCCGCGACCACCTCCCGACTGTTCATTTCGACGACATCATCGACGGGTTGTCCACCGAGGCACGGGCCCGTGCGGACTCGTGGCGTCCCGACGCGACCCGGTGGACCCTGCTCGCCGCGACGGTGGCGGCGGTGTCCGTCGCGTTCGGACTGCTCGTCGGGTCGCCGAAGTCCTGGCCCACGCTGCTCGCCTCGGCCGTCGCGGCGCTGTTCCTGCTGGTGTGCGCGGCGACGGCGGCCCGCGCGCTGGGTGACGGCGTCGCGGCGCTGGCCCTCGGCGCGGCCTCGGTGCCGTTCGTCGGCCTGGCCGGGTTCCTGGTCCCGAGTGGACCGGACGGCCCCGTGCTGCTGGGCGCACGGGTGCTCGCCGGTTGCGTGGCCGGCGCGGGCGCGGCGGCGCTCGGACTGGCCGCCGTCGCGGGCGCCGCGCCGGTGTTCGTGGCGATCGCCACGTTCGGGCTGCTGTGCGCGTCCGGCGGGCTGGTGATGATGCTCGCGGGCGCGCCGCTCGCGGCGTCCGCCACGGTGGTCGCCGTGCTCGCGGTGCTGCTGGGCGCTTTCGTGCCGAGGTTGGCGTTCCGGCTGGCCGGGTTGCGACTGCCCGCGCTGCCGACCAACGCGCAGGAACTCCAGGAGGACATCCAGCCGCACGCGGGTGACGAGGTGGTGGCCAAGGGGCGGATCGCGGACGCCTACGTGACGGCGCTGTTCGCGGCCATCGGCGCGGCCTGCGCGGTGGTGCTGGGGTTCGTGGTGCGCGACGCGTCCTGGCAGGCGACCGCGTTCGCCTGGGTGCTGAGCGCGTTGCTGCTGGTGCACGGCCGCGCGCTGGGCAGCGTGTGGCAGCGGTTGTCGATCCTGGTGCCCGGCGGGTACGGCGTGCTGCGGCTGCTGCTCGCCTGGCACGAGCGCGAACCCCGGCCGCTCGGCCTGGTGGCCGGGTTGTTCGTGCTGGCGGCGGTGCTGGTGGTGGCCCGCTGGACGCTGCCCGGCCGCCGGCTGCTGCCGCAGTGGGGTCGGCTCGCGGACGTCGCGGAGAGCCTGGCGGCGCTGTCGCTGCTGCCGCTCGCGCTGTGGCTGCTCGGCGTGTTCGCGTTCGCGCGCGGGCTCGGGGGCTGACCGGTGAACTCCAAGACCGACCAGGTCCAGGCGCACCGGTTCATGATGGGCCGGCTCGCCTCGGCGCTGCTGCGTGTCGATCCGGACGCACCGGAGAGCCCGTTGCACCGGACGTACCGGGGCAGCACCATCGGCGGGCTGATCGCGACGCTCGCGTGCGTCGGGGTGTTCATCTACGGGCTGATCTCGCCCGGTGGCAACACGTCGTGGAAGGTCGACGGCGCGCTGGTCGTGGTCGACTCCTCGGGCGCGCGGTTCCTCTACGCGGACGGCAAGCTGCTGCCGGTGCTGAACTACGCCTCGGCCAAGCTCGTCGCGGGCGACCGGCTCGTGGTGCACCACGTGGCGGAGAACTCGCTGAAGGACGTGCCGCGCGGCGAGCCGCTGGGCATCGTCGGCGCGCCGGACACCCTGCCGCCGCTCGCGGCCGACCCGTGGGAGGTGTGCGCGGCCGTCGACCACGACCAGGTCGGCGCGACCTCGCTGCGCGTCGGCGTCGGCTCCGGCGGCACGGCCCTGCGCGAGGACGAGGCGGTCGTGGTGGTCGGCCCGGACGGCGCGGTCTCCGTGCTGTGGCAGGGCAAACGGCGTCGGGTGGTGGTGGACCGCGGCGCGCTCGACGCGCTCGACGGCGTGCCGCAGCCGGTCAAGGCGCCGACCGCGCTGGTCGACGCGCTGCCCGTCGGCCCGGACTTCGCGCCACCCGGTGTCGCCGACCTCGGTGCGCCCGGCCCGGCTCTCGGCGGCGGCGTGGACTCGCGGATCGGCCGGCTGTTCTCGGTGACCGGCGGCCCGGCCCAGCGGTACGTGCTGACCGGCGCGGGCCTGACCCCGTTGTCCGAGCTGGACGTCCGGCTGCTGACGGCGGACCCGCTGGTCCGGCGCGCCGCGTACGACGGGGGCGAGGTCGTGGTGACGCCGCTGCCCGGCCGGGTCGTCGGCGAGCACCTGTCCGGCGTGGAACCGCCCGCGCCGGTCGCGCCGCCCCGGGCCGTGGCGCTCCACAGTGGACAGAACCTGTGCGCGCAGGTCACGCCGGACGGCACCGCGCCGCGCACCGCCGTGATGGTGGCGGACCGGGTGGCGGCGGACGGCCACGCGCCGCTGGGCCAACCGGGCGTCACCGCGCCGTGCGAGCGGGTCGACCGGGTCGTGGCCCGGGCGGGCTCGGCCGCCCTGGTCCGGGGGGTGGCCGCGAACGGCCGGGTCGGCGACGCGCTGTACCTGGTGACCGACACCGGCGTGCGCTACCCGCTGGTCGGCGACGGCGCCAAATCCCTCGGCTACGACCCGGGTTCGGCCGTCGGCCTGCCCACGTCGCTGCTGACGCTGCTGCCCACCGGGACCTCGCTGGACCCGGTGGCGCTGCGCGCGGGTGGCGCCGTGCTGCCCGCGACGGCGACCTGCGGTTCGTGACCGGCGGAACCGCCGGTGAGTTCTGCCGGTGGTTCCGCATGGTCCGCCGGTCCCGGGATTGGTGTCCTTGTGCGTGATCACGGGCGCACGAGTCCGCGCCACCACCGGGGAAAGGGACGACCGCGATGACGACGCCCAGGTTCCAGAAGACCGACTCCGGGATGAAGGCCGGCTACCAGGCCATCCAGGAGTGCTACGACGATTGCGTCCACATCGGGCAGAAGGTCGAGCTGATCGCGGCCGAGCTGCACGGCAAGTGGGAGGGCACGGCGGCCCAGGCCTTCCGGCGCAACCTCCAGGCGTGGATGCAGGACTACGACAAGATCGTCAACACCCTGGACGAGATCGGCGAGCTGGTCGGCATCAGCGACCAGCAGATGACCCAGGTCGAGGACGAGATCACGCAGTTGGCGCAGCACGCGTTCAACGGCGGCAACGAGAGCGACCGGGTCTTCCAGGACATCATCCGCTGATCCACGTCCGCTGATCCACGCCCACCACACGGGTCCACCACCAGAGGGAGCAGGAAGATGGTCGACGGTTTTTCGGTCAGCGGCACCATTCCGCACATGGTCGAGGAGATGCGGGCGCAGACCACGGCGATCGTGGAGGCGCTGAACGACCTCCAGAACAGGATCCGGCCGATGGCCGAGACCTGGACCGGTGAGGCGAAGACCGCCTGGGAGGAGGTCGACCGCCAGTGGACGGCGGCGGTCGGCGACATGGAGGGCCGGTTCGGCAAGGCGGGTGTGACCCTGCACCACTCCTTCGAGAACTACCTGGCCACCGACAAGAAGATCTCGTACAACTTCGGCGGCGGCCGCGGCCGGTAGCGGCGCGCGGCGCGGTCGGGACGGCGCGGAGGGACGGCCGTGGCGGACAGCGGTGACATCAAGATCACGATCAGCTTCCTGCGGGAATTTCAGGAGAAGGTCCTCACGACGATGGTGAAGGAGTTGCAGACCAACCCGAGCATCGTCGAGCTGTCCCGGCTCAAGGGCGGCACGACGGACAAGAACCGCCACCTGCTCGCGGGCTCCGAGCTGTGGCCGCCGGCGAAGCTGCTGATGGACCGGTACGAGTCCGTCACCGGCACGGCGCCCACGCTCTACGCCCAGATCGAGGACATGACGAAGTTCCTCGTGACGCTGGACGGCAACATCACCCAGGCGGTGAAGATCGCGCTGGCCGGCGAGGACGAGAACATCAAGCTGTCCACCGAGTTGAGCGCGCCGCAGCTCCAGCAGATCTTCGGCACGGGCGGCACCTCCGGCGGCGGCACGGGTGGGAACACGGGCGGCAACACCGGCGGGGGGACCTGAGCCCGATGCCGAACGAGGCGCCGCTCGGACCGTCCGACGGCAAGGGCTGGACCTGGGAGCAGGCGCTCAACCTCTTCCAGGACGGCGCCACCTACCCGGTGGTGCCGCCCCGCAGCACCATCCTGAACGCCAAGTGGCTCAAGGCGGACGCCTACCGCAAGCCGCGCGGACCGGCGAACCGCTACCCGCAGAACAACTGGGTCGTGGAGTGGCAGACGGCGGGCACGTCGTTCTACGGCGTCGCGGACTCCAACGAGGCGCTGGAGAAGCCGATGGCCGACTTCTACGGCAACACCCGGAAAATCCTGGAGTCGTTGGGGCGCGGTGACAACACGGTGGCGCAGCCCCGGACGTTCGACACCGCCTACGGCGCGCTGTTCGGTGCCGGCACCGTGCTGTCCACCTACGGCAAGGACCTCAAGGCCTGGCCGGAGAAGGTCGGGCACAAGGGCGACGACTTCCAGGGCGGCGGCGCGCTCGCGTTCCGCCAGGTGCTGGACGGCCTGGTGTTCCGGTTCCAGGACACCGTGGACCAGCTGACGGTGCGCAACCACCTCGCGTGGAAGTCGTTGGAGGAGGCCAAGGGCGGGACGGACAACCCGGCCACGACCGAGAACGAGGGCAAGAACGGCCTGGTGCTGGCGATCGCCAAGCTCCAGGAGGGCTACGAGAAGTGGACCGAGCGCCGGACCGCGCCGCTGGTCGACACCGGTCGCTTCGGCCAGATCACCTGGAACAGCAAGGACCTGTCGATGCCGGCCGGCGCGTTCACCGCGCTGTGGATGTCCGACCGGTTCCAGCAGGACCTCAACTCCGGCAACCCGAACACCCGGGCGACGGCGGAGTGGAACAACTACTTCCCGCGCAGCTCCCAGCTCAACGCGGACGTCACCCAGGCCGCCTTCTGGGACCAGCTCGAGGAGATCGCCAAGAACATGTGGTCGCAGCACATGGCGGCGACCCTGGACGTGGCGGCGGCCGCGGCGGTGGAGATCCTCCAGGCGAGCTACGTCGCGGCGGCGGACCTGTTGCCCACCATCGAGAAGCGGCAGAAGCTCAACCTCACCACGCCGCCCGCGGTCGACCCGAAGAAGGACCCGACCAAGGACGACCCGACGAAGACGCCGCCCAAGTCCGACCTCGACAAGAAGCCTCCGACGGTCGACCCGCCGAAGATCGACCCCACCGAGAACGGTCCGAACGGCGACGGGATCACCCCGCCGGGCACCGACAAGGGTTCCGGTGACAAGGGTGGCAAGGACGTCCCGCCGCCGGTGCCGGTGCCGCGTCCGCCGACCACGAACCTGCCGTCGAACCCGACGACCCGGGACCCGAACAGCCTCATCAAGGTGCCCACCGGGTCGCACGTCGGCCCGGACGGCACGGTGCTGGGCCCGGACGGCAAGCCCGTGCTCGACCCGACAGGTCGGCCGATCGTGGTGCCGCCCGGGTCCCGGGTGAACCACGACGGCGAGATCGTCGGGCCCAAGGGCGAGAAGCTCACCGAGAAGGACCGGCTGTCCCGGGCCGACCCGACCACACCGGGTGTGGACCGGGAGAGCGAGCTCGACAAGTACCTCGCCTCGTTGCGCGGCCCCGGCGCGCCGAGCCTGCCGACCCTGCTGACCCCGCTGTCGCCGAGCGCCTCGACGCCGTCCGGCGGCTCGCTGAACCTCGGCTCCGGGTACACCGGCACGACCTCGCCGTCCGGCACCTCGCCGGGCGCGACCACACCGGCGCCCCCCACGCCGAAGACGGTGCCCACCGAGGGCGGCCCGTCGCTGCTCAAGGGCGGCGGCACCGGCAACGGCACGGGCAACGGGCAGGGCGGCGTGCCGTTCTACCCGCCGACGGCCGGCGGCGGTGGCACGGGCGGCGCCGACCAGAACAAGGGCGAGCGCGACCGGACCACGTGGCTCGCCGAGGACGAGGAGACCTGGGGCACCGACCCCAGGGTCGGACCCTCGGTGCTCGGCCGCCGCCGGCGTGGCCGGCCGTCCGTCACCACGACCGCCCGCAACCACGGACAGGGAGGATCCGATGGCCGACTGGCTGGAGGAGCAGCTGCGCCAGGCCATGGCCACGCTGAGGGATCAGCGTGACCGGATCGAGGGCGCGAAGGCCGAGCTGGCCGCGCGCACCGCGTCCGCGACCTCGCCGGACCGGATGGTGACCGCGACCGTGGACGTGGAGGGCGCGGTGGTGGCGCTGAAGTTCGCCACCACCCGGTACCGGAGCATGCCGCCCGAGCAGTTGGCGAGCACGCTGCTCGACGTGCTCGGCCGCGCCCGGCAGGAGATGCGGGACGCGGTGGTCGAGGTGTTCGAACCGCTCGTGGAGCAGCGCGCCGACCTGCGCGCCGCGATGGCCGGCACCACCCCGGTGGACGCGGCGTTCGCGGCGATCTGGGACGAGGCGCCACCGGGCCCGTTCGACCGCCGGAAGGGCTGACCCGAGGTGGCCACGAGCCAGAACCCGTTCGGCGGGCCCGACGCGTCCTCGTGGCGGTGGGAGCAGGCGCTGCGGATCTTCAGCGACGGCGACGGTGGCGTGTACCCGCCGATGCCGTTCCGGGAGACGATCACCGCCACGACGTGGATCAAGTCGGACGTCTTCCGCCGCCCGCGCGGGCCCGCCAACCACTTCCCGGGCAACCCGTGGACCGTCGAGGCGATGACCAGGTACACCTCCTATTACGGGGTCGGCGACGCGACCGACGAGGTCGAGAAGGCGATGCAACCCTTCTACGCCACCATGAACAAGATCCGCGGCGCCGTCGTCGAGGACATCAGCACGGTGGGGCAGGCCAAGAGCTTCACCCCGGCCGCCGCCCTGCTCGAGGGCACCGCGACGTGGCTCACCGCCCAGGTCGGGCCGCTGGAGTCGTGGCGCGGTCGGGTCGGCCACCCGGGCGACGACTTCCAGGGCACCGGCGCGGCCGCGTTCTGGCACGTGCTGGACGACCTCGCGTTCCGGTGCGGCGACCTGGTGGCGCAGACGACCAAGGTGCTCCCGGCGTGGAAGGCGCTCACCGAGGCCGGCGACACCCTGCTGGCCGCGATCCGCATCCTGGACCACGGCTACCTCATGTGGTCCGGCTCCGGCGGCAACGACGCGATGCACGCCTACGACACGGGGTTGGGCTTCTCGATCACCGCGCCCGGCTCGCAGCTGATGTGGCCGGCCGGCGCGGTGACCGCGATCTGGACCTCGCCGCAGCTGGTCGCGGACTTCCGCAGCCACGGCCCGGTGAACTACGACCACGACGACGAGACCTACCCCGAGAGCACCATCCTCGGCGGCAAGGTCACCGACGGCGCGGTGTGGAGGCGGTTGGAGGAGGCCGCGAAGCTGGTGTGGGTCGACCACCAGGTGCGGCAACTGGACACGGCGGCGGCCGGCGCGCTGAACCTGCTGATCCCGGGGTACGCCTACGCCGCCGACCGGCTGCCGACCGTGATCACGCCGAAGCGCCTCGTGCTGCCGCCCACCGCGCCACCCGCCCCCGGCCCGGGAACCGGCGACGACGTGCCCGGCCCGCCGACCGACGACCCCGCCCCGCCGGTCGTGGTGCCGCCACCGACACTGGTGAAGAAGCCGCCGGGCACGGGGCCGTTGACGCGCAACAACCCCCTGGTGAACCCCGGCGGGACGGGCGGCCCGACCCTGGCGCCGGACCTGGTGGTGCCGCAGGGTTCCCACGTCGGCCCGGACGGCACGGTGCTCGGCCCCGACGGCAAACCCGTGCTGGGCCCGGACGGCCGCCCGATCATCGTGCCGCCGGGGTCCCGGGTCGGCCCGACCGGCCTGATCCTCGGCCCGACGGGTGGTCGGCTCGACCAGAACGACCGCCTGCGCAAGGCCTACCCGGTGGAGGGCCTCGCGCCGCCCGAGGACGGCTCCGCGCTGGAACGCCACCTCCAGTCGTTGCGCCGCGCCCCGTCGGCGATCACCGCGCCCCGCCCGCCCGACGGCGTCACGTCGTTGACCACCGGCTTGCTCGACCCGGCGGGCTACCACCGCGGCCCGGGCCCGATCGGCGGCGGCCGGATCGGCTTGCCGCCCACCACGACCTCCGTCACGCCACCCGTCACGTCGCCCAGCACGCCGGTGCCGACGGTGGGCGGCCCGAAGGTCGGTCCCCAGGGGACGGGCGGCGTGCCGTTCTCCCCGCCCACGGCGGGCGGTCCGGGCTTGGGCGGCGAGCGCAAGGGCGAGCGGGACCGCGCGACGTGGCTGGCCGAGGACGAGCAGACCTGGGGCACGGATCCGGCGGTCGCGCCGGGCGTGCTCGGCCACCGCAGGCGACGGACGCGACGCTCGGGCGGGGTCACGACGGTCGTTTCGCCCACGGCCGACCACACCCGCGCCCTCGACGGCCCGACCACCGGCGTCGGCACCGCGCCGGGATAGCCGACGACACCCGCGAGGTCCGGGATCGGCGCCGTGCGACGAAATCCCGGCCGAACGGAGGCCGCCCCGCACCGCGCCCGGGGCGGCGTTCCCGGCCCCGGGCGCGGACACCCACCGCGGTTTCCCGACCGGCCGCCGTCCGGCGCCGGCGGGTCGAACCGGAGAAGGAGGAAGCGGATCACCCATGTCCACGCAGACAGGAGAGTCCACCGCGGTCGCGGTCGCGGTGGTGGAGGAGGCGCCGCCGGTCGACGCGGAGGTCGTGCCGGAGGCGGAGACCACGGCCGTGGTCTCCGCGGCCGCCGGCACGGTGCCGCCCGTCGTCGAGGGCGGCACGACGGTCGCCGCGTCGACGCCCGGGCGGGTGCCGAGGCCGATGGTCGTCGCGGCGGCCATCGCGGGCGTCGTGCTGGTCGCCCTGCCGTTCGGCTTCATCGGCCTGTCCGGTGACGACAAGCCGGGGGAGGGGCCGGCGAACGCGGGCTACTCCCAGGACTCGAACCAGGGTTCGGGCTTCGTGCCCGGAATCGCGGCGGCCGAGGTGCCGGGGCAGCAGCCGTCCGCCGAGGTCGTGCCGACGGCCGCCGAGCCGACGGGGGAGGTGAAGGGCGTGCCGGCCGACGTCGCGGGCACCACGGCCGAAGCCGGAACCCCGGCGGGCGAGGGCACGCCGGCGGTCGCGGGTCAACCGCCGGCCACCGCCACGCCCGGTCAGCCGGCCGCGCCCGGCGGTCAGATCGCCCCGCAGCAGAAGCAGGCCGCGCCGACCTACGCGGCCACCGCCGGGCCGGGCTGCGCCGGCAGCACCAAGTTCACCGGCTACGGGTCCTACAAGGACGGCAAGAAGGGCTGGGTCGACAACGGCAGCGGGTGCGGTTCCGCGTTCGTGTCGGTCCCGATGTCCGGTGACGCCAAGAAGGACGACGCGAGCGCCTACGGCCTCTGGACCTTCAACACCGGTCCGGTCACCGCGGGCACCTGCGCCGTCTCGGTGTACGTGCCCAACGGCGACGTCACCGTGTCCGGCGGCAACCCGACGTCCTACCGGGTCTACGACCGGTTCGACGTCGTCCAGGGTTCGCCGGTCGGCAGCTTCGACGTGAAGCAGGTGTCGTCGCACGGCCAGTGGGTGTCGGTGGGCACGTTCCGGATCAACGGGGCCAAGCTCGCCGTCCAGCTGCTGACCAGGGGACAGGACTGGCAGGGGTCGACCAAGACCTACGCGCACCACGCGGCGGGCGCGGTCAAGGCGTCCTGCCAGGCGTGACCCAGCCCGACGCGCGGAGTCCGGTGTGGAGGAAACCCTTCCTCCACACCGGATTTCTGCGTTCGGCCGCGGTGGCGGGCGAACGGCGGCGGTGGCGGGCGAACGGCGGCGGTCGGGGTGGAAGGAGTTGCGGCACTTCCCGGTACAGCCGGTGGTTCTGCCGGTGTTTCCTCGTGGCGACGGGAGTCCGGTTCGCGTGTACTGGAGTCCTACCGCCAAGCGACCCGAAGGAGTCACGATGGGCCTCCTCCCGTTCCGCCGCACCGACCGCACCGCGCCGCGGGAGCGCGACCTGGTCGCGGTGTACGTGTCCCGAGACGACGTCCGCACCCTCGACTCGGCCGACCTGGGCAACCGGGTGGCCGCCGCCGTGGAACGCCGCGGCGCCAAGCCCGTCACCATCCCGGAGTTCGAGCCCGTGCCCACCCACACCGTCCAGGACGTGCTGCACGGCCACATCACCTGGGACGAGCTGCGCTGACCCTCCACTGTGGACCGGTCAGCGCGCCGACGCGGTCCGGTACTCCACCGCGACCTCGGCCGCCGCGAAGTCCGCGAAACCCCACGTGCGCATCCGGTCGGGCCACAGGAACGTGACGTTGCCCGCCGTCGGCCGGTACACCGCCGTGTACAGCGTGCCGACACCCGCCGCGTAGTCCGTGCGCAGCCGGGGCGGGCGGAGCATCGCGGACACCGCCACCGCGGTCGAGTCCCAGTGGTCGGTTCGGCCGCGCCGGGTGGGCCCGTCGGGGGAAACCCGGTAGGCGGCCCGGTTCCCGGCCGCGTCCAGCACGGTGAGGTCGTGCGTGCCCGCGCTGCGCCAGCCGAAGACGGCCGCGTCCACGTCGGTCACCGTGGCGCAGTGCTCCAGCAGGTGGCGCACCAGGATCGGCCCGCTGAGCCCGCGCCCGTGCCGGAACCGGCCGCCCGAGGTCAGCGACACCGCGAGGCCGTCCTCGTTCATGCCGTCCAGCAGGCCCCACAACCCGGAGGTCGTGCCCATCACCCGGCGCGCGCCCAACCGGCTCAACCACAACGTCGCCTCGTGCCGCTCGACGGTCGCGTCCAGGTTGCGCACGAGCGCCCGCCCGGCCGTCGCCTGCCTGCCGTGCACCGCGAGCGGCGCCGGGTCGACGTGGGTGAGGAACGAGGCGAACGCGGAGTTCGCCAGGTTCGCCCGGTGCGTCAGGCCCTCCCACATCCGCGCGAGACCGGGCGAGGCGAGGTCCAGCACGGCCGCCCGCCGCGCCACGGCGCCCGGTTCCTCGACCGCGCCCTGCCGCAGGCGCGGCCAGTGCCGGCGGACGTGCTCCCGCCACCCCGAGCCGGTGTCGTCCTCGCCGAACGCCCGGAACGTCGTGCCGCGCGTCATCGCGCCCACCTCCCGAAACACCCGCGCCCGTCCCGACGCGGCCTCCACATCGGTCCACAGTGGACCAAAGACGTCAGGTGCGGTCGAGCGGGACGGCGATGTTGCGCGGCGCCCGGTCCGCGAACCCGTTCAGGATCGTCGCCGCGACCGCGGGCCACGCCTCGGGCGCGACCGCGACCTCCGAGGTGTACTTGCCGAAGTGCGACCCGATGAGCCCGGCCAGCACCCGGTCGCGCCGCCGGTGCCGCTCGGTCACCGTGATCGCGTCGCCCACCAGCCGGCCGAACCCGTGCGCGGCCATCCACTGGATCATCAACGCCGCCGAACGCGCGGCCTGCCGGTCCACCGGCACCGGGATCACCAGCCGGTCCGCCACCCGCGCGCCCCACTTCCAGCTGGAGCTGCCCGGCTCCGACCCGGTGTCCACGACCACCACGCCCTCGCGCGGCAGGATCGTGTGCAGCGGCGGCGGTGGCAGGGTGCCGGAGCAGTCCCACAGCACCACCTCGGACGCGTAGCCGCGCAACGCGTCGTGCAGCGCCCGGGCCGCCGCGGACTTGCCGGCGCCGGGCTCGACGTTCGCCACGACCACCACCCGCACACCTGCCGGCCGGGACATGGGCACACCTCCTCGCATCAACCACTCCGATCGAACCGCCGCGGCCCTCGCGCGGCCACGCGGAAGAACCGGCAGAACCGGGGTGCGCGGGCGTTCTGCCGGTGGCTCTGCGTGGTCGCGCGGTGCTCCGGGAGGTGGACTGGTGCCGACCGGACACCGCGACCCAGGGAGAGTTCACCGTGGCACCCCACCTCACCACCGGGGGCGGCGCCGTGACGGCGCTGGCCGACCGGGCGCCGTCGGCGGGCGGGGGCGCGTTCCTGGACGCGTTGCACCACGAGCACCGCCCGGCCCTGCTGAGGTTCACCCGGCGGCTGCTGCCCGGCGACCCGCACCGCGCCGAGGACGTCGTGCAGGAGTGCATGTTCCGCGCGTGGCGCAACGCCGAGCTGCTGTCCGACTCACGCACGTCGGTGCGCTCGTGGCTGTTCACCGTGGCGCGCAACGTGATCGTCGACTGGGTCCGGCGCGACAACGCCCGTCCGGTGGAGTTCGGCGACGAGGACTTCGACCTGCTGCCGGGCGGCGCCGACTTCGCCGACGAGGTCGTGGAGCGCTGCGTCGTGGAACAGGGCCTGGCCCGGCTCTCGCCCACCCAGCGCCAAGCCCTGGAACAGGTCTACCGCCTCGACCTGACCCGCCAACGCGCCGCGGCCACCATCGGCGTGCCGATCGGCACCGTCAAGTCCCGCGTCCACCACGCCCGCACCGCCATGACCCAGGCCCTGGCGTGCCACGGCGTGACGGCGGCCGGCTGGTGACCGGTCCGGCCCACCGCGCCGCGACTTGTCAGGCCGATCGCGCGACACCCAGCCCGAACCGCCTTGGCGTGCCACGGCGTGACGGCGGCCGGCTGGTGACCCGTCCGGACCACCGCGCCGTGCCGACCTGTCAGGCCGGTTCCCCGACCGCGATGCCGAGCTGCGCCGCCAACCCGACGGCCATCCTGCGCACCGCCGGCGTGTCGTACCGGTCGCACTCGGCCAGCGCGCGGACCCGGTGCTCGCGGGCCTGGGCGTGGTCGCCCGACTCGTCGGCCACGTCCGCCAGGTGCGCCAGGATCTCGATGCGCGTCTCGGTCCAGCGCGCCTCGTCCAACGCCGACACCAGCTGCTCCCGGGCCTGGCCCAACCGCCCGGCCCGGATCAGCGCCAACCCGCGCAGCAGCCGCACCCGGGCGACGCCGGTCGTCGCGCCGTGCTTGCGGAACAACTCCTCGGCCTCGTCCAGCAGCTCCAGCGCGCCCGGCAGGTCGCCGGACTTCGCCAGGCTCTCGGCCAACCGGGTCAGCACCATCGACAGCAGTTCGTCGTTGCCCGGTGCCGTCGCGGTCGCGCGGTAGTGGGCAACGCTGCGCCGCTGCACGGCCACGGCCTCGTCGAACTCGCCCACCGAGTGCAGCATCGAGCCGAGCATCGACAGCGCCAGGTAGTGGCCCGTCGGGTAGTCCGCCCGCTCGAACAGCTCCACCGCCCGCCGGCACTGCCGCACGCCCTCCTCCGCCGAACCCAGCCGGCGCTCGATGGCCGACCGGTAGTACCAGGCCCACGCCTCGGCCCTCGGGTACCGCGCCTCGACCGCCGCGGCCGCCGCCTGGTGGTGCACGGCCAGCGCCTCCCGCGGCTGACCGCTGAGCACGTACAGCGCCCACGACACGTAGTTCAGCTGCTCGGCCACCGCGCGCCCGTCGCCCAGCGCCCGCGCGGCCGTCGCGCCCGCGCCGAACACCTCGCGCCACAGCTCGCCGGTGCCGCGCAGGTCCGAGTACCAGTGCATCGCGGTCGCCACGTCCAGCACCTTCCGGTGCTCGCCGCGCGCCGCGGCCGACCGCAGCGCGCCACGCCAGTGCGCCTGCTCCTCGGCCAGCCAGCGGTGCGCGGACTCGCGGTCGGGCACC
This sequence comes from Actinosynnema sp. NPDC020468, assembly GCF_040642015.1. Classification (NCBI taxonomy): domain Bacteria; kingdom Bacillati; phylum Actinomycetota; class Actinomycetes; order Pseudonocardiales; family Pseudonocardiaceae; genus Actinosynnema; species Actinosynnema sp. NPDC020468. Next base: position 103,606 of record NZ_JBFAEO010000009.1, read on the forward strand.
GGGTCCGGCCCGTCGATCACCACCCGCTGATCCGGCTGGTCGTGGTCGAAGTGCAGCGCCGCCTTGGTCGCGACCGCGAGCAGCCAGTCCCGCACCCGGTCGGCGGTGGTCCGCGCCCCGGCCGCGTCCTCGTCGCGCTCCAGCCGTTCCCGCGCGAACACCCGCAGCAGGTCGTGGCCCCGGTACCGGCCGGGTGTGTCGCTGATCCCGATCAGGCTGGAGTCGGCCAGCTCCTCCAGCGCGGCGGTCGCGACGCCCACCGGCTCGCCGGTGACCACGGCCGCGAGCTCGGGCGAGGTGTCCGGACCGGGCACCAGCGCGAGCAGCCGGAACATCCGCGAGGCCGCCGGGGTGAGCTGGTGGTAGGAGATCTCGAACGCGGTGCGCACCTGGAGGTCGCCCGCGGTGAGCACGGACAGCCGGTGCCGCTCGTCCTCCAGCTGGTCGGCGAGGTGCGCGATGCTCCACTGCGGCCTGCTGGCCAGCCGATTGCCCGCGATCAGCAGCGCCAGCGGCACGCCGCCGCACAACCGGGCCACCCGGCGCGCGGCCTGCGGCTCGGCCACCACCCGGTGCGCTCCGGCGACCACGCCGAGCAACTCCACCGCGCGCTCGCCGTCGAGCAGCTCCAGCGCCACCCGGTGCCGCGCGTCCAGCCCGGCCAACGTGTTCCGGCTGGTCACCAGCACCATCGAACCCGGGCTGGTGGTCAGCAGCGGTCGGACCTGCGCCTCGTTGGCCGCGTTGTCCAGCACCAGCAGCACCGCGCGGTCGCGCAGCAGCGAGCGGTAGAACGCCAGCCGGTCGTCGTGGTCGGACGGTATCTTGCGCTCGTCCACGCCGAAACCGCGCAACAGCCGGTGCACGGCGCGTTCCGCGGTCAGCGGCTCGGGGTCCATGCCGCGCAGGTCCAGGAACAGGCACCCGTTGGCGAACCGGTCGGCCAGCCGGTGCCCGGCGTCCACCGCCAGCGCCGTCTTGCCCGCTCCGGGAGGTCCGTGCACCACCGCGATCTGCAACCGGGGCGACGACTCGGCGTCCCGGGCGAACCCGTCCAGCGCCCGCTGCTCGGCCGCGCGGCCGGTCAGCTCGGTCAACACCGGCGGCAGCGCGCACGCCGTGCCCAGTCGCGGCAGGTCGGGTTTCTCCTCCACGACGGCGGTCCGCCGGCCGGCGCGCGCCAACCCGGTGAACTCGCGGGCGTCCTCCTCCGAGAGCCCGAGCCCGTCGGAGAGCAGTTCCACGGTGCGCCGCTGCGGGCTGCGTGCCCGCCCGCGCTCCATGTCGCTGATCGCCCGGACGCTGACGCCGGTCCGCTCGGCCAACTCCTCCTGGGTCATCGGCGCGCGGAGCCGGTAGAACCGCAGGAAATCACCGAAGGCAGTCGTGCCCACGCGGCCGAGCCCCTCTCCGTACCGGGTGCGGAAGTCTTCGGGTGATCGTTCGATCAGGACAATATTCCCACGCGGGGAGATCGTTCCCGACCCGCGGAACCCGTTGTCCGGCACGGAGAGGCGCCGCGCGGTCCTACGGCCTGGGCCGATAGGTCGCCACGGACACCGAGACCGTGACGACAACCACGTCGGGCAACCCGGAGACCAGGTTGTCGAGTCCACGCGAGTCGTGGTGCCACGCGTTGGGCCCCATGGCGACCACCTGCCGCACGGCGTCCCGGTCCAACCGCACCTCGGTCCGCACCCGCGTCCGGCGCAGCGGGGTGAAGTGCGGGTCGAGCTGCTCGGCGACCCGGCTGTCCTTGCGCTCGTCCACCGACAGCAGCCCCAGCGGCCCGATCAGCTCGCGCAGGTGCTCGCCGTCCGGCGTGACGACGACCAGCGCGCCCTCGGGTCGCAGCACCCGCCGCAGCTCGCCGCCGTTGCGCGGCGCGAAGACGTTCAGCACCAGGCCGGCGGCGGCGTCCGCCACCGGGAACTCCTGCCACGCGTCGGCCACCACGGCGGTGAGCCTCGGGTGCGCCTTCGCCGCCCGGCGCGCGGCGAACTTGGAGATGTCGAGCACCACGCCGGGCGCGTCCGGCCGCCGGTCGAGGACCGCCGCGCTGTAGTGGCCCGTGCCGCCGCCCACGTCGAGCACGAGGCCGGGAGCGGGCACGAGGGCGTCGACCGCCTCGACCAGACCGTCGACCACGGCCGCGTAGTGCCCGCGGCCGAGGAACTCGTCACGCGCCCGGACCATGTCGGCGGTGTCGGCGCCGCGCGGCGCCGGTCGGGTGAGCAGGTTGACGTAGCCCTGCCGGGCGATGTCGAAGACGTGGCCGTGCGCGCACACCAGCGCGCCGGCGCCGGGTTCGAACGCGGATCGGCAGTGCGGGCAGCGCAACGCGCCGAGGGCGGGGTTCGACATGGCGGCGGGAAGTCTAGGCCCGGCCGGTCCCGGGGGCACCGTCAGGATGCGCGACTCCGTAGTCCGCGTTGTATAGTCCGCCTGGAATAATCGGAGCCGGTCGGGAGAAGCGCATGGCCGCGGCCACGTTGACGCCGTTGGGTGTCGCCGTGCTGGAGTTGCTGCACGAGCGTCCGATGCACCCGTACGAGATGGCCCAGTTGATGCGCGAGCGGTACGTGGACTCGCGGGTCAAGGTGCGGGCCGGTTCGCTCTACCACACCGTGGAACGGCTCCAGGGGTGCGGTTTCATCGAGGTGGTCGACACCACGCGCGACGGTCGGCGACCCGAGCGCACCGTGTACGGCATGACGCCGGCCGGGCGGGACGCGTTCGAGCAGCGCGGCCGGGAACTGCTCGGCGACCTCGTGCCGGAGTACCCGGCGTTCCTCAGCGGGCTGGCCGTGGTGCACGAGTTGGGCCGCGACATCGCGCTGCTCGAACTGGAGCACCGGCTGCTGCGGCTGCGCGCGATGGTGGCCGCCGACCAGGCCGTGGTGCGCGGGCTCGAGCAGGACGGCACGCCCGAGGTGTTCTGGCTCGACTGGCGTTACACCACCGCGCGCCGCGCGTTCGAACTGGCCTGGACCGAGAAGCTCGTCGACGACCTGCGTGCCGGCGCCATTCCGTTCAAGGAAGCCGGACCCGCGCTCAGCCTCATCTCCAAGGACGACCATGACCGCAAAACAGGCTAATCCGTGGGCCGCGCTCGGCGCGCTGTGCCTGGGCTTCTTCATGATCCTGCTGGACACGACCATCGTGTCCATCGCGATCCCGGACATGCTGCGCGAGCTGAACGCCGGGTTGAACTCGGTCGTGTGGGTGATCAGCGTCTACCTGCTGACCTACGCGGTGCCGATGCTGTTCACCAGCAGGCTCGGCGACCGGTTCGGCCCCAAGCGGGTGTTCCTCGCGGGCCTCGTCGTGTTCACCGCGTCCTCGCTGTGGTGCGGTCTGTCCGGCGACGTCGAGATGCTGATCGTCGCGCGCGCCGTGCAGGGCCTGGGCGCGGCGCTGATGACGCCCCAGACGCTGGCGTTCATCACGCACCTGTTCCCGCCCGCGAAGCGCGGTCCGGCGATGGGGTTGTGGGGCGGTGTGGCGGGGTTGGCCACGATCACCGGTCCGCTGCTGGGCGGCGTGCTGGTGGACCACTTCGGCTGGGAGTGGATCTTCATCGTGAACGTGCCGATCGGCGTGATCGCGATCGTGCTGACCGCCGTGCTGGTGCCGGACTGGCAGCCGAGGCACTCGCACTCGTTCGACCTGGTCGGCATCGTGCTGTCGGCGGCCGGGTTGTTCCTCGTGGTGTTCGGGGTGCAGAACGGCCAGCACTACGACTGGGGCACGGTCACCGGCGGCATCACCATCTTCGAGATCATCGCGGCCGGCGTGGTGCTGGTGATCGCGTTCGTGGTGTGGCAGCGGTACAACCGGCGGGAACCCCTGGTGCCGCTGGAGGTGTTCGGGAACCGGAATTTCTCGGCCGGCACGCTCACCGCCACCACGGTCGGCTTCACGATGACCGGCATGTTCCTGCCGCTGATCATCTACGTGCAGACGGTGCTCGGGTTGAGCCCCACCATGTCCGGTCTGCTCACCGCGCCGATGTCGTTGCTGTCCGGGGTGATCGCGCCGTTCGTCGGCCGGGCGTCGGACCGGGTCAACGGCCGGTACCTGGTGATGGGCGGCTTGGCGTTGCTGGCGCTGGGCATGGGGATCATCGCCTTGCAGGCCCGTCCGGACAGCAACCCGTGGACGTTCATCCCGGCGCTGCTGCTGTGCGGCCTGGGCATCGGTTGCATCTTCTCGCCGATGAGCAACCTGACGATGAACGCGGTCGAGCCGCGCCTGGCCGGCACCGCCTCGGGCATCTTCAACACCGCCCGCCAGGTCGGCGGCGTGCTGGGCAGCGCGGCGATCGGCGTGCTGCTCCAGGCGCGGATCAGCACCTCGGTGACGCAGCACGTGACGGACGCCGCGACCCAACTGCCGGAGCAGTACCGGGCCCCGTTCATCGAGGGCGTGGCGAAGGCGGCGGCGGGGGCGGGCGAGTTCGGCACGTCGGGCAGCGAGACGGCCTTGGCGGGCCTCCCCGCCGACGTGGCCGCCCAGGCGGGCAGGTTGGCGTCGGCGGCGGTGCAGGCGGGCCTGACCGACGCGGCCAGGGTCACCCTGATCCTGCCGATCGTGGTCCTGCTGCTGGGAATCATCTCCGCCGCCATGCTCCGCCGAGTAACCCCACGCCCCACCCCGGCCCAAGTGCCCGCCTGACCATCCGACAACCGGTGCCGCCCGCCGTGGCGCGGGCGGCACCACCGCGCGCCCGAGGCAACCGCGGTCGGCTTTCGCCGCTGTCCGCTGCGCTGCACGTGGTTCGACCCGCTGTCCAACGCGCTGCGGTCGGCACCGCCCACCGCTTCGCGCACGGTGCCCCTAGGCGCTCGACGGGTCTGCGGTCGGCTCGGCGTACGCGGGGCTGCGCCGTGTGTGGTTCGGCCAGTGCCTCCACGCCGCAGCCTTGCCGCCCACCGCTTCGCGTGCGGTTCCTCGAGACACTCGACGGGGCTGCCGTCGGTCTCGGCGTACGCGGGCCGCATCGCGTGTGGTTCAGCCCGCTGGCTCCCCGCCGCAGGCGTTGCCGCCCAATGCATCCCGTGCGTTTTCACCGGGCACCTGCCGCGGCCGCGGTTGGCTTTCGCGGATGTCCTCTGCGCTGCGTGTGGTTCGGCGCGATGTCCCACGCGCGTTGCGGTCGGCTCCGCCCGCCGCTTCGCGTGCGGTTCCTCAAGACACTCGACGGGGCTGCCGTCGGCCTCGGCGTACGCGGGCCTGCGCCGTGTGTGGTTCGGCCGCTGGCTCCACGCCGCAGCCGTTGCCGCCCAACGCATCCCGTGCGTTTCACCGTGCGCCCGGCGTGGCTTCGGTTGAGTTCGGACGATGTCCGCTGCGCTGCGCGTGGTTCGGCTGGATGTCCTGCACGCGTTGTCGCCCAACGTATCGCGTGTGGTTCGACGTTGGGGATGGCGCTGCCTCAAGCGATCTGCTTCCCGTGCTGTGCTGCCACAGGTTGTTCGTCTCGGCCGTCGCGTGCCGCGTGGGTGGTGAGGCGGAGAGTGTGGGGATTGTTCAACGAGGGGATTGTTCGCGCAGTGCACGATCTTGGTGCGCAGTTGTGGCGCGCTAGAGGAAACCGGGCCGTCCGTCGAGGTACGGGGTCGGTCGGTGCGGTCAGCGGCCGAGGTTGGTGAGGAAGGTGGTGTTGTCGGGGGACTTGCGCAGGCCTTCCAGCAGGGTGTCGATCGCGTTCTCGCGGCCGTCGAGCGCGCGGCGCAGTAGCTTGGTGGCCGCGGCTTCCCGCGGCGTGAGCAGGAGGTCGTCGCGGCGGGTGCCCGAACGCTGGACGTCGATGGCCGGGAACACCCGGCGGTCGGCGGTGCGGCGGTCCAGGTGGAGTTCGGCGTTGCTGGTGCCCTTGTACTCCTCGAAGATCACCGTGTCGCCCAGCGAGCCGGTGTCCACCAGCGTGGTGGCGATGATCGTCAACGAGCCGCCGCCGTCGATGTTGCGCGCCGCGCCCAGCAACCTCTTGGGCGGCGCCAGGGCCGTCGTCGCCACACCGCCGGACAGCACCCGCCCGGACGACGGGGCGGCCAGGTTGTACGCGCGGGCCAGGCGGGTCAGGGAGTCCAGCAGCACCACCACGTCCTGGCCCAGCTCGACCAGGCGCTTCGCGCGCTCGACCGCCAACTCGGCCAACGCCGTGTGGTCGCGGTGCGGCAGGTCGAACGTGGCGGCGACGACCTCGGCCGGCACGGCCCGGGACAGGTCGGTGACCTCCTCCGGGCGTTCGCCGACCAGCACCATCATCAGGTGGCACTCGGGGTGGTTCTTGGCCACACCGTGCGCGATCGACCGCAGCACGGACGTCTTGCCCGCCTTGGGCGGCGCGACGATCAGGGCGCGCTGGCCCTTGCCGATCGGCATCACCAGGTCCGCGGCGCGGGTGGTCAGCTCGTGCGGCTCGGTTTCCAGCCGCAGGCGTTCGGAGGGGTGCACGGGCACCAGGTCGGCGAACGCGGGCCGACCGGGGGAGTGCCTGGGGTGCAGGCCGTTGACGGTGTCGACGGACGCGAGCACCTTGCCGTGCCGCCCGGTGATCGCGTCACCGCGGCGAAGTCCGTGCTGTCGCACGAGGTTCGCCGGCACGGGGACGTCGTGCGGGCTCGGCAGGTAGCCGTCGACCCGCAGGACGTGGCGGTTGTCGGCGACGTCGAGGACGCCGGCGACGAGTTTGTCGTCCACAGTGGACGTTTCGGTGGTCATGGTGTCATCTCCTACGAGACGGTGGTACGGGTGAGCGTGCTGTGGTGGGGTGACAGAACCGGGCAAGGCCGACGAAGGCCACATCCGACTGTCGGTTCGGGAGAATCCCGGGAGATCTCGTGGAACCCGGCCGTCCAGGCCTCAGGTCCACGGAATGCCACAGACGCTACACCCGCCGCGCGGGACAGCGCAACCACCTTCCTCGGGAGACGTCCGTCACCCCACGATGTTCCGGTTGGCGCGGAACAGGTTGCGCGGGTCGTGCGCGGTCTTGAGGTCGAGCAACGCGCGGTAGGTGTCCGCCGACCAGCCCGTGCGCGCCTCGAGCGGCTGCGGGCCGTAGGTGAAGTTCGGGTGCGCGCCCAGGGTCCACGGCGCCACGGCGTCCAGCGCGGGCTCGCGGTCCGGCGCGGTGATCACCCGCACCGCGTACGCGGCGTCCCGGTGGTCCACGGCGACACCGGCCGGCCCGCGCCGACGCAGCGCGCCACCCAAATGCCGCAGGTCCACCACGTTCTCCCGGTTCGCGGCCAGCAGGTCGGACGCGTCGGGCAGGTCGGAGAGCACCGCGTTCGCCGCCCGGTAGGCGTGCGGGTGGTCCGGGTCGCGGTGGATCGTCGCGCAGTCCCGGTACGGCAGCACGCGCAGGTCGTCGGCCAGGGGAGTGCCGATCGCGCGCAGCGGCTCGACCAGCCGCTCACCGTCGGAACCGCGGTGCGCCAACCGGATCGACGCCGCGTACCGACCGCGCAGGTGGTCCGGCAGCACCGGCAGGTCCGGGTACCGCAGCACGGCGAGTGACGACGTCACCGACTCCGGCGCGGTCCGGGTCCAGTCCAGCCAGGTGCGGACGGCGCGGTCCACCAGCGGCGCGTCGAACAGCAGCTGCCCGCCGAACACCTCGCGCACCGGGAACAGCGCCACGTCCAGCGACGTCACGACGCCGAAGTTGCCGCCGGTGCCCAGGATCGCGCCGAACAGCTCGTCGCCCGGCTCCAGCACGCGTACCCGCGCGTCCGCCGTGACGACCTCGAGCCGGGTCACGTGGTCGGCGGCGTAGCCGAATTCCCTTGCCAGCAAACCGATTCCGCCGCCCAACGTGTAGCCGACCACGCCGACCGACGGCGACGACCCGTTCACCGGCGCGAGCCCGAGGTCCGCCGCCGCGTCGACCAGCGCGCCCGACCGGACACCCGCCTCGACCCGCGCGGTCGTGCCGGTGATCCGCAGGCCGGTCATCCGCCGGGTGCCGATCAGCACGCCGTCGGTCGGCGCGGACAACCCGTGCCCGGTCGCCTGCACCGCCACGGGCAGGTCGTTGCGGGCGGCGAACTCCACCGCGAGCCGCACGTCCTCGGTGTCGACCGCACCGACCACGAGCGCGGGGTGGTGGGTGAACGCGGTCTGGAAGCCCTCGACCTCCTCGCGGTAGCCGGGGTCGTCGGGGCGGAACACGGGTCCGGTGAACGTCATGGCTTCAGCCTGCGCGCGACCCGATCAGAAGTCCAAGAGCTGAATCTTCTCCCGGCTAGAATGACTGCTTATGGAACTGCGCCAGCTCCGGTACTTCGTGACGGTGGTCGAGGAGGCCAACTTCACCCGCGCCGCCGAACGCCTGCACGTCGCCCAACCCGGGGTGAGCGCGCAGGTCAGGCAGCTGGAGCGGGAACTGGGCCAACCCCTGCTCGACCGCACGGGCCGCACCGTCGTGCCCACCGAGGTCGGCCGGGCCGTGCTGCCCTACGCCCGTGCCGCGCTGGCCGCCGTCGAGGGCGCGCGAGAGGTCGTGGACGAGCACACGGGCCTGTTGCGCGGCCGGGTGGTGATCGGGCTGGTGTCGGGCGCGGCGACCGACGAGTTCGACGCGGCGTCGGTGCTGGCGGACTTCCACGACGACCACCCGGGCGTGGACATCGCGCTGACCGAGGACACCTCCGACCGCATGCTCGCCGCCGTCCAGCGCGGCGAGTTGGACCTCGCGATGGTCGGGTTCGGGCCGCAGGACCCGCCGCCCGGCGTGGAGTTCGCGGTGGTGCTCGACGAGGTGCTGGTGGCCGCGGTGGCGGTGGACGACCCGCTCGGCGACACCGCGCGCTGGGTCGACCTGCGCGACCGGCCGCTGATCTGCCTGTCGGAGGGCACCGGGCTGCGCGCCGTGCTGACCGCGACCTGCGCCCGCGCCGGCGTCACGCCCAGGGTGGCGTTCGAGGGCGCGGCGCCCGGTCTGCTGATCCGGTTGGCCGCGCGCGGACTGGGTGTCGCCGTCGTGCCGGGCCTGGCGGCCGACCAGGCGCAGGCCGCCGGGCTGCGGGTCGTGCCGATCACCGAGCCGACCGCGCACGCCCGGATGGCGCTGACCTGGCGGGAGCACGGCCCGACCTCGCCCGCCGCCCGGGTGCTGCTGGACCGGTTGCGCGCGGCGTTCGGCGCGCCGGCGGGTTGATCAGCCGGCGAACGAGTTCTTGATCATGTCCCACAGCGGCGCGAGGAGGTCGGCCGCCAGGTTCCGCAGCGCGGGCACGAAGATGATCAGCGCGATCACCAGGGCCAGGTAGGGCGCGATGCCGCCCTTGCGCCGTTTGGACGCCATGTGCCACCCCGACCTCGAGTTGTGCCGACGAGTGCCGACGAGGGCAGTGTATTCCGGACACACCGGTCACCTCTTCGGCTGTGCGGGACCTGGTTGGGCCGAACGTCGGTAACCCGGAGGAGTGAGTCCGTTAGGTCGCTTGTGCCCTCTTTCGTCGTACTGAACACTGCGTTCACCCAAGCGGGTGACAGGACTTCGGGAGGACGTCTGTGGGATCGACAGCCCGGGCGCTCGGCGGCGTGGTCGCCGTGGTCGCGCTCGTCGTGGGGATGACGCCGGGAGCCGCGGCGGCGCCGGGGAACGACCGGCTCGCCGCGGTCGACTGGCGGCCGTGCGACGAGGTGCCCGAGGTCGAGTGCGGCGTGCTGCGGGTGCCGGTGGACTGGGCGAACCCCCGCGGCGGGACGCTCGACCTCGCGCTGGCCAGGCGCAAGGCGGCGGACCCGGCCAAGCGGGTCGGCAGCCTGGTGATCCACCCCGGCGGCCCGGGACCGTCCGGCGTCGAGTTCGCCTACGCGGCGCCGTACTGGTTCAGCCAGGACGTGGTGGACCGGTTCGACATCGTCGGGTTCGACCCGCGCGGGGTGGGGCGGAGCAGCCCGATCACCTGCTCGGCCGACGTGCTCGCGCGCCGACCGTCGACCTACCCCACGACGCAGGCCGGTTTCGCCGCGCTCGGGAGCTACAACCGCGAGCTGGCCGCCGACTGCCGGGCGCGCAGCGGGCCGGTGTACGACCACAGCGACTCGCTGTCGGTGGTCGAGGACGTGGACGCGATCCGCCGGGCGCTGGGCGAGCGGAAGATCAACTACTACGGGCTGTCGTACGGCACGCTGGTCGGTCAGCAGTACGCCGAGCGGCACGGGCGCAACCTGCGCGCCATGGTGCTCGACTCCAACCTGGACCACGGCGTGGACGCGTGGGGCTTCAACGAGGGCACCGCGACGGCCGCCGAGGACTCGTTCCGCGAGTTCGTGAAGTGGTGCGGCGCCACCGAGTCCTGCGCGCTGCGCGGCCGGGACGTGGGCGCGTTCTTCGACGACCTGCTCGCGCGCGCCGACCGGGGCGAGATCTCCGAGCCGGGCGACCCGACGCGCCGGGTGACCGCGAGCCAGATCGTGGACTACGCGCTGCTGTCCTTCTACGACCCCAGTTGGACGCAGCTCGCGCAGTGGTTGGTGGCCCGCGCGGAGACCGCGGGCGGCGCCAAGGCGTTCTCGACCGACGCGGTCGCCTCGCCGTTCGTCCCGATGTTCTGCCAGGACTGGCAGATCCGCCCGCGCACGCTGCGCGAGTACACCGGCCTGATCCGCCGCGCCGGTGAACTCGCGCCGCACATGTCGCGGGCGTTCCTCGGCCACCAGGTCGTGCACGGCTGCGTCGGTCTGCCCGACGCGACCAACCCGCAGCGCCGGCCGCGGTTGTCCGACTCGCCGACGATCCTGATGCTCAACAACCTGCACGACCCGTCGACCGGCTACGGCTGGGCGACCTCGCTGCACCGGCGGACGCGCGGCAAGACCGTGCTGCTGACCTACGAGGGCTGGGGGCACGGCTCGTACCTGCGCACCGACTGCGTGCGCGCGGCGGCCGACCGCTACCTGATCTCCGCGCGCGCGCCGCTCGACGGGACCCGGTGCGCGCCGGCGGAGTCACCGGAACTGCCGATCCCCACCGCGGCCGCCCGGACCACCGCGCCGGTGCGCGCCACGCCGACGGGCTGGTGAGGCCGGGCCGACGGGTGGGCAGACCTCGCTCACCCGTCGGCGGCCGCGCTCGCGTCGTGCGCGGCGTGGGCGCGGTCGATCTCGGCCATGTGGTCCTCGGCCCACGCGCGCAGCGCCGCCAGCGGCACCTCCAGCGACCGGCCGAGCGCGGTGAGCCGGTAGTGCACGCGCGGCGGCACGGTCGGCTCCACCCGGCGACCGACCAGGCCGTCGCGGACCAGCCCGCGCAGGGTCACCGACAGCATCTTCTGCGACACCCCGGGCATCCGCCGCCGCAGGTCCGCGAACCGCACCTCGCGCGGGTCGTCCTCGGCGAGCACCTTCACCACCATCGACGTCCACTTCGTGCCGACGCGGTCGAGCAGGCGGCGGGTAGGGCAGGCGGGGTCGAACAGGTCCCCCCGCGCGGGGCGTTCCGGCCCGGTGGTCACCTCGACCTCACCACCTGTCGTGACAGTGCCGTCTTGGCGGCGTCCTCGGGGTCACCTAGCGTTTCCAGGTAACCAATGGTAACCACAGGGGGACGCATGCCGACCACCGAGATCACCCCGATCCGCACCAACGGCGTCCGGTTGAACGTCGCGATCACCGGCACCGGCCCCGTCGTCCTGCTGCTGCACGGCTTCCCGCACACCTGGCGGCTCTGGCACGAGGTCGTCGGCCCGCTCGCCGCCCACCACCGCGTCGTCGCGCCGGACCTGCGCGGCGCCGGCGGGAGCACCCGCGCACCGGACGGCTACGACGCCGCCACCCTGTCCGCCGACCTCCTCGGTCTGCTCGACGCGCTCGGCGAGCCCACCGCGGCCGTGGTCGCGATCGACGCCTCCGTGCCCGCCGCGTTCCTGCTCGCCCTGCGGCACCCGGACCGGGTCCGCCGGCTGGTGCTGATGGAGTCGCTGCTGGGCGACCTGCCCGGCGCGGAGGACTTCCTGGCGCACGGCCGCCCGTGGTGGTTCGGCTTCCACGCGGTGCCCGGCCTGGCCGAGGCGGTGCTGGTGGGCAACGAGGCGCGGTACGTCGACTGGTTCCTGGACGCGGGCACCCTCGGTCGGGGCGTGCCGGAGCCCGTCCGCGCCGCGTTCGTCGCGGCCCACACCGGCGCCGAGGCGCTGCGCTGCGCGTTCGAGCCCTACCGGGCCCTGCCCGCCACGTCCGCCCACCTCGCGGCCGCCGTGGCCGGGAACCGGCTCACCACACCGACCCTGGCCGTCGGCTCGCACCCGGTGGGCCCGGCGCTGGCCCGCCAGTTGGCGCCGGTGGCCGACGACCTGACCACGTGCGACCTGCCGGACTGCGGCCACCTGATCCCGCTGGACCGGCCGCGCGAGCTGCTGGCCGTCCTGGAGCCCTTCCTGGACGGACACCGCGCCGCCCCTCGGTAGTCCACAATGGACCAGAGGTGCGGCGCGCGGGTAATGCGGTTGGCCGACAACGACTCCGGTGTCATGATCGTCGCCATGGAAACGGATCCGGCGACCTTCCTCGCGGGTGTCGCCACCCAGTGCGCGGAGTTGGTCGAGAGCCAGTACGGCAGGCGGTTGGACTTCGGCGTGGAGAGCCTGGTGGTACTCGACGCGGTGTGCGGGGAGCTGCTCGAGGACGGCGCGCTCGAGGGTCCGCGCCTCGACCTGTGGTGGAAGCTCGTCGGCGCGTACACCGGCGAGGTGCTGGTCCGCGTGTACGGCGGGACGTGGGTGGAGCACGAGAACGCGCCCGGCGCGTTCGCGGTGTCCGTCCGGGGCAACACGGCGTTCCCGTTCGGCGTCGCCGGCAAGGTGCTGACCGGCGAGCCGTACAAGAGCCTTTCCGCGTTCGTCCGGGCGCTTCCGGCCGTCGTCGCGCAGGGGGAGCGGAACGACTGACGGCGGCGGTCGGGTCGACGGGGTGTAGGCCGCATGGGCGCTTTCGCCCGTGGCGCAACGGATCTACCGTCGGGTGGCCCGTCCGTGCACACAGGGGGAACGATGAACTCTCGAGGACTGCTCGCTTTCCTGGCCGCCGGTGTGGTCGCCGCCGGGGTCGCGGTGTCGGTCGCGCCCACGGCGGGCGCGGTCACCGGGGCCACGGTGACCTGCTGGACCGGGCAGTCGCGGTACACCTGCAACGCCGACCCGACGGACTTCTTCGACGAGACGATCGGCAAGATCACCTGGCAGGTCAACGGCGCCGTGCTCCAGTTGACCCGCAACCTGCCGACGACGGGGTCGCGGCTGTGCACGCCCGGCACCACGGTCACCGCCAAGGTGACGTTCGTGGACCAGTACGGGCGCGCGACGGCGACGGACACGGTGACCTGCGCGGCCTGACGGGCCGGCAGTGCGCGGAGGGCGTCGGGGTAGTGGCCACCCCGGCGCCCTCCGCCGCGTCTCGCGGCCGTCGGCTTCACATTTTTGACGTTCACCCAACACCGTTCCACGATTACCCAGCCGGTGTAGTGGATTGATTCCACAGACGGCGCGAGCCGTCCGTGAAGAATTCCTCGTCCGGCTGTTTTGGCAGCTCAGAGGGCCTGTGTCGGGTTCGGTGGGGTATTCGGCGAGCTGTCCTGTGGATTCGGGTCTTCCCGATTTGCCCGAATGGCTCGTACGGTCGGCCGGCGAGTTCAGCCAACCCTGCCGAATGAAGGAAATCAACCATGCGCAGAGCATTGTCGCGCGCTCTGGGAGCGGTCGCCTGCACGACCGCCCTGGCCGCGCTCGGCGCACCGGTCGCCCTGTCCGCACCCGCGCCCGCCGAGCCGACGATCGTCAACGCGGGCGGCGCGGACGCCGTGGCCGGTCGCTACATCGTGGTGCTCAAGGACGGCCAGGGCGCCGCGTCGTCGTCCTCGCTCGCCGCGAAGCACGGCGGAAAGGTGCGCCACACCTACAACTCCGTGCTCAACGGCTACTCCGCCTCGATGACGGCCGCCGAGGCCGCCGCGGTGGCGAAGGACCCGGCCGTGAAGTACGTCCAGCAGGCCACCCGGATGGTCGCGCTCGACACCCAGAACAACCCGCCCAACTGGGGCGACGACCGGATCGACCAGCGCGACCTGCCGCTGAACAGCGCGTTCGACTACCCGGCGAACCCGGGTCAGGGCGCACGCGTGTACGTGCTGGACTCGGGGATCAACGCCAACCACGCCGACTTCACCGGTCGGATCGCGGCGGGCTACGACTTCGTGGACAACGACTCCACCCCGCAGGACTGCCACGGCCACGGCACGCACGTCGCGGGCACCGCGGCCGGCACCACGTACGGCATCGCCAAGAAGGCGACGATCGTGCCGGTGCGGGTGCTGGACTGCTCGGGCAGCGCGACCGACGACGACCTGCTCGCCGCGGTCAACTGGGTCAAGGACAACGCCGTCAAGCCCGCCGTGGTGAACTACAGCATCGGTTGCCGCCAGCGCTGCACCAACACCACTCTGGACAACGCGGTCAAGGCCCTGATCGCCAGCGGCGTGCAGTGGGTGCAGGCGGCCGGCAACTCCAACGACGACGCCTGCGGCTACAGCCCGCAGCTCGTCCCGGCGGCCATCACGGTCGGCAACAGCACCAAGACCGACACCCGGCGCAGCGACAGCAACTACGGCTCGTGCCTGGACATCTTCGGTCCGGGTGACAACATCGTGTCGGCGTCCTACAGCAGCAACACGGGCAGCGCCACGATGTCCGGCACCTCGATGGCCTCGCCGCACGTGGCGGGCACCGCCGCGGTGTACCTCGCGCAGAACCCGTCGGCGACGCCGGCGCAGGTGCGCGACGCGCTGGTCACCAACGGCAGCAGCGGAAAGCTCTCGGGCATCAACTCCGGTTCGCCGAACGTGCTGCTGTACAGCGGTTTCCTCAACGGCGGCACCCAGCCGGGCTCGCCCTCGGTCACCAACCCGGGCAACCGGACCGCGACCGTCGGCCAGGCGTTCTCGTTGCAGCTCAACGCCTCCGGCGGCACCACGCCCTACACCTGGTCGGCCACCGGCCTCCCGGCCGGGCTGTCGATCTCGGCGTCCACCGGCCTGATCTCCGGCACCCCGACCGCCGCCGCGACCGCGAACGTCACCGCGACGGTCAAGGACAACGCGGCCAAGACGGGCTCGGCGACGTTCACCATCACGGTGGGCACCACGACGCCCGGCTGCGCGCCGGCCACCAACGGCACCGACGTCGCGATCCGCGACCTGGCCACGGTGAACAGCCCGGTCACGGTCTCCGGCTGCACGGGCAACGCCTCGGCCACCGCGACCGTGGCGGTCGACATCGTGCACACCTACGTGGGCGACCTCGTGGTGAGCCTGGTCGCGCCGGACGGCAGCACCTACGTGCTGCACAACCGGGCCGGCGGCTCGGCGGACAACATCAACCGTTCCTACACCGTGAACCTGTCCTCGGAGCCGCGCAACGGCACCTGGCAGCTGCGCGTGCAGGACGCCTACGTCAACGACACGGGCTACATCAACAGCTGGACCCTGACGGTCTGATCCCGACCCGCCGCGGAGCGCTCCGCTCCGCGGCGGCAGGTCCGTTCGGCCCACACCACCCCGGTTTTCCCGATCCCTCGCCCGAGGGTTTTCCGCACCCCGGCCATTCCGCTCGTGTGGTCCAGACCACTAGGGTCACGTCACTCGTTCTGGTGGCGGAGGTGCGGAATGGCGTTGTCGGGCCGGATCGTGGCGGCGGTACTGGGGGTCGCGCTCGCGGCGGTGGCGGCGCCACCGGCCTCGGCGGCGACGGGGCCGACGGGTGACATCGTCTACAGCGCGCGCAGCGGCGGGCAGGTGCTCGCGCTGACGTTCGACGACGGCCCGTCGCCGACCTGGACGCCGCAGCTGCTGGACCTGCTCCGGGAGCAGAAGGTGCGGGCGACGTTCTGCCTGCTGGGCGGCCAGGTCAAGCTCTACCCCGACCTGGTGAAGCGGATCGTGGCCGACGGGCACGCGCTCTGCAACCACTCCATGTACCACGAGGACTACGGGGCCAAGACGCCCGCGGAGGTCCAGGCGGACCTCGTCGCGACCAACGACGCGATCCGGCAGGCCGCGGGCAACCCGGCGGTGCCGATCACCTACTTCCGGGCGCCGTTCGCCAGCTGGGGCGCCGCGCCGCAGATCGCGGCCGGGCTCGGGTTGTCGTCGCTGGCCTGGACGGTCGACCCGCGCGACTGGGACGGCTCGCCGTCCGACGTGCTGATCGACCGGCTGTCCGCGCAGGTCTACCCGACGGCCGTGACGCTGAGCCACGACGGTGGCGGCGACCGCGGGCCGACGCTGGCCGCGTACCGCGAACTGATCCCGCGCTGGAAGGCGGCCGGCTGGTCGTTCGACCTGCCCGCGGTCACCGGCGGCCCGTACCCGCCCGCGTGCACCGCGGCGGCGTGGGGCCGGGACACCTCCTACGTGGGCGGCAGCCGGGTGTCGTTCGGCGGCCGGGTCTACCAGGCGAACTGGTGGACCCGCGTGGAGAAGCCGTCGACCGCGCCGTGGGTGTGGAGCGACCTCGGCCCGTGCTGATCGCGGAGGTCGACCGCCGGGTCAGCTCTCCCGGCGGTCGGTCCACGCGGTGTCGAGAACGCGGGTGAACGTCTCCTGCGGCTGCGCGCCGGACACCCCGTAGCGGCCGTCCACCACGAAGAACGGCACGCCCGTCGCGCCGAGCCTCGACGCCTCGGCCTCGTCGGCGCGCACCTGGTCCAGGTGGGCGGTCGGATCGGCCAGCACCCGCCGGGTTTCGGCCTGGTCGAGCCCCGCACCGTCCGCGATCGTCGTCAACGCGTCGGCGGTGAACAGCGATGCGGCCTCGGCGAAGTGCGCCTCGAACATCCGCTTCTGGAGCCTGCCGCGCAGGCCGTGCCGCGCGGCGAGGTGCAGCAGCCGGTGGGCGTCGAGCGTGCTGCCGACCTCGCGGTCGGTGCGGTAGTCGAGCCCCTCGGACCGGGCGAGCTCCGCGACCTGGCCGTCCATGTCCGCGCCCCGCGGACCGAACTTGGCGACCAGCATGGCGGTCACCGACTCGGTCGTGTCCCGCTTCGGCTCCAGCTCGAACGACCGGTGCACGACCTCGACCTCGTCGCGGTGCGCGAACCCGGCCAGCGCCCGGTCGAAGCGGGTGGTGCCGATGTAGCACCAGGGGCAGACGAGGTCGGACCAGATGTCGACGCGCACGGTGTTCCTTCGGGACTCTGCGACGGGGCGGCGTCCATGCTAGTCGTTCTCCCGGCGGCCGCCGGTCCACAGTGGAGGAGCGGCGTCACCCGGACACGACGCGCGCGCCGTGCGCCCGCGCGTCGCCCTCGAGCCGGTCCTGGAGGCTGAAGAACAGGTCCGCCGCCCGGATGCCGATCCACTCGGGCGGCAGCAGCTCCTCGGGCAGGCCGGGGTCCAGGTAGGGCAGTCGCCGCCAGTCGGTGAGCAGCCGGACGTAGTCGGCGAACGCGAGCCGCTGGTCCACCGACCGCTTGCGCCGCCACCGCTCGAGGACCGGGCCGTGCTCGGTGAGGAACGCCGAGTACAGCGCCTCCAGCTGCTCCAGGTCCCACCACTGCCGGACCTTCCCGGCCAGGTCGCCGAAGGCCAGGTGGTCGGCCCGGAACAGGTCCGCGTAGCCGTGCAGGTCCTGGCTGCGCAGGAGTTCGGCGGTCGGCTCGTGCAGGTGCGCCGGGGCGATCCACACCCCCGGCGCGGCGGTGCCGAAACCGAGCCTGCTCAGCTGGGTGCGCAACAGGTGCCGCCGGTGCCGTTCGGACTCCGGCACCGAGAACACCGCGAGCAGCCAGCCGTCCGCGAGCGTGGCCCGCTTGCGGCGGAAGATCCGGTGGTCGCCCTCGTCCAGGATCGCGAGGCCGGACGGGGACAGCGCGTAGCCCGCCGACCCCTCCCGGCGTTGCGCCAGCAGCACGTCGCGCCGCTTGAGCCGGGAGATGGAGGACCGGACCGCCGGCTCGTCGATGTCCAGCTCGCCGAGCATCCGGACGAGGGACGCCACCGACAGCCAACCGCCCCGTGCCCGGGAGAACAGGCCGTACAGCGTCACGATGAACTGCCGGGGCTGGGCCGCCGTCGCGTAGCTCTCCGCGTCCGCGAGCCCGGCCCCGTCCGATCCGGTAGCCACCGCGTCACGGTATCAGTGCGCTACCAGGCGGGATTCCCGACGCGGCGTCGCGCACCCGGGCCCGCAGCCGGTACCGCTGCACCTTCCCGCTCGGCGTCCTCGGCAGCTCGGCCACGAACTCGACCCGCCGCGGGTACTTGTACGGCGCGATCACCGACTTCACGAACGCCTGGAGCTCCGCCGCCTTCGCCTCGTCGCCCGCCACGCCGTCCGCCAGCACCACGAAGGCGTGCGCGATCATGCCCCGGTCCGGGTCCGGTGCGGCGACCACCGCGGTCTCGGCCACGTCGGGGTGCTCCAGCAGCGCGTTCTCCACCTCGGGTCCGGCGATGTTGTACCCGGCGGAGACGATCATGTCGTCGTCCCGGGCCTGGAACCAGAAGTAGCCGTCCTCGTCCCGGACGTACCGGTCGCCGGTCAGGTTCCAGCCGTCCCGCACGTAGTCGAGCTGGCGGTCGTCGGCGAGGTAGCGGCACCCGGTGGGTCCCTTCACCGCCAGCCTGCCGGGCATGCCGTCCGGCACCGGTTCGCCGTCCTCGTCCAGCACCGCGGCGTGGAAGCCGGGCACCACGCGGCCCGTCGCGCCCGGCCGGATGTCGTCGTCGGCGGCCGAGATGAAGATGTGCAGCAGCTCCGTGCCGCCGATGCCGTTGATGATCCGCAGCCCCGTCTCGCGGCGGAAGTGCTCCCAGGTGGCCGCGGGCAGGTGCTCGCCCGCCGACACGCACCGCCGGAGCCCGGCCAGCTGCCCGGCCTTGCCGGCGGCCAGCATGGCCTTGTACGCGGTCGGCGCGGTGAACAGCACCGTCACCCCGTGCCGGGCGACGGTGTCGGCCAGCTCCTCGGGCGTGGCGCGTTCCACCAGGAACGTCGACGCGCCGAACCGCAGCGGGAACACCACCAGGCCGCCGAGGCCGAAGGTGAAGCCGATCGGCGGCGTGCCGGTGAACACGTCGTCGGCCACCGGTTTGAGCACGTGCCGGGCGAACGTGTCCGCGCACGCCAGGACGTCCCGGTGGTAGTGCATGGTCGCCTTGGGCCGCCCGGTGGTGCCGGACGTGGGCGCGAGCAGCACCACGTCGTCGGCCGCGGTGTCCACGCAGGTGAAGGAGTCCTCTTTGGACGGACAGCGGGCGACCAGGTCGTCCGGGCCCGGACCGCCGTAGGTCAGCGTCGGCAGGTGCTCGGGCAGGTCGGCGGTGAACCGGTGGTCGGTGACGACCAGGTCGGCCGCGGTGAGCGTGACGAGCTCGGCGATCTCCTTGGCGCGCAACAACGGCATCACGGTCACCGCGACGCCGCCCGCCTTCACCACGGCCAGCCAGGCGGCCACCGTCCACGGGTTGTTGGGTCCGCGCAGCAGCACGCGGTTGCCCGGTCTCAGCCCGAAGTCGTCCACCAGGACGTGTGCGATCCGGTTGCTGCGCGCGGAGAGCTCGCCGTAGGTCAAGGTCTCCTCGGGGCCGCGCAGGCACGGCCGGTCCGGGCCGAACCGCCGGATCGCGCCTTCCAGCAACTCCTCCGCGCAGTTGAGCCGCTCGGGGTAGTGCAGCTCGGGGCGGTCGAACAGGAACTCGGGTTGCCGGTCCGGCGGCGGGAGGTGGTCCCGGCAGAACGTGTCGACGTGGGCGGATCCGGGCATCGGCAGCACTCCTTTCCCGGAGTGTCGAACGCTCGTCCTGGTGTGGACGATCAGGCGCGGAACGGGGTGTCGGCGTAGTCGCCGGCCAGCAGGGTGCCCGCACCGGGTGCGAAGGCGGGCAGGTCGAGCGCGCGCATCAGCTGGTGCGCGGTCGCGATCGACGCGGAGAGCACGGGTTTGCCGAGTTCGCGCTCGACCACCTCGACGGTCTCCAGCGACGGCATCTGGACGCACGCGGACAGCACGATCGCGTCCGCGTCCCGGTGGTCGAGCGCGGCCGCGATGCCCACCAGCGCCTTCGGGTCGTGCGCGGCCACGTCGAGGTTGTCCGGTATCTCCAGCGCGGTGTAGTCGGTCACCGCCACGCCCTCGTCCCGGATGTAGCCGACCACGGTCTCGGTCAGCGGCCGCAGGTACGGGCACACCACGGTGATCGACCGCGCGCCCAGCAGGTGCAGCGCGTCCACCAGCGCGCCGGCGCTGGTGACCACGGGCGCGGGCGCGCCGTTCTCGGCGGTGACCGCGGCCAGCGCCCGCTCGGAGGTGCGGTGGTAACCCCGGCCCAGGCTCATGATCGCGACCAGGCAGGCGTAGCCGAGGACGTCCACCCGCGCGTCGGACAGCTCCGCCGCGCACCGGCCGGAGTCCGCGTCCATGGCGGCCAGTTCCTCCGCGCTCACCCGCTTCATCCGCATCCGGCTGGAGTGGAAGGTGAACCGCTCGGGCGCCACCGCCTCGCGGGCCCGGAAGATCGCCGGGATCTCGGTTTCCATGGTCACGTTGGAACTCGGCACGATCTGGCCGATCCGGAAGGTCCTCACCGGACGTCCACCACCGGGTTGCGCAGGGTGCCGATGTGCTGCACGGTCGCCTCCACCACGTCGCCTGGCCACAGCCACCGCTGCGGCGACATCCCCGCGCCGACGCCCGCCGGGGTGCCGGTGGCGATCACGTCGCCGGGTTCCAGGGTGATGCCGGCGCTGATGTCGGCGATCAGCTCCGGGATCCGGAACAGCATGTACCGGGTGCTGGACTTCTGCCGGACCTCGCCGTTGACCTTCAGCGACAGTTCCAGCGCGTGCGGCTCGGGGATCGCGTCGGCGGTGCGGACGCCCGGCCCGAACGGCGCGTAGGTGTCCTGGCCCTTGGAGTAGAGCCACAGCCCGCCCCGGCGCTGGTCGCGCGCGCTGATGTCGTTGAGCACGCTGTAGCCGAACACGTGCTCCAGCGCGCGTTCCGCCGGTACCCGCTTGGCGGTCCGGCCGATCACCACGGCCAGTTCGCACTCCCAGTCCAGCTGCTGGGTGAGGTGGCCGTTGTGCTCGATCGCCTCCTCGGGGCCGATCACCGCGGTGGCGGGCTTGGCGAACAGCACCGGTCGCTGAGGCAGTTCCTGGGCGGTGTCCAGGGCGCGGGCGGACTCGGCGACGTGCTCGGTGTAGTTGAGCCCGACCCCGATGATCTTCCCGGGTCGGTACGGGGCGTGCAGCACGACCCGGTCGGCCGGGTGCGTCACGTGCTCCGGCACCGGGTCGGCGAGCAGGGCCGCGACGGCGGCCGTCGCGTCCTGGCGCACGACCTCCAGCAGGGTGTCGGGCACCCGCGCGGACCGCTCGGCGGCCAGCGCGGCGACGTCGACCACGTCGGAGTCGCGGCGCACGCCGAGGCGGTGGCGGCCGTTGTCGGTGGAGAAGTTGACCAGCAGCATGGGATTCGTCCGTTCCGGGTGCTCAGGAGACCGGCTGGTGGCCGTCGTTGTCCGGGTAGGCCTCCTCGCGGAAGAACCCGAGGGCCCGCATGACCGGGAAGTCGTTGAAGGAGAACAGGCACGCGTCCTCGGACCGGCTGGCGTTGGCGTGCTCGTGCCAGGCCCACGTCGGGACGCAGAAGATGTCGCCCTCGGTCCAGTCGATGCGCTGCCCCGCGACGACGGACGTGCCGCTGCCCTTGGCCGCGGTGTAGATCTTGGAGCCGACCTGGCGGTGCGCGAGGGTCGCCTCGCCCGGGCGGAGCAGTTGCATGTGGGCGCTCATGGTCGGCATCACCGAGCCGCCGGTCAGCGGGTTGCTGTACTCCATGATCACGCCGTCGTAGGGCGAGCCGTCGGTGGCCTTGGCGGCGTTGAGCAGCGCCTCGTAGGTCGGCTCCCACGGGTAGGCCAGCAGCGGCGAGTGGTTCTTGTGCCACGTGTCGCCGAACGGGCGCAGCTGCCCGGCGCCGTAGACGTGCAGCGAGGAGTTCGTGATCCCCTCCTGCTTCTGGTACACGTCCGGGTGAACCTCGTAGAACCCGGCGTCCATCGCGTTGACCAACGGGATGTCCAGGCCGTCCTGCCAGATGACCGGGCCGTCCTCGCCCTCGTTGCCGTGCTCGTGCCACGTCCAGTTGGGCGTGATCGCGAAGTCCCGCGGCCCGACCTTGAGCTTCTGGCCGTCCACGATCGTCCACGCGCCGGTGCCCTCGAGCACGAACCGCAGCGCCGCGGCCTGGTGCCGGTGCGCGGTCATCGACTCGCCCGGGCCCATCACCTGGAGTCCGCTGTAGAGCAGGCCGACCGTCGCCGCGATGTCCCGGCACAGCGGGTTGTACAGCGCGACGACCCGCCGGCCCGCGTCGTCGCCGCTCACCAGGCCCAGCGCCTCCAGCACGAGGGGGCGCAGGTCCCGGTAGGCCCACTTGACCGGCACGGACCGCGGTTGCGGGTACCAGGGCTCGATCTTGTTCGCGATGGTCCACAGCGCGCCCGCGTCGAGCCGTTCCAGCTTCTCGTAGTAGGCGCGGAGGTCCGCGGTGTCGGTCACGCGAGCCCGGCCGAGCACGTCGTCGCGGTTGGTCATGGCAGCACCTCAGCCACTCGGAGCGATATCTCGTCAGCTTGACGGACGTCACCATGGCGCAATATCGTTCGCGGTGTCAAGAGGCCTGGAGGAGTAGCGATGGCGACACCGGAATCCCGTCCGGAGGTGACGATCGAGCGCCGCGTCGAGTGGCACGACACGGACGCCGCCGGTCACCAGCACCACTCCGCGGTCCTGCGCTGGGTGGAGTCCGCCGAGGCGGAACTCCTGCGCGGCCTCGGTCTCGCCCACCTGTTCGGGCACGCGCCGAGGGTGCGGCACGAGGTGGACTACCGCGCCCGGCTGTGGTTCGGCGAGGTGGTCCGCACCCGGTTGTGGATCGCCCGGGTCGGGCGCTCCTCGCTGCGCTACGAGTTCACCGTGCGCGGCGAGTCGGGCGTGGCGGCGGAGGGCGCGCTGGTGATCGCCCACGTCGAGCCCGGCGCGCCCGGCGCGACGCCGTGGCCCGAGGACGTGCGGTCCACAGTGGCCGGACTCGTGGGGGTGGTCGACCGATGAGGGTCGCGGTGGTCGGCGGCGGGCCCGGCGGGTTGTACTTCGCCGCGCTGGCCAAGCGGCTCGACCCGGCGCGGGAGATCACCGTGTGGGAGCGCAACGCTGCCGACGACACGTTCGGCTTCGGCGTGGTGTTCTCCGACGAGACGCTGGACGCCATCGCGGACGCCGACCCGGTGGTCGCCGCCGCCATGGAGGCCGGTTTCGCGCGCTGGAGCGACATCGACATCCACTACCGCGGCGTGGTGCAGACCTCCGGCGGTCACGGGTTCGCCGCGATCGAGCGCAAGCGGCTGCTGCAACTGCTCCGCGACCGGTGCGCCGGGCTCGGCGTCGACGTCCGGTTCTCCACACCCGCGCCGGAGGTCGGCGAGCTGCGCCGCGAGTACGACCTGGTGGTGGCCGCGGACGGGGTGAACTCGGCGGTCCGCGCCGCGTACGCCGAGGTGTTCCGGCCCGCGCTGGACGAGCGGAGCTGCCGGTACATGTGGCTCGCGACCGACCGCGCGCTGGACGCCTTCACGTTCGTGGTGCGGGAAACCGGGTTCGGTCCGGTCCAGGTGCACGCGTACCCGTTCGACTCCGGCCGCAGCACGTTCATCGTGGAGCTGCCCGAGGAGACGTGGCGCGCCGGCGGGTTCCGCGAGTCGGGCGATCTGCCGCCGGGGCGCAGCGACGAGGAGGGCGTGGCCCGGTGCGCCGCGCTGCTGGAGGACTTCCTCGACGGGCACCGGTTGCTCACCAACAACTCCCGGTGGGTCCGGTTCACCACCGTGCGCAACGCGACGTGGCGGCACGGCAACGTGGTGCTGCTCGGCGACGCCGCGCACACCGCGCACTTCTCCATCGGCTCCGGCACCAAGCTCGCGATGGAGGACGCGCAGGCGCTGGCCGCCGCGCTGGAGACGGGCGAGGTCGAGCAGGCCCTGGCCCGGTACGAGGCCGAACGCCGTCCGGTGGTCGAGTCCACCCAGCGGGCCGCGCAGGCGAGCCTCGAGTGGTTCGAGACGATCGGGCACGCGGTCGGCCAGGAGCCGGAGCAGTTCGCGTTCAACCTGCTCACCCGCAGCCGCCGGGTGACCTACGACAACCTGCGGCTGCGCGACCCGGGTTACGTCGCCGGGCTCGACCGGTGGTTCGGCGGGCAGGACGCGCCGCCGCTGTTCCAGCCGTTCCGGCTGGGGGAGTCGGTGCTGCGCAACCGGGTGGTGTCCGCGCCGATCGCGCTCTACCGCGCCGAGGACGGTGTGGTGGGTGCCGCGGAACTCGTGCACCTGGCCGGGAAGGCGTTGGGCGGCAGCGGACTCGTGCTCGCCGGGATGACGGCGGTCAGCGCGACCGGCCGGGTGACGCGGGCGTGCGCGGGCCTCTACGCGGACGAGCACGTGGCGGCGTGGCGGCGGGTCACGGACGCCGTGCACGAGCACAGCGGGGCGCTGATCGGCGTGCAGCTCAACCACTCCGGCCGCAAGGGCGCCACGGAGGTGCCCTCGACCGGTTCGCTGGGCGGGCCGCTGCCCGACGGGTGGCCCGCGGTGGCGCCGTCGCCGCTCGCCTACGCCGGCCTGCCCGTGCCGCGGGAGTTGACCGAGCGGGACCTCGGCGTGCTGGTCGAGGAGTTCGCCGCGGCGGCCTCGCGCGCCGACGCGGCCGGGTTCGACGTGCTGGAGTTGCAGGCGGGGCACGGTTTCCTGCTGTCCACCTTCCTGTCCCCGCTGACCAACCACCGCGCGGACCGGTTCGGCGGCGACCTGGAGGGGCGGCTGAGCTTTCCCCTGGCGGTGCTGGACGCGGTACGGGCGGTGTGGCGGAAACCGTTGCTGGTCAGGGTGTCCGCGGTCGACTGGGCACCCGGTGGCACCACGCCGGAGGACGCGGTCCGGATCGCCGCCGCGTTCGCCGAGCACGGCGCGGACGGGATCGACGTGTCCAGCGGCGAGGTCGTGCCGCACGAGCGCCCGGCGTACGGCCGCGGCTACCAAACCCCGTTCGCGGCCCGGATCCGTGCCGCGACCGGCGTGCCGACGATCGCGGTGGGCGGCATCTCGGGCTACGACGACGCCAACTCGGTGCTGCTGGCGGGCCGAGCGGACCTGGTCGGAGTCGGCCGGGCACACCTGTACGACCCGTCGTGGACCCTGCACGCCGCCGCCGACCTCGACTACACGGGCCCGGGCGCCCCCTGGCCCGCGATCCACGCCGCAGGCAGTACGAAACCACCCACCGCGAGCCGGAACGGGTCGAGGCCGGGGGAGCACGCGCGCCGTGGCCGCTCGCCGGGGAGGTAGCGGCCCGGCCTGGGGAACGCGCCCAGGGAACGCGCCCAGGGAACGCGTCCGGGGAACGCGCCCGGGGAACGCGCCTGGGGAACGCGTCCGGCACCACCCGGAGGGCACGCCCGGCGTGCCGGTGGCGGTCCCGGGAAGCACGCCCGGCGGCTTCGGCCGGGAGCCTGAGGTTGCGGTGGTGGCTCGGCGGAGCGTGTGGGGTCACCCCGCTCGGGGGAGTGGGCCGGGGGAGTATGCCTGGCGGCTTCGGCCGAGGGGTGGTGGTCCGAGGGAGTGTGCCGGGTTGTGCCTCCTCCGGGAGGAGTGGGCCGGGGGAGCGCGTCGGCGGCTTCGCCGGGGGCGGCCTGGGGTTCCGGTGGTGGCCCAAGGGAGTGTGCCGGCGGAGTGCGCCGGCGGAGTGTGCCGGGACGCCATCGCGCGGGAGGGAGTGCCCGGGGTTGGTTTGGGGCAGCGTGCCAGGTGCCCTCGCCCAGGTGGTGGCTCGGGGTTCCGGTGGCGTCCGGCGAGTGCGCCCGGCGCCGGTGCCCCGGGAGGTGGCGGATCCGGGGTTCCGGTGTCCCTTGGAAGTCCGGGCGAGTCCGTCCGGCTCCGAATGCCGTGCGAAGTGCTGTGTGAAGTGCTGTGCGAGTGCCGTGCGAAGTCAGGAGGATCATGGACGAGTTCCCGCGGTTCACCGCCGCCGCCGTGCAGGCGTCGCCGGTGTACCTGGATCCGGCGGCGACCGTGGCCAAGGCGGCGTCGATCATCCACGAGGCGGCCGGGCGTGGTGCGTCGTTGGTGGTGTTCCCCGAGGTGTTCGTGGCCGGTTACCCGTACTGGAACTGGACCATGAACCCCGTCGACGGCTCGCCGCTGTACGAACGGCTCTACCGGGCGTCGATCGACGTGCCGGGTCCGCACGTGGACGTGGTGCGCGCCGCCGCCGCGGCTACCGGGACGACCGTCGTCATCGGGGTCAACGAGCGCGGCAGGCACAGCCTCGGCGTGCTGTACAACAGCGTGCTGACCATCGGTCCCGACGGCACGCTGATCGGTCGGCACCGCAAGCTCGTGCCGACGTGGGCGGAGAAGTTGACCTGGACGCCCGGTGACGGCAGCACGGTCGTGGTGCACCGCACCCCGATCGGCCCGCTCGGGGTGCTGGCGTGCGGCGAGAACACCAACACGTTGGCCCGGTTCTCCCTGCTGGCGCAAGGGGAACTGGTGCACGCGGCGAACTACATCGCGCTGCCCGTCGCGCCGGCCGACTACGACATGGCCGGCGCCATCGCGATCCGCACCGCCGCGCACGCGTTCGAGGGCAAGCTGTTCTCCATCGTCGCCTGCTCCACCATCACCGAGGAGATGATCGAGATCGCGGCCGCCGGCGACGAGACCACCGCCGCCCGCATGCGCCGCCCGAACAGCGCCCTGTCCGGCGTGTTCGGCCCGGACGGCAACCCGGTCACCGAACCCCTGGTGGACGAGGAGGGCGTCGTCTACGCGGAGATCGACCTGGCCCGCTGCATCCAGCCCAAGCAGATGCACGACATCATCGGCCACTACAACCGCTTCGACGTGTTCCGCCTGCACCACAACACCGCCGAAACCAGCCCACTGGCCCGGGAGCCGATCGCGCCGGGCCCGTTGACGGGTCCGTGGTCGGACGAGCCCTAGCCCAGTGCCGGCGCGACGGTCGCGGTGAGGTCGGTGAGCAGTCGGACGTTCTCCCGCACCCCGAACGCGGGCGGAAGGAAGAGGACGATCTCGTCGGCGGCGGCCAGGCCCGGGTCGGCCCGCACCGACGCGATCACCTCGTCGGGCGTGCCGTGGAACACCGGGCTGATCCGCGTGCCCGCCGGCAGGTCGGCCGTCACGACGGGGCTCAGCGCGCCCTTCGGGCGGGACGCGGCCATGCCCTCGGTCCGGCGCTGGAGGTCGTAGGCGGCGTAGGTGTCGGCCAGCGCGGACGTCGTGGCGGGCAGGATCGAGGCGGCCACGGCCACCGCCGGCGGCTCGGTGTGGTGCCTGTCCCGCCACGCCGAGCGGTAAGCCTCGATGAGGCGGGCCTGGTAGGCGCCGAACGACTCGCCCTCGGCCAGGTCGTGCAGCACGGTACCGGTGATCAGCCCGATGCCGAGTTCGGCCGCGCGCAGCGCCGAGTCGAGGCTCGCCGCGCCCTGCCGGACCCGGGACCGCAGTCCGGGGCTGTGCGGCGTGACCTTCAGCTCGGTGCCGACCGGCGCGCCCTGACCCGGTCCGTCCACGACGTGCAGCGCCTCGCCGCCGACCGCCGCGAGGAACCGCTCCTGCCGGCGCTCGGCCTCGGTCCGCGCGTCGGTGTCCACGCCGCCGAACACCGCGTCGAACGCGGCGTTGGCGCCGGTCGCGACGGCGAGTTCCAACCGTCCGCCCACCAGCAGGTCCGCGGTGCCCGCGGCCTCGGCCAGCAGGATCGGCTCCTGGTAGCGCATCGGCAGCACCGCCGTGCCGAGCGCGATGCGCCGGGTGTGCTGCCCGACGGCGGCCAGGAACGGCAGCGGCGAGGAGAGGTAGTGGTCGAAGTGCCGCTGGTAGACCCAGCCGGACTCGAACCCCAGCTCCTCGGCCGCGGCGAACAGCGCGATGCCGTCGCGGAGGCCGCGCTCCGGGCCGTGGTCGTCGCTGAACGACACCCGCGTGTTGAACCCGAACCGCTTCTTCGGGCGGAAATCGGCGGTCATGGACGTCCTTCCGCGACGGCGGCCCCGGCCGGGACCGACTCGACGAGCGTGCGGGTGTAGGGATCCCGCGGATGGTCGAACACCGCGCCGACCGGGCCGCTCTCCACGATCCGCCCGCGGCGCATGACCGACACGGTGTGCGCGAGCTGGCGCACCAGGGCCAGGTCGTGCGAGACGAACACGTAGGTGAGGCCCAGTTCGGCCTGGAGCGAGAGCAGCACCTCCACGATGCCCGCCTGCACGCTCACGTCCAGCGCCGAGGTCGGCTCGTCCAGCACGATCACGTCCGGGCGCAGCACCAGCGACCGGGCGATCGCGACCCGCTGCCGCTGACCGCCGGAGAGCGCGCCCGGCCGGCGGGACAGCAGGTCCTCGCCCAACCCCACCGAGCGCAGCGCCTCGCGCACCCGCTCCGCCCGCTCGCGCCGGGTGCCGACGCGGTACCGGTCCAGCGACTCGCCGACCAGCCGACCCACCGTCCACAGTGAATCCAACGAGGTGAACGGGTTCTGGTAGACCAGTTGCAGGTGCCGGCGAACGGCCCGGAGCGAGGCGTGCGACCGCCCGGTCACCTCCTCGCCCGCGACCTCGATGCGGCCGCGGTCGGGATCCTCCAGGCCGAGCAGCAGCCGGATGGTGGTGGTTTTGCCCGAGCCGGACTCGCCGACCAGCGCGTGCGTGGCACCGGTCGGCACGCTGAACGACACGTCGTCCACGGCGGTCAGCGGCCGGCCGTCGACCAGGAACGTCTTGGTCACCCCGGACACCTCGATCCGGGGCGGCCCGTCGGGGCGGTCGGCGTCGCGCAGGTGCGCGAACCGGTCCGGGTTGAGCGCCGGCACGTCGGCGTGCAGCCGCCGGGCGTAGTCCGACGCGGGCGTGGCGAACACCGTCGCGGTGTCACCCGCCTCCTGCACCACGCCGTCCTTGAGCACCACCAGGGAGTCCGCGCGCTCGGCGGCGATGGCCAGGTCGTGGGTGATCAGCAGCAGGCTGATGTCGAGGTCCTGCCGCAACCGCGACAGCAGGTCCAGGATCCGCTTCTGGATGGTGACGTCGAGCGCCGAGGTCGGCTCGTCCGCGACGATCAGCGCCGGCCGCGGCAGCACGGTCAACCCGATCAGCACCCGCTGGAGCATCCCGCCGGAGAGCTGGTGCGGGTACGAGTCGTAAACCCGCCGCGGGTCGTCCAACCCGACCTGGGCGAAGGTGTCCAGGACCAGGTCGCGGCGGCCGGCGGGCGACTCCTCGAGCAGCGCCGCGGCCTCCTTCGCCTGCGAGCCCACCGTGCGCACCGGGTTGAGCGCGTTGCCCGGGTCCTGCGGCACGAACCCGATGCGCCGGCCGCGCAACGACCGGAACCGGCGCTCGGGCAGCGACAGCACGTCCTGACCGTCGAACTCGACCACGCCCCTGGCCCGCCCGCCGGCGGGCAGCAGCCGCAGTACGGACCGGGCGATGGTCGACTTGCCCGAGCCGGACTCGCCGATCAGCGCCAGGCTCCCGCCGCGCGGCAACTCGAAGCCCACGTCGGTGACGACCTGGTGGTCCCCGTAGGCGACGGACAGTCCCGCCACCCGCAGCAGCGCCGCCGGGGTGGGCGTGCCGACGCGGTCGAGCGTCAGTCGGTCTTGCGTAGCCATCGGCTGATCCTGTTCACCGAGAGGACGGTCGTGATCGTGACGAGCGCGGGCGCGTAGATCAGCCACGGCGCCAACGGGTAGTCCTTGCCCACCGCGATGAGCAGGCCCCAGTCCGACGCCGGCGGCGGGTCGCCGTACCCGAGGAACGCCAGGCCCGCGATCAGCAGGATCGACAGCCCGAACTGGAGCACCGCGAGCGTCAGCACCGACTTGGAGGCGTTGGGCAGCACGTGCCGCAGCAGGATGTGCCACCGCGACCCGCCCTGGAGGTACGAGGCCTCCACGAACACCGCGCGGCGGATCTTGAGCACCTCCGACCGCATGACCCGGGCGAACACGCCCACCGCCGAGACACCGGTGGCGATGGCGGCGTTCACCGTCTCGAACCCGAGCGCGCTGACCACCACCACCGCGAGCAGGAACGACGGGATCGCCAGCAGCACGTCGACCAGCCTGGCCAGCACGACGTCGACCCAGCGGCCGATGAACCCGGCGAGCAACCCGGCCAGGCCGCCGACCACCACCCCGATGCCCACCGCGATCAGCGCGCTCGTCACCGACGACGCGGCGCCGTGCACGACCCGGGCGAACACGTCGCGACCCAGGTGGTCGGTGCCGAACCAGTGCGCGGCGCCCGGCGGGAGGAACTTGTCGGTCGGCACGCCGGCGGCCGGATCCTGACCGGAGAACAACCCGGGGAACAGCGACCACGCCACCACGACCGTCACCACGGCGAACGACACGACGACCGTCGGCGGCAGCGCGACCCGCCGGCGGCGGGCGAGAGGACGGGTGGACACGATGGCGGACACGCTCACGTCGTCACCTCCGCCCGCTCGCGCGGCCTGCCGTCACCGAGCCGGACCCGGGGGTCCAGCAGCGGGTACACCAGGTCGGCGAGCAGGTTCACCAGGACGAACACGACCGCGGCCAGCGTCACGACCGCTTGCAGCACCGGGAGGTCCTGCGTCGTCACGGACCGCTCCACGAGGCTGCCGATGCCGGTGCGCCCGAAGATCTGCTCGGTGATCACCGCGCCGCCGAGCAGTTCCCCGACGGTCAGCGCGATCACCGTGACGACCGGCAGCGCGGAGGGCTTGAGCAGGTGCCGCAGGAACAACCGGGTGCGGCCGAGCCCCCGGGAGAGCGCGACGGAGGCGTACTCCTGGCTGCCCTCGTGGTCGAGGTTGGCCACCAGCACCTCGGCGACCTGCGCGGACACCGGGATGCCCAGCGCGACGGCGGCGAAGAACGTCGCCGCGCCGCCCTCCGCGTCGATCACCTGGAACAGTCCCACCTGGAAGGCGAAGACGTTGATCAGCGCCAGGCCGATCACGAAGTTCGGCAGCGACAGGAACAGCGACGGGAACGCCCGCAGCACGCCCTGACCGCGGTTGCGCGGCAGGTGCCGCACGCCGAACCCGACGCCGAACGCCAGCAGCAGCGCCACCGCCAGTGCCGACGTCGCGAGCAGCACCGTCGACCCCAGCACCTCGCCGATCATGCGGGACACCGGGAGGCCGGACCTCAGCGAGACGCCGAGGTCGCCCGTCACGAACCGGGACAGCGATTCCCAGAGCTGCTCGTACACCGGTCGGTCGAGCCCGTAGTAGGACACGATCCGGTTGATCTCCTCCTCGGTGAACCCGTTGGACGGGTTGCGCAGCGTGGTGGTCACGGGGTCGCCGGGCAGCACGCTGATCACCACGAACGTGAACACGTACGCCAGCAGGATCACGACGAGCGCCTGGAGGACGCGCCGCAGCGCGTACTTCGCGTAGTCCCGGTTCATGCCGCGGCCGTCAGCCGAGCCAGGCGGTGTAGTAGTTCGCGTACGCCAGGCCGTTGTAGGTGACGTCGTGCAGCTTGGGCGACTGGAGGTAGACGCGCTGCACGATCTGGGTCAGCGGGACGAAGTAGCCCTGCTGGAGGACGTAACCCTGCAACTCGTCCAGCACGGGCTTGCGCTCGTCCACGCTCGCCGCCTTGGCCACCCGGCCCGCCAGGTCCACCAGCTTCTGGTCGCTCTGGCCGAGCCCGAACCAGTTCTCGCCCTTGTTGGCGTCGGTGAGCACGCCCGCCACCGTGCCCGCGTCGATGAAGCTCCGGGTGACCTCGTAGGCGACCACGCTCGGGCTGTTGACCTTGACCCGCTCGCCGAAGGTCACCACGTCGAACGCCTGGATGTCGACCTTGAACCCGATCTTCCCGAGCTGCTGCGCGACCAGTTCGTCCACCGACTTGGACGTCGCGAGGTACGGGTTCGCGTACAGGGTCAGCGTCAACTGCTTGCCGCCCTTGGCCCGCACGCCGTCGGCGCCCTTGGCCCAGCCCGCCTCGTCGAGCAGCTTGTTCGCCTTGTCGGCGTCGTAGGCGAAGTCCGCGCTGCGGTCGGTGGAGCCGGGAACGTTGCTCTGGAACAACGACTGCGCGGGCAGCCAGTCCGGGGTGTAGACGGTGGAGATGATCTCCTTGCGGTCGATGCCGTGCTGGAGCGCCTGCCGCACCTTCACGTCGTCGTACGGCGCGACCTTCGTGTTCAGCGCGTACCCGTTGACGAAGCCGAGGTAGCGCGGCGTCGCGGTGGTGAAACCCTGGTCCTTGAACGACTGGAGCTCCTGCGGCGACGGGTTGTAGGCCACGTCGGCCTGCCCGGACCGGACCGCGGAGGTGCGCAGCGACGGCTGGGCGACCTGCTTGTAGGTGATGGTGTCCAACCGCGCCGGACCCTGGTGCTTCAGCGCCGCGGGCGCCCAGTTGTAGTCGTCGCGCTTCTTGAGCACGACGCTGTCGCCCTGCTTCCACGACGACACCACGAACGGGCCGCTGCCGATGTCGTTGGCGAGGTCGGCCTGCTGTGCCGCGGGCAGCGCGATCGTCTTCGGCGAGATCAGGATCGAGCCGTGGTAGCCCAACGTCGGGACGAAGCCCAGCGTCGGCGCCTTGAACGTCACCTTCACCGTGGCCGGGTCGACCGCCTCGGCGTGGTCGTAGGTCTTCGGGAACAGGCCGATCGGGTTGATGCCCCGCGCCGGGTCGCCCTTGGACCAGATGTCCAGGTTGGCCACCACGGCGGCGGCGTCGACGGGCGTCTTGTCCGAGAACGTGACGCCCTTGCGCAGGTGCAGGGTGAACACCGTGGCGTCGGTGTTCTGCTCCCAGCTCTCCGCGACCCACGGGCTGACCTCGCCCTTGTCGTCCACGTAGACGAGCTTGTCGGTGACGTGGCCCCAGATGTGGCCCTGGAAGCTGGAAATGGCGCTGTTGTTGGGAATCCACGTGTCGCCGAGCGAGTCGATGAGGAACGTGACGGCGCCGCCCGACTTCGGCTCGGCGGAACCTCCCTGCTGCGCCGCGACCCCGGGTCCGCACGCGGCGAGGCCGACGACGGTGGCGAGGCCGACGATCATCCGCAGGGTGCGGCCGGGCGGGCGGACGCGGCGTGCCGCGCGGGAGGTCTTCACGGGCTTTCTCCTCGGGACGGGTGCGAGCCACCGGGACGGGCTCGCCACGAACCTAGGAGCGGGCCGACATCGGGGTCCAAGACGAAATGGGGATCGAATCCCATCGAGGAGTCTTATCGACGCGGACCGCCGCCCGGGCGGGCCCGTGGCTAGCATCGGTGTGGTGAGCCGGGAGACGAGTGCGCACTGGGGTACCTACCTGGTGGACGTGTCCGCCGACGGCCGGGAGGTCGTGGCGGCGCGGCCGCACGCGGACGACCCGGACGCCTCGCCCGCGATCGGCAACGTGGTCGACGCCCACCGGCACCGCTCGCGGGTCGCGAAACCGAGCGTGCGTCGCGGGTGGCTCGACCGCGGCCCCGGTCCGGACACCCGGCGCGGCGACCCGGACGAGGCCTACGTGGAGGTCGACTGGGACACCGCGCTCGACCTGCTCGCCGGCGAGCTCGACCGGGTGCGGTCCGAGTTCGGCAACGCGGCGATCTTCGGCGGCTCCTACGGCTGGGGCAGCGCGGGCCGGCTGCACCACGCGCAGGGCCAGCTGCACCGGTTCCTCAACGCGATCGGCGGGTACACCCGCTCGGTCAACGACTACAGCCGCGGCGCGAGCACGGTGCTGCTGCCGCACCTGATCGGGCCGCGCGCCGCGCTCGACCTGCGGAGCAAACCCGCCTCCTGGACCGACATCGCCGAGCACACCGACCTGCTCGTCAGCTTCGGCGGCGTGCGGCGGTCCAACACGTGGGTGGTGCCCGGTGGGCACGCCCGGCACGTCGGGTCCGAACTCGCCCGCGAGGTGGGCCGCACGACGCGGGTGGTGACGCTGTCCGCGCAGCGCGACGACGCGTTCGCCGACCTGGGCGCCGAGTGGGTGGGCGTCATGCCCGCGACCGACACCGCCGTGATGCTCGCGCTGATCCACGTGCTGGTGGTGGACGGGCTGGCCGACGAGGCGTTCCTGGCCGCCCACGCGGTGGGCGCGGACGAGGTGCGCCGGTACGTGCTGGGCGAGGCGGACGGGGTGCCCAAAACCCCCGAGTGGGCCGCGCGGCTCAGCCTGGTGCCGGCCGAGGTGATCCGGGACCTGGCGCACCGGATGGCGGCGGGGCGCACGCTGGTGAACGTCGTCTACGCGTTGCAGCGCGGCGAACGCGGTGAGCAGGCGATCTTCGCGGGGCTCACGCTGGCCGCGTTCCTCGGTCAGCTCGGCCTGCCCGGCGGCGGTTTCGCGCACGGCTTCGGCTCGATGGGCGACTACGGCGTGGGTGTCGCCGGCCCGCCGCTGCCGACGTTCCCGCAGGGCCGCAACCCGGTGCCGGACTTCATCCCGTGCGCCCGGATCACCGACCTGCTGCTGCGTCCCGGCGAGGAGATCCCCTACGACGGCGGTCGACTGCGGTTCCCGGACACCCGGCTCGCCTACTGGGCGGGCGGCAACCCGTTCCACCACCACCAGGACCTGCGCCGGCTGCGGCGGGGGTTGGCCCGGCTGGACACGTTCGTGGTGCACGAGACGCACTGGACGCCGACCGCCCGGCACGCCGACGTGGTGCTGCCGGTCGCGAGCACGCTCGAGCGCGAGGACGTGGCGGCGGGCGCGGGTGACAGCCGGTTGCGGGCCATGCCCCGGGTCGTGCCGCCGCACGGCGAGGCGCGCGAGGAGCTGTGGATCTACTCGGGGTTGGCGCGGCGGCTGGGCGTGGACTTCGCCGAGGGCCTGGACTCGCGGCGGTGGCTGGAGCGGATCTACGAGACGTGGCGCGCCGCGCCCTCGTCACCGCCCGCGCCGCCGTTCGCCGAGTTCTGGCGCGACGGTGGCGTCGACCTGCCCGGGATTCCCTACCGGGACACGGTGTTCGCCGCGTTCCGGGCCGATCCGGTCGGGCACCCGCTGGACACGCCGAGCGGTCGGGTCGAGCTGTTCTCGCCGACGCTGGCCGGTTTCGGGCTGCCGGACGTGGCGGGGCACGCGCAGTGGCGCGAGCCGACGCAGTGGTGGGGTTCGCCGCAGGCCGCGGAGTTCGACCTGCACCTGCTGTGCAACCAGCCGACGCACCGGTTGCACAGCCAGCTGGACATGGGCGCGGCCAGCCGCTCGACCAAGGTGGCCGGCCGCGAACCGGTGCGCCTGCACCCGACCGACGCCGCCGCGCGCGGGGTGGCCGACGGCGACGTCGTGCTGGTGCGCAGCGCGCAGGGGAGCCTGCTCGCGGGCGTGGTCGTCACCGACGCGCTGCTGCCGGGCGTGGCGTCGATGCACACCGGCGCGTGGTTCGACCCGAGCGCGCCGGAGATCGCCGACTGCGTCAACGGCAACGTCAACGTGCTCACCCGCGACGTGGGCACCTCGACGCTGACCCAGGCGACGAGCGGCGCGCACGTGCTGGTGTCGGTGACCCGGTACGACGGCCCGCTGCCCCCGGTCCGCGCCTACGACCCGCCGCCGCTGGAACCACGCTAGACGCCGGACACCCGGTCCCGCCACGGCCGGATGTCCTTGCGCCACAACGGGGTCACGGGTCAGCCGCCGAGCACCCGGCGGCCGGCGGCGAGCAGGGCGGTGTCCTCCTGCGGCGGGTGGACGCGGACGCACAGCACGTTGCGCAGGTGGCGCTCCAGCGGGTGGTGGCGGGACAGCGCGGGGTTGCCCAGGGCGGCGACGGCGGTCTGCACGGCGGTGACCACCGAGCGGGCGATCGCGACCTTGATCACCGACAGCTGCGGCAGCACGGACTCCTCGCCCGCCTCCAGGCGCAGCAAAGCGCCGTGCAGCAAGGTTTCCGCCTGCGCGATCCACAGGTCGACCTCGCCCGCGACCGACTGGATCCGCTCGGTCGTCGCGATGGGCCTGCCGAGCGCGGCGGGCACCCGGGAGTGGGCGAAGTCGGCGAACGCGCGCCGGGCCGCGCGGGCCACGCCGACGTAGAGCGCCACGTGGCCGAGGCTGCCCGGTCCGGCGGTGGCCGCCGGGTCGCGGTACACGCCGTCGGCGCCGCGCGGGATCTCCACGAACGCCTCCGGCGGGAGTTCCACGCCCTCGTAGGTCACGTCGTGGGTGTTCGACGCGCGCAACCCGAGGTGGTCCCACGTGTCGTGCCACGTGATGCCCGGCCGGTCGCCCGGCACCAGCACGTGGCCGACGCGCGGCGCGGCGGGATCGCCGTCCGGCTCGTCCGCGACCGCCCACACCACGTGGTAGGCCAGGGCCGTGCCGCCGGTCGCGTAGGCCTTGTGGCCGTCGAGCACCCAGCCCGACGCGGTGCGCCGCGCCGTCGTCTTCGGCAGGCCGCCGCGCGCGGGCGCGCCCAGGTCGGGTTCGGCGCGGATCGCGTTGACCGGCGCGGGTCCGACCGCCGAGCGGGCCAGCAGGTCGTCGTGGAACGCGGCCGGCCAGTGCGGGTTCGCGGCCTGGGAGGCGTGCGCCATCAGGGTGTTCGCCGCGATCAACGCGACCGACGGGTCGCCCTCGCCGAGCGCGGCGAGGATGCGGGCGGTGTCGCGCGGACCCGTTTCCGCGCCGCCGTGCCGCCGGGCGACGGTGGCGGTGAGCAACCCGGCGCGGTGGGCGACCGCGAGGCCCCGCACCGGGACGCCGGCGGTGCGGTCGTACTCGGCCGCGGTCTCGGCGATCTCGGCGGCGACCGCGGCCAGCGCGTCGTCGGTGAGGTCCGGCACGGGCAGGCGCACGTCGGTGTTCGTCACGCCCGACCCGCCGTCGCGTGCCGCCGGTACTCCTCGCCGTAGTTGCCGAGGTGCTCGGCCTGGAGCGTGCCGCGCCGACCGGTCGCCTCGCGGTGCGCGATCTCCTGGCGCACCAGGGGAAGCACGTGCCGGCCGTAGTCGACGGCGTCGGCGAGCGTGTCGTAACCCCGGATGCTGACGAGGTCCGCGCCGCGGTCGACGTAGTCCAGGATCGCGGCGGCCACCGTCTCCGGCGAGCCGACGAGCGCGGTCGACGCGCCGCCCGCGTTGGTGACGGCGGCGGTGCGGGTCCACAGCGCCCGGTCGTACAGCTCGGACTTCCGCGCGAACGACAGCGCGCGCTGCGAGCCGACGTTCTGCGGCGCGCCCTGGAGGAACCGCTGCTTGCCGTACGACGCCTTGGCGAACGTGTCCGCGATCTTGGCGACGTACTCGTGCGCCTTCTGCCAGGCCAACTCGTCGGTTTTCGCCACGATCGGCCGGAACGTCACCCAGATCCGGGGCGGCGTCGTGCGACCGGCGGCCCGCGCGATCCCGTGCACCCGCTCGATCTCGGCGCGCAGGTCGTCCAGCGGCTCGCCCCAGAAGCTGAAGATGTCCGCCTTCTCGCCACCCACCTGGAAAGCCTCGTCGGACTGGCCGCCGATGGAGATCGGGATCGGCGAGTCGTAGGGCGCGAAGCCGGGGCCGAAGTCGTCGAACCTGTAGAACTCGCCCTCGTGGCTGAACGGCGCGGGCTCGGTCCAGGCCCGGCGGAGCAGGTCGATGTACTCGGACGTGCGGGCGTAGCGGCGGTCCTTGGGCAGGTAGTCGCCCTGCCGGGCCTGCTCGGCGTCACTGCCGCCGGAGATCAGGTGGACGACCGCGCGGCCCTCGGTCAGCTGGTCGAGGGTGGCCAGCTTCTGCGCGCCGACCAGGGGGAAGGTGGTGTTGGGCCGCAACGCGACGATCGGCCGGATCCGCTCGGTGAGCTGGCCGACCGCGGAGGCGACCACGAACGAATCGGCGGAGTTGGCGCCGTAGGGGAGCAGCGTGTAGTCGTACCCGCCTTCCTCGAGGGAGCGGACGTAGGTGCGGAAGTACGCGAGGTCGATGCCCCGGGTGGGAATCGGGTTCAGCTCCGTCGACGGGTTCAGGTGCGACAGGCTGATGAACTCGACCCTGGACGAGGCGGTCTCGGGGATCTGCTGGTCGAAGGCGGGTGCGCTGGTCACGGCTCGAACGTAGGTCCGCGCCGACGCGGCCGTCCAAGACAAGAGCGCGATGGGTTCCGATAGCGCCGCGTTATGGACTCCCGCGGCGGGGGCGGGTCGTGGCGGTCGGAACGGGTCCGGGTGCCGACGCGCCTCCGGCCACCTTCGCGGTGCGGTGCGGCCGGGCCGTGGTCGAGGCTCAGTCGCCCTGGTCGGCGTGGTGCGGGCGCGTCGCCTTCGCGGTGGGCGGCCGTGGCCGACGCGCCTTTCCCCGTCGGCCACGACGAACGGCGGCGCGGGAGTGGTCACGCGCCCTGCGCGGCGTTGCCGGTGGCCGGCACGAGTTGGAGGTGCGGGCGTTGGGCGAAGAACTCGACGCCGGCGGCGAGCGCGGTCCGCTCCACGTCCGCGTCCAGCCCGCGGCGGGCGACCATGCGCAGGTGCGTGGTGCCCGCGTCGGGCAGGTCGCCGCACACGTTCAGCCCGGACGGGCGGCCGCCCGCGCTGGGCAGCAGCGCCACGCCCAACCCCGCGCGGACGCCCGCGAGCACACCCTCCAGGGTGGTCGACTGCGCGGCCACGTCCACGTGCCTGCCCTCGTCGGCGAGGATCGAGAGCGCGCGCTCGCGCAGGCCGCACGGCTCCTCGAACGCGATCAGCGGCCAGGTCTCGCCCGGCGTGGGCTGCGTCCAGCCGCGCGCGGTGTACCAGACCAGCGGCAGGCGGCCGACCAGGTGACCGGGACCCTGGCCGCTGGGGTCGAGCACGAACGCGAAGTCCACCACGCCCTTGCCGACGGCCTCGGCGAGCTGGGTGGACCGGCCGATCTCGAACCTCGTGGTGCAGTCCGGGAACGCCGACTGCAACGCCCTGATCAACTCGGGCAGGATCTGGCCCGCGCTGTGCTCGGTCGAGCCGACCACGATGGTGCGGCTCGGTTTCGCCTCCAGCCTGCGCAACGACGAGTCGTGCACCTCGATGATCCGCCGCGCCTCGGCCAGGACCCGCTCGCCCTCGTGGGTGAAGCGCATGTTGCGCCCGTCCCGCTCGAACAGCTTGCGCTTGAGCCCGCGTTCGAGCAGCCGGACGTGCTGGCTCAGCGCCGGCTGGCTGATGTGGCGCACCGCCGCGGCCTTGCCGAACCCGCCGCACTCGGCGATCGCGACCAGCGTGCGCAAGTGTTCGAGGTCGAGCGAGTTGGTCATGCCCCGATTAGAGCCGATCGGCCCCGGTTTCGAGATGCCTGACCGGCATGTGAGAACGCGACGTCACCGCTCTTGCCAACCAGCCGCGAAGCCCCCGGGCCTACCCCTCCAGTTCCGGCAGCGTCGCGCGGAGGTCGTCGTCGGTGAGCGACCTGGCGGGTTCGCCGACCGCCGCGGCACGGGCGATCCGGGCGAGCACGGCCGCGTTCGCGGGCGCTTCACGTCCGTGCAACCGGGCCAGCAGGACGATCTCCCCGTTGAGGAACTCCGACTCGACCGTCGCGCCGCGCACCAGGCTCTGCCACGTCGACCCGCCGCCGCGCTCGTGACCGGGGATCGGCCGCGACGCGAAACCCGACAGGTCCCGCGCGGTTTCCCCGACCAGGTCCGCGACCCGGATCCCGGCCGCCGCGAACACCTCCCGGGCCTCCCGCCGCAGCAGTTCGGCCGCCCGGTCGCGCAGCGGGCTCGCCGGGAACAGCGCGTCCAGCGCGTTGGGCAGGATCGACACCAGCTTGCCCGCCTTGAACGGCACGACGTCCGGCACGATCTCGGTCAGCAGGTCGGCGTCGGCGAAATCGGCCGCGAGGTCCGCCAGCGCCGGGTGGCCGCCGGTCGGGTAGCGGCCGATCCAGAACACGCCCGCGATCGGCGCGGCCGGTGACACGACCTCGCCCGCCGCCACGTGGCTCGACGGCGACCACGACACCGCGCCGAACACGGTGCCGAAGCGCCGCAACGCGCTGCGCTCGGCGTCGAGCCCGTTCTGCACCGTCAGCACGGGCAGCTCGCCCGCCGCCACCCCGCCGCCGACCGGTTGCCACGCCCACGCCGCGAGCGCCGCGTCCGCGTCCTGGGTTTTCGTCGCCAGCACGAGCAGGTCGTCCGGCTTGAGCCCCAACTCGCCCGGCTCGCCGACCACGGGCAGTCGCACGGTCGTCACGCCGTCCGGCCGGATGTAGCGCAACCCGTTGGCGCGCAACGCCTCCAGGTGCGCGCCCCGAGCCGCCAGCACGACCTCGCGGCCGGCCAGGTGCAGCTGCGCGGCGGTGGTGGCGCCGACCGCGCCCGCGCCGATCACCACGTAGCGGGTCACGACACCTCCACCCGTTCGACGGCCGGCAGGTCCGCGCCGAGCCGCAGTCGTTCCAGGAAGCGGACGACGAGCGCGGCGGCGGTGCGGTGGGTCTGGTTGTTCAGCGCGTCGTGCGCGGTGCCCGCGAGGCTGACCAGCTCACCGTGCGGCAGCCGGGCGAACCAGTTCCGCGCGTCGTCCACTGTGGACACCACGTCGTCCGCGCCGTGCACGCCGAGCACCGGGACGTCGACGAGCGACGGGGTCGCGCGGTCGGCCCAGCCCTCCGGCGGCGCGGTCCACAGCGCGCCGCGCCGGAACTCCGGGTCCTCGGCCAGCCGGTTGCGGTGCGTGGGGCACGTCGTGCGCGCCTCCAACTCCGCCTCCCAGTCGGGTGCGTCCGCGGGCGCGGACCCGGCCGGCAACCCGGCGAGCACCAGCCCGGCCGCCGGCACGGTCCGCTCGGCGACGAGCAGCGCCGCGAACAGCGCGCCGGTGTCGGAACCCAGGAGCACGTGCGGCCCGGGCGCGTCCTCGGTGAGCAGGTCCCGGACGGCCGCGGTGGCCGCCTCCGGGTCCCGGGTCGGGTCGTCCAGCACCCGGACGCGGTAGGCGTCGAAGGCCAGCCGCAGGCCGAGGCGCTCGTAGACGGCGGCGTCCTCGCCGCGTCCGGGCAGCACCACGACCGTGCCGCGGGGGGCGAGGTGGGGCGGGTTGTCGTAGGAGGTGGTCATGCGGGGGCTCCGGGTTCGGTGGAGGTGCGCCGGGTGTCGGTCATCGGACGGCTTTGCCGGGATTGAGCACCCCGGCGGGGTCGAACACCGCTTTGACCCGGCGGTGCAGGTCGAGCAGCGGCTCACCCAGTTCGGCGGCGAGCCAGGGCCGTTTCAGCACACCGACGCCGTGCTCGCCGGTGAGCGTGCCGCCGACGGCGAGGGCGTGCTCGAAGATCGCCGCGACCGCGCGGTCGACCTGCTCGGGCGGCGCGCTGTCGGCGGCGACGATGGGGTGCAGGTTGCCGTCGCCCGCGTGCGCGAAGACGAAGATCCGCACCCCGGTGCGGTCCGCGATCGCGCCGATCTCGGTGATCGACTCGGCCAGGCGCGACCGCGGCACGGCGATGTCCTCGATCAGCACCCGCCCGTGCCGCTCGATCGCGGGCAGCGCGGCGCGGCGGGTCGCGACCAGGCGGTCCGCGACCTCCGGGTCGGTCGTGGTCTCGAACGCGGTGGCGAGCGGACGCACGACCCGGTCGACCTCGGCCATCTCGGCCTCCGCGCCGTACCCGTCGGTCTGCACCAGCAGGAACACCTCGCCGCGGGTGTGCAGGTCGGTGCCCCGGGCCTGGTCGATCGCCACCAGCGTGGCCTGGTCGAGCAGTTCGGCGGTGGACGGCCGCAACCCGCGGCGCTGCACCGCGGTGACGGCCGCGACGGCGTCCCGCGCGGTGGCGAAGAACGCGGCGGCGGTGGCGGTCGAGGTCGGCAGCGGCGACAGGCGCACGGTCGCGCCGACGATCACCCCGAGGGTGCCCTCGGAGCCGACCAGCAGGCCGGTGAGGTCGTAGCCGGTGACGCCCTTGATGGTGCGCCGCCCGGTGCGGACCAGGGTTCCGTCGCCCAGCACCGCGTCGACGGCGAGCACCGCGTCCCGGGTCACCCCGTACTTCACGCAGCGCAGCCCGCCCGCGTTGGTGGCGATGTTGCCGCCGATGGTGGAGAACGCGGCGCTGGCCGGGTCGGGCGCGTACCGCAGCCCGTGCGCGGTCGCGGCGGCGTCCAGGTCGGCGGTGATCACGCCGGGCTCCACGACCGCGATCGCCTCGTCCGGCAGCAGTTCCACGATCCGGTCGAGCCCGGACAGGTCCAGCACGATCGACCCGGCGCCTGCGAGCGCGCCGCCCGCGACACCGGAACCCGCGCCCCGGGGCACGACCGGCACCCCGTGCCGCGCGGCGTGGGCCACCGTGCGCCGCACGTCCTCGACGTTCTTGGCGAACACCACCAGGTCCGGCACCCCGTCGGGCACCGCGCCCGAGCGGTCGACCGACACCCTGGCCAGCTCGTCGGGATCGGTCGACCAGGCCGCGAGGCCGGCGGTGAGCGCGGTGAGGCTCACCGGGACCCCGTCGCGACCGGGCGGTCCGGGTCGCTCGACCACTGGGACCACGAGCCGGGGTAGAGGGCCGCGTCGATGCCCGCGATCCGCAGCGCCGCCACGGTGTGCGCGGCCGTGACGCCCGACCCGCAGTACACCGCGACCGCCTCGCCCGCCCGCACGCCCAGCGCGGCGAACCGCTCGCGCAGCGCCTCGGGGGCGAGGAACGCGCCGTCCGCGCCGAGGTTGTCGCCCGTGGGCGCGCTGACCGCGCCGGGGATGTGGCCCGCCCTGGGGTCCACCGGCTCGACCTCGCCCCGGTACCGCTCGCCCGCCCGCGCGTCGAGCAGCACCCCCGGCCACGCCGCCGCCTGGTCGATGTCGATGGCCTTCAGCCCGCCGCCGGTGAGCGTCGCCGTGCCCGGCTCGGGCGTCACCGCGCCGGTTTCCAGCGGGTACCCCGCCGCGACCCACGCGGCCAGCCCGCCGTCGAGCAGCCGCACGTCCACGCCCGCGTCGCGCAGCAGCCACCAGGCGCGCGCGGCGGACAGGTTGCCGATGTCGTCGTACGCCACGACCACGTCGCCGTCGTGGACGCCCCAGGACCGGACCGCCTCCTGCAACGCGGCGCGGTCGGGCAGCGGGTGCCGGCCGTCGCCCGGACCGGGGTGCGCGGCCAGGGTCGACTCCAGGTCCACGTAGACCGCGCCCGGGACGTGGCCCTCGGCGTGCGCGGGACGGCCGTCCGGGACGCCCAGCCGCCACCGGACGTCGAGCAGTCGGACGTGGTCGAGCCGGTCGTGCAGCTCGGCTGCGGAAATGGTGACGGTCACGCCCGAAATGCTAGGCGCGACCCACCCCCGAGCACCGTTCGCAATCTCCGATCGCGACCGATCAGGAATCGTGATCCACCGGCGGCGGGGATGCGGACGAGGTCGCGGTGGTGGAAGGTGCAAGGGGGTCCTGACGGGTGGGAGTGCTCGACAGGCGATCACCGGATCGATACTTTCCGTGATCGAACTGGGGGTGGGGCATGGTCAAGGAACTGGATCGGCGGTCGTTCCTCGTGGTCGCCGGACTTCTCGGGCTCGCGGCGTGCGGGTCCGACACGGGGCGCGGCGGATCGGCCAAGGGGACGCTGAGCCACTGGTACCACGCGTACGGCGAGGACGGGGTGCAGGAGGCGGTGCGCCGCTACGCCGCCGCGTACCCGAACGCCGAGGTCGAGGTGCAGTGGAACCCGGGCGACTACGACTCGAAGGTGCTGACCGCGTTGCAGAACAGCGCGGTGCCGGACGTGTTCGAGGCGCAGGTCAAGGTCGACTGGGTGCGGCAGAAGCAGGTCGTGCCGCTGGACGACGTGCTCGGCGACACCCGCGACGACTTCGTGCGCACGCTGCTCGACGCGCAGACCGTCGACGGCAGGCTCTACGGGGTGCCGCAGGCCATCGACACCCAGGTGCTGTTCTACCGGCCGAGCCTGCTCGCGAAGGCGGGCGTCACGCCGCCGAAGTCCGTGGACGAGCTGGTCGACGCGGCGAAGCGGCTCACCTCGGGCGGCGTCCGCGGCCTGTTCGCCGGCAACGACGGCGGCGTCGCGGTGCTCACCGGCCCGCTGCTGTGGGCCGCCGGGTTGGACTTCCTGTCCCAGGACGGCAAAGCACCCGGTTTCGACGACCCGCGCGCCGCGACCGTGTTCGGCAGGCTGCGCGACCTGCACCAGGGCGGCGGGCTGCTGCTCGGCGCGCC
Organism: Actinosynnema sp. NPDC020468; assembly: GCF_040642015.1. NCBI lineage: Bacteria > Bacillati > Actinomycetota > Actinomycetes > Pseudonocardiales > Pseudonocardiaceae > Actinosynnema > Actinosynnema sp. NPDC020468. The sequence continues at coordinate 147,853 of NZ_JBFAEO010000009.1, forward strand.
GACCGACTGGGCCGACCCCGGCGCGTTCGTGGACGGGCTGGTCGCCATGCAGTGGACCGGGTTGTGGAACCTGCCGAAGATCACCGCGGCCCACGGCGCGGACGTCGGCGTGCTGGCGTTCCCGCGGCTGGACGCGAACGGCGCGGACTCGGTGCCGGTCGGCGCGTTCAGCGCGATGGTGAACGCGCGCAGCGCCGACGTGGAGGCGGCCAAGGCGTACGTGAAGTGGCTGTGGGTCGAGAAGACCGACTACCAGACCGAGTTCGCCACCGCGTTCGGCTCGCACCTGCCCGCCCGGGAGAGCCTGGCGGCCAAGGCCGAGCCGCTGCGCTCCGGTCCGGGCAAGGAGATCGTCGGCTTCGTCACCGCCGGCGGTCGCATCGCGAGCCCGGCCCGGTGGTCGGCGCGCGCCAACACGGCGCTGTCCGACGCGGTGTCCCGGATCGCCCGCGAGGGCGCGCAACCCGCGGGCGAGCTCCGCGCGGCGCTGGACGTGGCGCGGGACGAGATCGCGCGGCTGGATCGGTGAGCCGCCGGCGCGCCGCGCTCGCGTTCTGGCTGTTCGTCGGCCCGTTCGCGGCGGGCCTGCTGGTCTTCACCTACGTGCCGATCGGCTGGAGCGCCTACCTGAGCCTGTTCGACGCGCGCAACACCGTGACGCCGACCGAGTTCGTCGGGTTCGCCAACTACGCGGACGTGCTGACCGACCGGGCGTTCCTGGACAGCATCGGCACGTTCACCGTGTTCGCCGCGGCGATCATCCCCACCACGGTGGTGCTCGCGCTGGTGCTGGCCCTGCTGGTGGACCGGGTCCCGGTGGCGCGGGCGTTCTTCCGGTCGGTGTTCTTCCTGCCGTTCGCCTGCTCCTACGTGGTCGCCGCGCTGGTGTGGCGGATGTCGTTGTTCTCCGGCCTGGACAGCGGAGTGGCGAACACCGTGCTCGGCTGGTTCGGAGGGGAACCCCAGGCGTGGATCGGCACCGTGCACCCGCCGCTGTACTGGGTCGTGCTGGTGACCGCCCGGCTGTGGCTGCAACTGGGCTTCTACCTGATCCTGTTCCTCGCGGCGCTGCAACGGATTCCGGCGCACCTGTACGAGGCGGCGTGGACCGACGGCGCGTCGCCCGGGTGGCAGACCTTCCGGCACGTGACGCTGCCCGGGTTGCGCGGCGCGCTGGTGGCCGTGCTGACGCTGAACCTGATCAACGCCTACCAGGCGTTCGACGAGTTCTACAACATCCTCGGCGACTCGCGCGGCTACCCGCCGTTCGCCCGGCCGCCGCTGGTCTACCTGTACTACACCTCGCTCGGCTCCGGCGGGCAGGACCTGGGTCGCGGCAGCGCGGGCGCGGTCGTCCTCGCGCTGGTGATCGCGCTCGCCACCCTGCTGTCCGGCCGGGTGTTCCGGAAGGCGGACTGATGCTCCCCGTCGGGTACTCCCGCACCACCGCGGGCAGGCTGGCCGCCGTCGCGCGCTGGGCGGCGCTGCTGGTGGCCGCGGTGCTGTTCCTGCTGCCGTTCGCGCTGCTGGTCCGGGACGGCCTCGGCACCGGGTGGTCCACTGTGGAGGGTGTGTTCGCGGACGACCGGGTGCCGTTCGCGCGCAGCCTGCTGAACTCGACGGTGATCGCCGTGCTCCAGACGGCGGGCCAACTGCTGCTCTGCTCGTTGGCGGGCTACGGGCTGGCCCGGGTGCCCTACCGGCACTCCTCGGCCGTGCTCTACGCGGTGGTGGCGACGCTGATGGTGCCGACCTCGGTGACGTTCGTGCCGAGCTTCGTGGTGGTGTCGAGCCTGGGCTGGCTCTCGGACCTGCGCGGCCTGGTGGTGCCCGGCCTGTTCAGCGCGCTGAACGTGTTCCTGTTCCGGCAGTACTTCCTGGACTTCCCGGTCGCGCTGGAGGAGGCGGGCCGGCTCGACGGCCTGTCCCGCTGGGGGGTGTTCTGGCGCGTGGTGGCGCCGAACTCGGGCCCGTTCTTCGCCGCGATCGCGGTCATCGACTTCATCGGCAGCTGGAACCAGTTCCTGTGGCCGCTGATCATCGCCCAGGACTCCTCCACCTGGACGGTCCAGGTCGCGCTGTCCAGCCTGCTCACCGCGCAGAACCCCCGGGTGACGCTGCTGTTCGCGGCGGCCGCGGTGTCGCTGCTGCCGATCGTGCTGGTGTTCGTGCTGCTGCAACGCCACCTGGTCCGCGGTGTCACCGAAACCGGTGTGACCGGCTGACGTCGTGCCCGCGTGGCACGTCCGCGCCGGGTCGGCCCGTGGGAGACTGGAGGGGCCGGCCCGACGCGGACGTGGTCAGACCGCGGCCTTCGCCGGTGCCTCGTGCACGCCGCGCTCGTCGGGGCCGTTCGTCGTGCCGGTGCGCGCCGGGCTGCTCCAGAAGCGCTGGACCGCCGCGCGCTCGGCCGCGTTGGGGTTGGGGTTGTCGCAGCGCCCGCCCGCCATCACCTTGTCGCAGTTCCCGATGTCCGACGGGTGGTTCAGGCTCAGGATGTGGCCGAACTCGTGCACGATCACCCGCAGCGTGCCCGCGCCGGACTGGGTGATCTGGTTGCGGTAGAAGTAGATCTGGCCGCGGGTGCAGCCCACGCAGCTCGCGGTGCCCGGCGCGGAGCCGTTCTGCGCGGTGGTCACCGTGACGCCGCCCGAGCCCTTGACCAGCCGGACGCTGGTCACGCCGTTGTTCCAGATCTGGGCGGCCTGGTCGACCTGGGGCGCGAGTTCCGCGGCCCGGGACGAGTCGTAGTAGATGGTGCGGACGGCCTGCGCCGGCGCGGCGATCGCGGTCGGCGCGGCGACCGACCCGATCGCGACGCCGAGCGCGACCAGGGCAGGGACGAGTTTCAGTCGGAACACGGGGTGACTCCCTCCGCCGTGCGGCGGTCGGATGTGCAGGGGACGGACGCGCGCGGGGGAGAGGGTCCGGCGCGTCCGGTCACCCCACCGTAGGGCACGCGGTGATCGGCCCGGGAGATCACACCAGCGCATAACACCGCGGCCGACGGCGCCCCGCACCCTCCACTGTGGACGCTGCGGGGCGCGACAGGGGGCCGGTGCTCAGCCGGTTTTCGCCTCGAGCGCCGTGCGGCGGGCCGTCACGTCCTCGGGGTCGTCGCCGAACACCAGCAGCTGCACCGTGCTCTGCCGGACCGGGTTGTCGGTGCGGGTGGTGTCGTGCCCGGAGGTGACCAGCAGTCCGCCGGCGGCGAGCGCGGGCGTCAGGTCCGCGAGCAGCTGCGCCATCGGCGCGGCGACCGCGAGCTTGACCGACTCGGCGTACCCGGCGAGCGCGTCGGGACGGGCCGATTCCAGTGCCAGCAAGGGGATCGAGCCGCCGGTGATCCGGAAGTTGAGGTCCAGCATCACCAACCGGCCGTCACCCGTCTGCGCGCAGTCGAGGCTGCACATGCCCCGGTAGCCCACGTCCGCGGCGCGCTGGGTGATCGCCAGGCACTCCGCGAGCAGGTCCGCGGGCAGCGGCGTGACGTCGCCGAACAGGCCGCCGACGTAGATCCCGCTCCCGTCGACGCGCTGCTCGGTCACGGCCAGCAGCCTGGCCACCGCGTCCGGGCCCACGTAGAGCTGGATGCCCCAGTTGCGCCGGATGTGCAGGTACTCCTCGATCACGAACTCGCCGAGCAGGTCGGCGAACGCGGGCAGGGCGATCGGATCGCCCGCCTGGTGCAGGTACACGTCGAGGCTGGCGCCGTGCGCGTCGTCCGTCGCGGCCTTGAGCACCCACGACTTCTCGGCCGGCGCGGCGTCGGCCAGGTCGGCGCGCGACACGACGCTGCGCCGGGCCTGGAAGCGCGGGTCGACGAACGTGCTGATGCTCGCCTTGTTGTTCAGGTAGCCGACCAGCCGCGCCGTTTTGACCGCGCGCTCGTCCGGGCACAGCGCGGTGGGCTGCGGGTACTCCATCGAGAGCAGCAGACCGTCGGCCATCGCCTCGGCCACCCGCGCCGTGAAACCGGCCTCGCTGTCGAAGGCGCGCAGGTCCGCGCCCACCGGCAGGCCGCCGTCGTGGAACCGCGCCAGCAGTTCCGGGTCCGTTCCGCCCGCGCTACAGATCAACGTCGTGTCGCCGGCGATCGCGATCGGTCGCGCGGAGAGCGCGTCGCGGGTGGTGCGGTGCCGCGCCGTCGGCACGGCGGGCTCCTGGGCCGGGCGCGCGCACACGGCGACGTCGGAGGCGTACACGTCGGTGAGCGAGCGGGGAGCGTGGACGGCGGGCGGCAGCGGGGTGGAAAGGCTGATGGGGATCCTCCGTGCGGGGTGAGTCGGGTCGGCCGCACCCGGTGGTGAGGACGGAGAGAGCAGCGTGCACCGCGCGGCGCGGAGCGCACCGGGAAGCGGCGGAACGGGCCTGGTCGCGGACGCGCCGAGCCGGGCCGGGATCGGTGGCCGCGCGCGGAAGGTCGCGGAACCACGGGTGAGGACGGCCCGAACCCGGGCCGTGTGACACCACACTCTCACGTTTTCCCGAACTCACCAACCGGCGGCACGGACGTCGATCTTGGGGGCGCCGTCCACTGTGGACCGATTTCGGTCGGAACGGGTGCGTCGAGGCCTCTTTCCCATTCCAAGATATAGCAGGGTGGGGCACTTGCGGCAAGGCCCCGGTGCCGGTCCAGAATTCCGTTCCTGGTTCCGGGAAGGGGAATTGTCGATGCGGGTGTTGCTGTCCACGATCGGGTCGCGCGGCGACGTGCAGCCGGTGCTGGCCCTGGCCTGCCGGCTGGCCGCGCTCGGTCGGGAGGTCCGGGTGTGCGCACCGCCGGACTTCCGCGCGTGGGTCGAGGACCAGGGGATCCCGTTCGTCCCGCTGGGTCCGCGGGTGCGCCCGACCGCGAAGGCCGGCCCGCCGGTCGCGCCCTCGCCGGAGATGATGCGGCGGATCGCGGAGGCGACCGTGGCGACGCAGTTCGAGGTGTTGCCGGCGGCCGCCGAGGGGTGCGACGTGGTGATCGCGGCGGGCGCGTTGCAAATAGCGTTGCGGTCGATCGCCGAACTGCGCGGAATTCGCTACCACTACGCCGCCTATTGCCCGATTTCCTTGCCGTCACCGCACCACGCGCCGCCCGCGTGGCGGGGCGAGGGGCCGAATGCCGACGCCGAGGACAACACCGAACTCTGGGCTCGGGACGCGCGGCGGTGGCGCGATTCGTGGGGCGTGGCGCTCGACGCCCACCGGACCGCGCTGGGTCTGCCTCCGGTGCCCGACGTGCGCGGCCACATCGTCACCGACCGGCCGTGGCTCGCCGCCGACCCCGTGCTGGCGCCCTGGCCGGGCGCCGCGGACCTCGACGTGGTGCCCACCGGCGCGTGGCTGCTGCCCGACGGACGACCGCTGCCCCCGGAGGTGGAGGCGTTCCTCGACGCGGGCGAACCACCCGTCTACTTCGGCTTCGGCAGCATCCGCACCCCGTCGGGCCTCGGCGAGGCGATGCTGCACGCGGCCCGCGCCCACGGCCGCCGCGCGATCGTGTCCCGGGGGTGGGCGGACCTGGTCGCGCCGGAGGACCCCGACTGCCTGTCGCTGGGTGAGGTGAACCACCCGGCGCTGTTCCGCCGGGTCGCGGCCGTCGTGCACCACGGCGGTGCCGGCACCACCACCGCCGCCACCCGGGCGGGCGCGCCCCAGGTCGTCGTGCCGCAGCACTACGACCAGCACTACTTCGCCCGCCGGGTCCACGACCTGGGCCTGGGCGCGGCCCACCCGGCCATCCCGCCGACCGCCGACTCCCTCTCCGAGGCCCTCGCCCACGCCCTCGCCCCGAGGACGGCCGCCACCGCCGAGCGGGTCGCGGGCACGATCCGCGGCGACGGCACCGACGTCGCGGCCCGCCTGCTCGACGCCGCCGACCGCGGCTGAACGGCCCGGACCTGCGCCGCGGGCTCGGGTGGTTCGACCGAGGGTCGGCTCGTGTCGGACCGGTGCGGCCGGCGCGGTGATCACCACCGCGCCGGCCCGGTGGTCAGGACCGGTCGCGGCGCAGCGGGAGGCCTGCCAGGAGGCGGTCGCGCAGTGCCTCGTCGTCCACCCGGCCCTCGTCGTCGAGCACCTCGGGCACCAGCACGTCGGCCGGCACGCCCTCGGCGGGCTCGACCTTCGCCGCGCCCAGGTACTCGGCCGGGTCGGTGGCGTACGGCGGCAGGTCGAGGTGACCCGCCAGCGTGCCGCCGACCAGGTCCGGGTAGCACTCGTCGGTCCACTTCTGCGCCGCGGCGCGCAGGTCGCCGTGGAAGACCAGGTACTTGTCGGTGTTCTGGCCGAACACGACGTCCGCCGTCGTGTTGCCGGTGACGACGATCTTCGGGTCGCAGGTGAGGTGGACGCCGGACACCGTCAGGTTCCCCAGCACCACCAACGCCGCCGAGCCGTCGTCCTCGTCGTAGATACCGCCCGACACCGTCAGATCGCCGTCCACGACGTAGCCGATGTCCCGTTCGGGCGTCTCCTCGTCCCACGGGTGGTCCTCCGCCGTGAACAACGGGAAGTTCCCGTCCACGACGGCGTTCCCGGTGTGCAGGACGTACTCGCCCTCGTACAGGCTCTCCCAGGTCGACCGGGGCAGGCCGCGCCGCTCGAACAGCTCGGTCGCCTCGTCCCATGTGATGTTTCGCGTGCTCACGCCGGCACCGTATCCCGGAGCACCGACAACGGGAGGGGTGTGGGTCACAGGGGAGGCGGGATGACCGGGGTGCGTGGCAGTGTTCTGGGGAACGGGTGCCCGAACACGGGTACCGACCACAGTGCAGGAGGGAGCCGGCAGATGGGCGCGGTGACCGAGAAGGCCGTCCTCGCGGGCGGGTGTTTCTGGGGCATGCAGGACCTGTTCCGGCGGCACCCCGGCGTCGTCTCCACCCGGGTCGGCTACACGGGTGGCCACGTCGCGAACGCGACCTACCGCAACCACGCGGGGCACGCCGAGGCCATCGAGATCGTGTTCGACCCGGAGCTGTTGGGCTACCGGCAGATCCTGGAGTTCTTCTTCCAGATCCACGACCCGACGACCGTCGACCGCCAGGGCAACGACATCGGCGACAGCTACCGCTCGGCGATCTTCTACGAGACCGACGAGCAGAAGCGGGTCGCCGAGGCGACCATCGCCGACGTCGACGCGTCCGGCAGGTGGCCGGCTCGGGTCGTCACGCAGGTGACGCAGGCGGCCGAGTTCTGGCAGGCCGAGCCGGAGCACCAGGACTACCTGGAGCGCTACCCGAACGGCTACACGTGCCACTACGTGCGGCCGGAGTGGCAGCTCGGCGAGCGCTGAGCGCCGGTGCCGTCGAGGGGGACGCGCGCGTCCCCCTCGGACCGCGGCTCGGCGCGCGACGAAGTCCGCGATCAGCGGTTGGGCGAGCGCGGTCGGGAGGTTGTGGTCGACCGCGCCGACCTGGGTCACCGACGCGGTGACACCCCGAGCCGCGAGCCGGTCCCGACGGTGAACAGCGCGACCGGCACCCGCGGCGTCCACCCCGCGCGACTGCCGTCCGACGCGGCGCGCAGCGCGTCCGGCGGCTGGAGCAGCAGGTCCCGGGCCGGGCGGCGTGGTGCAGCCCGTCGAACAACCCTTCCACCATCGCGTCGTACGGCGCGGTGAACGCCGTCGCCGGGTCCGGGTACAGGTGGCGCACCCGGTTGGCGGCGACCAGGTGGTACGCGGTGGAGAGGGTGGCCGGGCGCGGTGCGACCCGGCCCGCGAGCGCCTCCGGGAACGGGGTGCCGAACAGGTCGTGCACGCCGCTGACGCCCGCGACCGCGCCGAGGGCGGACCGCCGGTCGACGCCCTCCTGGAGCGCGCGGCCCAGCGCGAACGCCGCCGGGCCGCCCTGGGAGAACCCGGTGCTGAACACCCGTCGCGCGGGTGTCCGGCCGAGCCGGGCGGTGATGACGGTATCGGCGGCGCGCAGCAGGTCCACCGCCGACGCGGTCTCCGCCGGCAGGTCGCGGTACGGGTGCGTGCCCTCCCCGGTGCGCAGCCCCGGGTAGTCCGGCGCGACGACCGCGTTGCCCGCCGCCGCGAACGCGATCGGCGCGATCCGCCGCGTGTCCGGACCGACTGAGCCCGCCTCGTACCGCGCGGCGATCGTGCCGTGGGCGAACGCGACGGTGCGCGGTGTCGTGGCCCGGCGGGGCAGCGCGAGCGCGCCGCTCGCCCGGACCGGCCGCCCGTCCGCGCCCACCGTGCGGTACTCGAGGCGGTAGGCGTCGACGCCGTACCGCGCCATCCGGGTGTCGACCCCGGCACCGGCGAGCAGCGTGCCGACCTCCGCGCGGGACAGCGCGGTGATCACCGCCGAGGACCGCACCGCGCCCCGTCCGGTGTCCGCGTGGGCGGGAGTGGCGACCGACAGCGTCACGATGATCGACGCGAGGAGCGGTAAGCGGATTCAGGGTGGCAGCGCCAGGAAAGCGGCGTCGGGTCGGGCCATGGTGCGGGCCCGAGCACCGGTCGGGGGACGGTGGCCGAGCGGGTCGGCGCGAGGGCGAGTGCGCCGGCGTCGAGCACGACCGGGTCGACGCCGACCCCGAGCGGCGGCACGAAGTGCGCGGCGTCGCCCAGGAGCGTCGCGGTGGGCGGGTGCTCCCGGGTGTGCGGCGCGGACAGGGCGAAAGGCGGTCCACATACGGGCCGTCGTTGGTGGTGATCAGCCGGAACAGACCCGCGACCACTCCGCGCACTCGGTCGGCGGGTGCGCCCGGATGCCCTCGGGCCGCATCCCGGCCGCCGCGAGCCGGGCGGCGGATCACCTACACGCGCAGGTGACCGCCGCCGGCGCGCCGCGCGAACCCGGGAGGACGCGCCGTCCGCGCCGATCACCAGGTCCGCGGTCGCGGTCGTCCCGTCGGCGAAGGTCGACGCCCGCGGCCCACCGAGACCAGAGCGTGCCTCCCACCGGACTGTGCCCGGCGCGAGCGAGCGGAGCGGCAGGTCGCGGTGTCACCTTCGGCCGGCACGTGGTGCGCGAGCAGCCGACCCGCGTCCCACCCGCGCCACTCCTGCCCCTCGGGCCGGGCGAAGAACTCCGCCGGCGCGCCCGCCTCGCGCAACGCGGCCCGGAGTCGCGGCCCGATGACCGGGCACGGCACCTTCTCGGCCGCCGTCCGGCCCCGAACCTCAGACGCTGCGGGGCCGCCAGCCGGCGGGCGGGTCCTCACCGACCCGGCCGTCCACGGCCTCGCGGATCAGGTCGGCGTGTCCGGTGTGCCGGCCGTACTCCTCGATCAGGTCGCACACCAGGCGGCGCAGGCTCGGGTGCCGGCCCTCGCCGTCGGACAGGTGCGCGGGCTGGTCGAGCCCGCCCTCGGCCACCGCACGGGCCAACCGTGCCCGGGAGCGGGCGATCGAGGTGTCCCACTGGGCGTAGAGCTGCTCCGGGGTGTCGGCGGCGGCCGAGGTGAACGACCACGTCCGGAGTTCGGCCCGGTCCACGGCGGCCCACGGCGGCCCGATCGGGGTGCCGTCGAGCTTCACGCTGAACATCAGGTCCTCGGCGAACGCCAGGTGCTTGAGCAGGCCGCCCAGCGTCAGCGTCGACGCGCCCACGCGGGTGCTCAACCCGGCCGCGTCCAACTCGTCGGCCTTCCACCGGAACGTGGTGCGCAACCGGTCGAGCGCGCCCAGCAGGTGTTCCGCCTCGGTGCCCGCGAGCGGTGGCTCCCACGGGTAGTCGTCATCCGTCATGCGGGTCACCGTAACGCCGACCACCGACACTCGCGGTCAGCCGGCGCGCCGGGACCGCTCCACGGCGGCGAAACCGTAGTCCAGCATGGCGTTCTCGTAACCGCGCACGGCGTCCGACAAGGACTCGCCGCTCGTCAGCCCGCGGCACAGGGTGGCGGCGTCGCGCAGCGCGACGGCCGCGCCGATCCCGGCCGGCACCATCGTGTGCGCGGCGTCGCCCATCAGCGTCACCGGGACGGTGTCCCACCGGGGCGGTCGACGGGCCGAGCGGATCGTGGTGGCGTACAAGGAGTTCGGCTCGCTCAACCGCACCAGGCCCGCGAGCGGGGCAGGCCAGTCGGCGACCAGGTCGGCCGCGGTGTCCCGCAGGCTCGACTGGTCCAACGCGGCCAGGTCGGCCGGGAACCGGGACCGCGGCGCGCCGATCACCCACATCAGGTAGTCCTCGCCACCGGACCGGTACTCGTGCGCCGCCAACGGCATGAACCGCCCGTCGTCGCCCGCGACCGCGCAGAACCCGTCCAGCGCGGCGGCCGGCACCAGCGGCCGTGAGCGCTCGGTCAGCGGGGTCCGGCCGAAGATCGTGGCCTGCCCGGTGTCCTCGACCACCGCGTGCGGCAGGAGTTGGCCGCGCACGGGGGAGTACGTGCCGTCCGCGCCCACCAGCAGGTCCGCGTCGGTGACCGCGCCGTCGGCGAAGAACGTCCGCACCCGACCGTCCGGGAGCAGCTCGTAGCGCTCGAACGACGCGCCGTCGCGCAGCTCGAGCCCTTCCAGCAGCAGGCGGCGCAACGTGCCGCGGTCCACGGTGCGGTGGTGCCCGGTCTCGTCGGTCTCGGCCGACTCGGGCACCAGGATCTCGTGCACCACCTCCAGACCGGGGGACAGGATCCGGACTCCCGTGCCGCGCTTGCCGGACGTGGCCACGACCTGCTCGTAGCGGTCGGGGGACAGGCACTCGCGCAACGCCAGGTCGCCCTCGGGCTCCAGGTGGACGCGGTAGCCCTGGGCCGGCCGGTCGGCGCGGTCCCGCTCGTACAGCTCGACGGTGATCCCGGCGCGGGTCAGGCCCTGGGCGAGCAGGGGCCCGGCCAACCCGGCGCCCACGATGACAACCTTCATGCTGGAAAAGCTATCTGAAAACAGACGATCTGTCATCGGTCATAATGGCCCGGTGGACGACTCCGACGACCGGCTCGGCGCGCAACTCGGCGGGCAGCTGTACCTGGCGCACCGCTACGCCCGCGCCGCGACCAACCGCGCGCTCCAGACCCACCGGCTCGAACTGCGCCACCTGGGCGTGCTGACCTGCCTGGCCGACGCCGGCCCGCTCAGCCAGCGCGCGCTGGTCGACCGGCTCCAGATGGACAAGTCCTCGATGGTCTACCTGATCGACGAGCTGGAACGGCGCGGTCTGGCCGACCGCCGCAAGGACGAGCGGGACCGCCGCAGCCACGCCGTGCACATCACGCCGGCCGGCCGCGACCGCCTGGCCGCCGCGACGACCACCACCGAGGAGGTGATGACCGACCTGTTCGCGCCGCTCTCACCCGCCGAACGGCGTCAGCTGCACGACCTGCTGGCCCGGTTCATCGACCACGCCGCGGGTCGGGACTGACCGGCTCCGCGCCGATGTCGCGCAGGTCCCGCCGCCGCGTCTCGCCGGAGGACAGGAACGCGATCACCGTGCACGCGAGCGCCGCGCACAGCAGCAGCGCCACCGGCACCGTCGACGGGAACCGCTGGAGCAGCGCCACGCCGGCGATCGGCACGACGGACCCGCCGACGACGGTCGCCGACTGGTAGCCCAGCGACGCGCCGGTGTAGCGGACCGCGCTCGGGAACAGCTCGGCGAAGAACGCCGCCTGCGACCCGGTGAGCAGGCCGTGCAGGGTCAACCCGACCGCGACGACGGTCACCACCGAGCCGAACCGGCCGTCGTCCACCAGCGGCAGGCCGACCAGCGCCCACCCGGCGATCAGCACGGCGAGCACCAGCGAGCACGGCCGCCGGCCGACCCGGTCCGACAGCAGGCCGCCCAGCGGGATCGCCACGACCTGGCACACCGAGGCGATGGTGATCGCGGGCAGCACCGCGTTCTTCGGCAGGTGCACGACCTGGGTCAGGTAGGAGATCAGGAAGATGCTGAACGTGTAGTAGGTCGCCTTCTCGCCGACGTTGGCCAGCGCCGCGATCACCACCGCCCCGAGGTGCCGGCGCAGCACCACCGCGATCGGCGCGCGGGCGGGCGCGGACCCGCGCGCGGCCAGGAACAGCGGCGACTCCTCCACCGCGTGCCGCAACCACACCCCGAGGCCGACCAGCACCGCGGACAGCAGGAACGGGATCCGCCACCCCCACGCGAGGAACTCCTCGTCGGTCACGCCGAGTCCCAGCAGCGCCAGCACCCCGGTCGCGATCAGGTTCCCCAGCGGCCCACCGGTTTGCGGCCAACTGCTCCAGAACCCGCGCCGCGCCGCCGAACCGTGCTCGGCCACCAGCAGCACCGCGCCACCCCACTCACCGCCCAGCGCCAACCCCTGAACCAGCCGCAGCACGGTGAGCAGCACCGGCGCGGCGACCCCGATGGCGGCGTAGGAGGGGACCAGCCCGATCGCCACCGTCGCGCCGCCCATCACGACCAGGCTCAGCGACAACGTCCGCCGCCTGCCGACCCGGTCGCCCAGGTGCCCGAACACCACCCCGCCCAACGGTCGCGCGAGGAAGCCGACGGCGTAGGTCAGCAGGGCCAGCAGCACGCCGGTGAGCGGGTCGCCGACCGGGAAGAACACCTTGTCGAACACCAGCGCGGCGGCGGTGCCGTAGAGGAAGAAGTCGTAGTTCTCTTCGCCCGGTCGGCGGACCTGGCTCGACTTCTGCGGCCAACCCATCTGAGCTGCTGGTTTGTTCTCGTTCGATCCGGTTGCATCTGGGTGCGTCGGGATGTCTGACGGCCTGTGCACGGCCTGGAAGATGATCACAGTCGGCCTCTGGCTCCACTGTGGATGATGGGTCGGGGGCGGGTTGGAGTCCGGACCGGGGAGAGGAAGACAGGGGTGCAGTCCTCTCCGGTGAAGAAGGCAGGGGCCAGCGATGCCCTAGGCGCCGGACTGGGGAACACGGGGGTTGGCTCGGGCTTGGGCCGGTGGTGAGCAGCGGCGCGGTTGACGTGAGCAATCGCGATGTTGTCGAGTTCGTAGATACCCCAGAGCGCTACCTGTCCGGGCTGCCTGGTCCGCGTTCCCCGCATTGCCGCCTCGCTTTCAGGCTGTCGACATCGGTTCCGTTGGGTCCCGCGGGCTTTTCGCCCCCGTTCCCCCGGCCCCTGCCGCAGTTAGCACCGGGACGGCGGTGTCAAGGGTGGCCGTAGGCCATCGCGCAGCGACGCGAAGCGCCCTTGATGCCGTTGGCCCGGTGTTAAACAATCCCAGGGCCTTCGCGGGGACAGCCTGCGTTTGCCGTTCGTGCGGGCTGGGTGCCAGCCAAGGGAGTAGTGGTGGCCCGTCGGAATCGGACACCGTCAGTTCGATTCCGAGACTGTCATGCACCGAATGAAAACCCAGGTGTAGGGTGGAAAAATACCAGGTCAGGAAGTGTGTTCCCCGCGCACGCGGGGGTGGTCCCTCGACGGCGGGCTCCACCTGGTCCTGCTCGACGGTGTTCCCCGCGCACGCGGGGGTGGTCCGCTCTTGTGGTCCCCGACCGGCGGGTGGAGCTAGTGTTCCCCGCGCACGCGGGGGTGGTCCCGCGTGGTGCCACGGCGGTGCGATGTGGAGCGTGTGTTCCCCGCGCACGCGGGGGTGGTCCCGCGACCGGGCAGCCGTGCTGCCGACGCTGGCGTGTTCCCCGCGCACGCGGGGGTGGTCCGCAGCGGCGGCTGGAGCGCGAGACCCGCGAGTTGTGTTCCCCGCGCACGCGGGGGTGGTCCGGTGGAGGCCGACGAAGAGCGCTGGATCGCCGGGTGTTCCCCGCGCACGCGGGGGTGGTCCGTCGGGTTCCCCGACCCGGCCGACCGGCGCGGAGTGTTCCCCGCGCACGCGGGGGTGGTCCCTTCGCCCCCGATTTCCCGGGCTGCTGGAGTGGTGTGTTCCCCGCGCACGCGGGGGTGGTCCCGGCGAGTGGGGACTGCTGCACCGGCTCGACGCGTGTTCCCCGCGCACGCGGGGGTGGTCCGACGTTCTACTTCGTGTTGATGGTGGTGATGGCGTGTTCCCCGCGCACAGCGGGGGTGGTCCCCAGGGGACGTGATCCTCCTTCGCGACCGTGACGTGTTCCCCGCGCACGCGGGGGTAGTCCCGTGGAGTGGACGACCACGTACGGCGTCTCCTTGTGGTCCCCGCGCATGCGGGGTGGTCCGTACCTCCGGCACCTGGGCCTCACGCTGTGTCTCTGGGCGGAGAATCCATCAGCTGGTGAGTCGTTGATGTGCGCGTCGCCGCCCGACCGGGTGCGGCGGCTCCGCGCGCGGTCGCCGGGCGGAGCGGAGCGGGAGCTCGGCGTGCCGCGATGCGGGGGGCCGGCGCAACGCGAGCCAGGCGGGTGTTGCGCGGCGCCGCAGGCGGCGCGCCTTGATCTCATAAAGCTGAATTCTTCAACGACTCGTTCGTCACTGATGGCCTGCGGTACGGCTCGCTACGCTCGGCGGCGGGTGTACGCGAGAGAGGGACGACGTGACGGATGAGCATGTGGTGGTCATCTCGACCACCGACAGCGCGGAGCGGGCTGCTGAGTTGGCCAAGGCCATCGTGGGGGCTCGGCTTGCGGCGTGTGTGCAGATCAGCAGCCCGATCCGGAGTGTCTACCGGTGGGACGGCGCTGTTCAGGATGACCAGGAGTGGCAACTGTGGATCAAGTCGGCTCGGGATCGGCTTGAGGAGTTGACGGCGTTCATCAAGGCGAACCACTCGTACGACACACCCGAGGTGGTCGCGCTGCCGATCCTCGGCGGGAACCCGGACTACCTGCGGTGGATCACCGAGGAGACGCGGGCCGACTCGGGGAACTAGTGGAGGGCGGTCGCGATCTGGTTGCGCAACGCGCGTTCCGGGCCGCCTTTCACGGTGGGCAGGGTTGAGGCCAGGGTGAGAAGGCGGGTCTTGGCCAAGCTCGCCTCTGTCCGCACGGCCAGCCGGCCCGATTTGGTCGCCAGTTCACCCGCACGGTCGTAGTCCTGAGTGGACGCCGCGGAGGTCGCCAGGTCCGCGAGGATGAGGGCGCGGACCTTGTTGTCCCTGGGGGACAAGGAATCCAGCAGCGATGAGGCGACCTCGTCGGCTTCCCGGTGCTGCAACGTGGTGTAGGTCGACACGGCCAGGCTCCCCAAGCGGCTCGCGGAGAAGAAGCTCGTCCACGGGCGTTCGGTCCGCGGCTGGGCGAAGTCGAACGTGGTCATGGCTCGCTCGATCGAGCGGAGCGCGCCCGTGTCGTCGCCGAGTCGGGCGAGTTCTTCGGCTTGGCGGGCTGCGATCCACGAACGCGTTGCGGGAGCGGACGATCCAGGAACCAGGTCGTGTGCCTGCTGGAGGAGTTTCGCGGCTGGTCCGGTGTCGTTGCGCGACGACGCGAGGTAACTCCAGTACCCCAGCGCACACGCGGCAAGTGCGCCGTCGTCCACGGCCTTGGCGATTTTGAGGGTTTCGCGCCACGCGTTCGCGGCCTCGTTGCCCCTGCCGGTGTCGAACAGCACCCAGCCCGTCAGGACCTTGGTTTCTCCTAGGGACACCGCCAGGTCACGGCGCGCGGTCTCCGACCTGACGTTCTTGAGCAGTGAGTGCAAGGTGCGGTCGTGGCTCTCCAGCGAGTCTAGGAGTTGGCTCGCGGGCACGGTTTCCTCGGTCTGGAACAGGTCGGCGGTGCGGTCCTGCATGAGGCGGACCGTCGCGTCGTCCACCGGGCGGTCCCGGTCCACCGAGTCCTGTAGGCGCTGCCACGGTGAGTTGGTGATGAGGTCGACGCTCGCGGCGGTGGCTGCGATTCCTGCCGCCCTGAGCAAATCTCGGCGTCGCACTTCCTGTCCTTCCGCTGTCGTGTCGATGTCGGCGGGGGTTTCGGGCTCCGAGGTTTCCGCGGGCACCACTTCCGGCCACGTGAACCACAGGAGGTGTCGGGGGATCTTCATCGCCTCGGCCCACGGGAGGAGCTTCGCCAGATCGGTCACCGCGACTGCGGAACGCTCGACTCGGCTCAACTGCCCCTGGCTGAGGCCGATCCACCGGCCTAGGTCGACCTGCTTCACCTCCGGGTCGTGCGCCCTTCGGTAGGCGCGCATCACCCGGCCGATGTGGCGTTCCCGCAATGCCTGCACCAGTGCCGGCTGCGACCAGAACTCGTCGTCGTTGAGTGGAGCGTCCGACATTCATATCCCCCGATGAGTCGGCCAATACATATGAGTGTACCTGCTAAGCAATTCGCTGACCAGCACGTATGCGCGGGGCACATACGTGCAGACCACAGCGTTGCGGCGTATGCGCGCTGTTCCGACAGGGATGCCGCCTGGTGGCCGAATCTATACGTGGCAGACCGGCCACAAACGGAAAGGGCGTTGGATGGCAACCACGGCGGGCCAGGGCTCCGGAGACGCGGAGCGGCCTTCCGTGTCGCCGCCGGAGACGGACGGGTCCGAACAGTACGGATGGGTCTACACCGATCGTGACTCGGTCGTCCTGTCGGTTCCGGGCGAGCGTGACTTGAAGTTCTCGGGAGATGACGCACGAGTCGTCGGGGAACTTCTCATCAAAAACGCGAGCGACACAGACCAGTGGACCAAGTCGCACAAGGGCGACACTGACAAAACGGGGAAATGACATGGCGATTCCAGGTGGGCACAGGTTTCCGATTACGTTCGACGAGTTGTTCCCGGACGGCTTCTTCGTGCTGAGCGTGGAGCGCGCCTCGGAGTACTCCGAGGGGAAGTCGCCCCGACCGGCCGTCGACAAGGTCACCGGGCTGCCGGTGTGGACGATCCAGGGAACGGACCCGTCGGCTCGTGGCAAGAACACCGGTCAGGTGGTGAAGATTGCCGCGGAGCACCAGCCGATTCCGCCGGAGACGTTGGCGGGGACGCCGTTCCGACCGGCGGTGTTCCGTGGACTGAAGGTCACGCCGTACGTGCGTGACGGGTGGATCGCGTACACGATCTGGGCGGAGGAGATGGTGTCGCCCCAGCAGGCGGCAGGGCGCGGCGGGAAGACGTCGGCAGGTCCCGCTTCGGCGGCGGCCTAGTGGTGGCCGGGACCGTGCGGGCCATGTTCACCCTCGGGCCTGACCCGAAGGTTGAGGTGATCGGGTGGCCGGACTCGGGCAGCCACGCGTTGCGGCTGAACCTGGGCGACGGTCAACAGGTCGTTCTGGGGCCGGAGGACGGTCCGGACGGCGCGGCGGAACTGGCGGACTACCTGGTGGCGGTCGCCCACCAGTGCGCACTCCTGGCCGCGGTGTTGGACCCGCACACCGGGCGGCACGGGCTGCGGGCCGTGTCCTGGCCGGGACACCCCGAGGACTCGGGGGAAGACCTTGGCGAGTCGGGGCCGGGGAGGTTGCCCGGATGAGCGTGATGACGTTCGACCTGTCCGGTATCCGAGGGGCAGGCTCGCTTGCCGGAAGTCCGGCGACCCGGTGGTACTCGGTGGAGGTGTTCATCGAGGTGGTGGAGGAGCTGATCACGGGTCCGGTCTTCCCTCGTCGCATCTCCGAACTGGCGTTGCAGTTGTTCCGGCACCGGCACTCGGTGCGCTACGTGGTCGAAGATCTGGCGGCCATCGGACACCTGGAGGTGGTCACCGGCCCGGTGCGCTGTGACGGGAAACCTTCGTGGAAGGCGTACCGGATGACGCCGGACGGTCGCGACAGGTACTGGCCCGAGGTGGTCGCGTGGAGGGCACGATGACCGGTGCCGATCGCGGCGCGCTCGTCCGTGCCTGGAATGCACTGAACCAGGCGCTCACGCTCCAAGAGGCACGCGACGCGCTGGAGCGGCTACAGCCCCGGCCTGACGCGGGAGCCGAGTTGTGGATCGGCTATCACGTGCGTGCGGCGAAGGTCTACCGCCGCGTTGCGCGGACGGACCGGTATCACCACCACGAAGCGTTGGCGTTCGCGCAGGTTGAGGAGAACTCGGCGGAGAAGCTGAAACCGCAGTAGGCGGTCCTTCGAAAGTCCTCATTGGACATATCGGTGAACCTGGCCGATGTGGTGATGACGCACGTCTCTACAACTGAACAGCTCCGTGCCGGTTGGTGTGGATCGCGGAGGGACGGAACCAAGTCTTGGCGGGCTCTGGCTGTCTCTCCGCGATCCACCCGACTGGCATGTCATCCACTTTGTTGCGACACAAGGGATTCCAGTCATGTCAAGGGTATCTGTGCACGGGGGGCGTGCGTCAAGTCGGCACGTTGGCCCGTCTGAGTGGAAATCGTTCCGCGCCCGTCCGGGGTGGCTACCGGCGCAAGCGTCCGGGGGTGCTGCCTGATGGGGCGGTGGGTTGATCCGGCGCCGTTCGAGGGCGGGCGTCCCCGGCTGCCGTGGTGGGTTCTGGTGCCCGGCAGGCTGAAGTGGTTGGCCGCGCTGCTGGTTCTGGTGTGGTTCCTGGTCGTCGGCTGCGTGCGTCTGGTGCTCGTCGTCGTCCGCTATCCGCTGGTCACGATGGCCCCGTTGGTGACGGCCTGGTGCTCGTTGAGCTTCGGCCTGGGACCACTGATGGTGGCGGGGTTGTCAGCCTCGGGAGTGCTCGTGCTGTGGGCGGGTTACGACCGGCCGTCGTTCCTGCGGCACGGCTGGTATCGGCTGGTGACGGAGTTCCGGCGGGCGACGGTGTACGTGCCCCGGTGGCGGATGGTCATGAGGTTGGCCGACCTGACCAAGGAGGGTGGCGGGCGCGAGTACCGACCGACCCTTCGTCGGGTGCGGTCCGAGGGGTGGCGGGACCGGGTCCGGGTGCGGATGGTGCCGGCCCAGTCCCCGGAGGAGTGGGAGCTGCGGCGGGAAGGGTTGGCGCACTCCTTCGGCGCGCAGTCGTGCCGGGTCCGGGTGGTGCGGCCTCGGGTGATCGAACTCGACTTCGTGCACTCCGATCCGCTGGCGCGTGTGCTGCGGGTACCGGCGTTGAGCGACGACGCGGACTCGGTGGACCTGAGGCGGGTTGTCGTCGGCCGCACGGAGACCGGTCGACCGTGGCGGATTCGCTTGCAGGGGAACCAGGTTCTCGGTGTCGGGGTGCAGGGGTCCGGGAAGGCCTCGGTGTTGTGGTCGATCGTCTGGCATCTCGCGCCCGCGGTGAAGGCTGGGATGGTGCGGTTGGTCGGCATCGACCCCAAGGGCGGGATGGAACTCGGGCAGTGCCCGGACGCGTTCGCACGGGTCGTGTACGACAACGGCCCCGACGCGGTCGAGTTGCTGGAGGAGTTGGCGGCTGAGGTAAGGGAGCGTGCCGCGCGCTACCGGGGTGTCCGCCGGTTGTGGGCGCGGTCCAACGGTGAGCCGTTCACGGTCCTCGTGGTGGACGAACTGGCCGACCTGGTGGCCTACCAGCAGGACAGGCAGCTCCGGGAACGGGCGGCGCGGGCGGTGCAGACGATCACCTCCCAGGGTCGCGCACCCGGGTTCTGTGTAGTCGGATTGGTTCAGGACCCGCGCAAGGAGGTCGTGGGATTCCGACACCTGTTCGGCACGCGGGTTGCCTTGCGACTGGACGAGACGACGCAGGTGGACATGGTCCTCGGCGACGGCGCCCGTGCCCGTGGTGCCGCCGCGCATGAGATCAGTGAGCAGACCCCGGGCGTGGCGTGGGTGAAGACGGACGGCAAGGCACAGCCCGAACGCGTCCGCGCGTTCCACGTGACCGATCAGGATCTCGTGGAGCTAGGCGTGTTCCTCACCGCCGGTGACGCCACCGTGCACGCCTTCCCGACCCGTCCTGACGGTGACGCGAGCGGAGGTGCCGCGGCGTGAACGAGTCCACTATGGATTTACAGGAAAATGTTGGTGTCACTGAAGTTCCGACGGTTCCGCTGGACGTGGCGGGCATGAACTCCGCGGAACGGGCGCGGATGCCGTTGAGCCTGGACGTGGTCAAGGCGGCGGCCGAGCAGCACGGGGTGTGCACGCGGCCGGTCATGCGTGAGGTCGTGGACCTGGACAGCGGCGAGGTTCGGATCGTCGGGATCCGTTGCAACGCAACACAAGCGTCCAAGTGCCCGGCCTGCGCGGACCGCAACCGCAAGTCACGCATGGCCCAGTGCCGAGAAGGCTGGCACCTCGACCACGAACCCGTGGCCGAGCGGCACGCGCCCACCGCCGATCAGGTCGCCCTGGTGACCTACCGGTCGGACCTGACGGCGGAGTACCGGCGGGCACAGGCAGAAGGCGCGGAGGACCAGATCGAGGACCTGAGGGAGGGCATCCGGGACGCGGACACCGACCTGCGTGGTGAAGGAGTCCGCGGGAACCTCCCCGCGGTGGAACGCCCCAACCGCCGAGCCGCCACCCGTTCCACTCGGCGCCGCCAGGATGCACCCGACCTGCCCCGCCGCAAGGTCGCCAAGCGCACCGTGGGCCGCGAGTTCGCCGGCGGCTACCGCCCGTCCACCTTCGTCACGCTCACCCTCGACACCTACGGCAAGGTCCGGTCGGATGGCGCTCCCGTCGCCCCCGACACCTACGACTACCGGCGGGCTGCCCGCGATGCCGTGCACTTCGCCTCCCTGGTCGATAGGTGGTGGCAGAACCTGCGCCGTGTCGTGGGCTTCGACGCCCAGTACTTCGGGACCGTGGAGCCGCAACGCCGGATCACCCCGCACGCGCACTTCGCAGTACGCGGCTCGATCCCGCACAAGGTCGTCCGACAGGTGACGGCCGCGACCTACCTCCAGGTGTGGTGGCCCGACCATGACCGGCCGACCTACGGCGGTGCCCGGATGCCGGTGTGGAACATGGGCACCAAGGGTTTCGTGGACCCCGACACCAACGCGCCGCTCACCTTGTGGGCCGACGCGATCGCCGGGTTGGACGCTCCCGCCCACACGGCCCGGTTCGGGGCACAGGTCCACTCGAAGGGCATCCTGGGCGGCACCGAGGAGTCCGGGCGGCACATCGGCTACCTCACCAAGTACCTGACCAAGTCCATCACCGAAGTAGTCGACGCCGACGCCTCACCCCGCTTGGCCGACCACGCCGAACGGCTCGCGGCGGAGCTCGCGGTCACGCCCTGCTCGGACCGGTGCGCGGTGTGGCTGCTCTACGGCGTCCAACCCAGGGGCGCCACCTCCCGGACCACGCCGGGCCACTGCAAGGGCAAGGCCCACCGCCGAGACACCCTCGGCCTGCCAGGAAGACGCGTCCTGGTCTCGCGGCGCTGGTCGGGGAAGACGCTCGCGGAGCACAAGACCGACCGCGCCGCGTTCGTCCGCGAAGCCCTCGCTGCCGCCGGGATCGCCAAGCCCGACACCGACCGCGCCCGACTGGAGTGGAACCCGGTCCGACCCGGCGACCCGCACACGCCCAGTCGGACCGAGCTGTTGATGCACATGATCGCGCAACGCCTTGCGTGGAGAGCCGAGTACGACCGGGCGCAAGCGGTGTTACGACCGGCGCCCGATGTTTCAGCAACTCCGTCCGCGGCGGCCTGACGAGGGGAATCAGGGGGAGACATGACCGACCGGCCACGACACGTCACGGTGGAAGTCCTCTGGACCCCGGAAGACCTCTCGACCTTCCTCGGGATCCCGGAGAAGACCCTCACCGACTGGCGATACCGGGGAAAGGGCCCTGCTTACAAACGCCTCGGAAAGCACATCCGGTACCGCCCGGAGGATGTCCACGACTGGTTGGACGAACTCGGTAACGCTGCCTGAGTGCAAATAGCCACCTGAACGCTGCAATGAAGGGGTCATCGGTATGGCTGGACACGTGGAAGACCGTTGGTACCGGGACAGCTTCGAGTCGGACACCGGGAAACCCGTGCTCAACGCGAAGGGTAAGCCGGTGCAGGAGAAGACTGACCTGCACGGCAAGGGGATGCGCTACCGAGTCAGGTACTACAACGCTGAAGGGAAGGAGCGTAGCAGGAGCTTTCCGGACAGGAATTTGGAGAAGGCGAAAGCGTTTCTCACCAAGATGCAGCATGACGTCTTGGCAGGCGTTTTTGTGGACCCTACGGCGGGGGATGAGACGTTCCGGTCCCACACCGAGAAGTGGCGTCGGGGACAGTCGCAGGATGTCAGCACGAAGCAGACTGTGGACAGTCGGCTCAACGCTCAGGTCTACCCATTTCTTGGGGACAAGCCGCTACGCGTGGTGGAGAAGCCCGACACCATTCGTGAGTGGTTGGAATGGATGCGCAGCAAGGGGACGAAGACGTCCTACCGATCGCAGATATTCGATCTCGTCGCTGCCATTGTCCAGGCGGCAAGAGACGAGGACAAGATCCGGAGCAACCCGTTCAACGCCAAGAGCATCAAGAAGCCGAAAGCCGACTTTCAGAAGATCGTGCCATGGCAAGAGTGCAGAGTGCACGCTCTCATGGCGGCGCTGCCTGGCAACTACAAGATCATAGTCCCGCTCGGCGCGGGCACCGCGTTGCGGCAAATGGAGATCTTCGGACTCGGTCCGGACGACCTGGATGCGGAAAACATGGAGCTGCACGTGGTCCGACAGATCCGCTGGATCGGAGGTCAGGCGGTATTTGCGCCACCCAAAGGAGGTAAGAATCGGGTGGTCCCTCTTGCCTCCGGCGTGTTGCGCCAGGTGCAGGAATACCAAGAGAACTACGAGCCGGTCGAATTGACGCTGCCTTGGTTGGAGCCAGGGGGTGACCTGCTGACGGCGCGGGTATTGGTCAACTTCAAGGATCAAGGACTCACCCGGCTGGGCCGACCACGCGAACGTCAAGTCTGGCGTGGAGGCAACTTCACCAGCGAGATCTGGCAGCCCGCGTTCACCGCAGCAGGGCTGACCTATCGCGGGCGACTCGACGGAATGCACGCCATGCGTCACTTCTGTGCGTCCTACTGGCTCGCGCACGGTGTGTCCATCAAAGAAGTGGCCGAGTACTTGGGCCACCACGACCCCGGCTACACCCTGCGCATCTACACCCACCTCGTCCCCTCCAGCCATCGGAGGGCTCGCCTCGCCATCGACAACGTGTTCACTCCTCGTGCAGGCAGTCCGGACGCGGACGACTCCTCGGCGGCCTGACCTCGGCGCGGTTCATCTCGCACGGCCTGTGTACGGCCTGGCAAGATCAGAATCGGAGAAAATACAGGTCAGGGCGTTGACGGTGAAGATGTCGTAGAACTCGACCGTCGTGCCGGCCACGCTCGCGGCGAGCACCCGGGCGAAGGGGCCTCGCGACCGTGGCGTGGTCGCCGCATCCGCGGACATCGCGTCTCCAGGGTTCGATCACCGAACCGGTCTGGTCACGCAACGTAGGGCGGATCGCGACGCACCGTCAAGACCGGAACGCGCCGCGGGGCCCGGGGTGGGGGGGGGGCGGCACGCGGCGCGGGGGGGGGGTGGGCGGGGGGGGGTGGGGGCCAGGCCCCGGCCCCGCGCCGGGCCCGCCGGGGGCCCCCCCCGCCGGCGCCCCCCCCCCCGACAACACCGCAGGAGCCTGGCC
>NZ_JBFAEO010000010.1:0-168126 GCF_040642015.1 Actinosynnema sp. NPDC020468
GTGCGCGGTCAGCGGGACCGCGCACGGGCCACTTCCGCCACAGGGACAGGGACTTCGACACATGACCACCATCGAACCCGATCAACGCGTCGGTCTGCGCACGCTGCCCGATGCCCTGCGGACGCGCAGCGAGGAGCAACCCGACGACGTGGCCTACGTCTTCCTGCACAACGGCGAGGAACCCCGGGAGACGCTGACCTACCGCGGCCTCGACGAGGGCGCCCGGTCCCGGGCCGGCGCGCTCACCGCGCTGGGGGCGGCGGGCGGCAACGCCGTGCTGCTCTACCCGTCCGGCCTGGAGTTCATCCACACGCTGCTGGGCTGCATGTACGCCGGTGTCGGCGCGGCGCCCGCCCAGGTTCCCCAGCACCGCAACGGGATCCGCCGGATGCGCCGGATCGCCGACGACGCGGGCACCACCACCGTGCTGACCACCGCCGCGGTGCGGCAGAGCCTGCTCGAGCAGTTCGGCGACCTGCCGGAGCTGGCCGGACTGACCTTTGTGGACACCGCCGCGCTGCCCGCGACCGACTGGGAGCCGGGCGAGGGTCCCGGGCCGGACGACGTGGCGCTGTTGCAGTACACCTCGGGCTCCACCGGCGACCCCAAGGGCGTCGTCGTCACCCACGCGAACTTCCTCGCCAACGTCGCCGAAACCGACGAGCTGTGGCCGTGCGAGCCGGACGGCACGGTCGTGTCGTGGCTGCCGATGTTCCACGACATGGGCATGCTGTTCGGCGTCGTGATGCCGCTGTGGGCGGGCATCCCGGCCTACCTGATGGCACCGGAGTCGTTCATCCGCCGTCCCGCGCGGTGGCTGGAGGCCATCGCCCGGTTCCGCGCCACGCACTCCGCCGCGCCGAACTTCGCCTACGAGCTGTGCGTGCGCGCCGCCGCGGCCGGCAACACCGCCGACGTCGGCGACCTGTCGAGCTGGCGGGTGGCCGCGAACGGCGCGGAACCCGTGCGCTGGCAGACGATCCGCGACTTCCTGGACACCTTCGCGCCCAACGGGCTCGACCCGCGCGCGATGTGCCCGGGCTACGGCCTGGCCGAGAACACCCTCAAGGCCACCGGCAGCCGGCACGACCGCGCCACCGAGCCGCTGTGGATCTCGGCCGCGGCGCTGGGCGAGGGCCGGGTCGAGGTCGTCGGCGAGTCCGCCGCGGCGACGCCCGCGGTGAGCAGCGGCGTGGCGGTGTCGGGCACGGTCGTGCGGATCGTGGACCCGGTCACCCACCACGCGTGCCCGCCCGGCTCGGTCGGCGAGATCTGGATCGACGGGCCGTGCGTGGCCGCCGGGTACTGGGGCAGGCCGGAGCGCAGCGAGGAGACCTTCCGCGCCCGCGTCGTCGGCCTGCCCGGCGCCCACCTGCGCACCGGCGACCTCGGCTTCACCCACGACGGCGAGCTGTACGTCACCGGCCGGCTCAAGGACGTGATCATCCGCAAGGGCCGCAACATCTACCCGCAGGACGTCGAGCTGTCCGCGGAGACCGCCGCGCCCGGCCTGCACCCCAACTGCGCCGCGGCGTTCTCGGTGGACGACGGCCGCGCCGAGCGGCTCGTGGTCGTGGTCGAGGCCGACGGTCGCGCGCTGCGCGCCACGCCGCCGGCCGCGCTGGCCGAACTGGTGGTCGCGGCCGTCCACGCCGACCACCGCCTGCGCGCCGACGAGGTCCTGGTGGTGCGCCGCGGCGCCCTCTCCAAGACCTCCAGCGGCAAGGTCCAGCGCCGCGCGTGCCGCAAGCGCTACCTGGAAGGGGACCTGGTCCCGGTGAACCCCCGATGACCACCGCGGGACCCGGCCCCGCGCGGGCGGTGACGCCGACATGACCCGGCGCACCACCGCGGAGCGGTTGGCCGAGCTGGAGCGGCGGCGGGACGAGGCCGTGGCGCCGTTCGACCGGGACGCCGTGCGGCGGCAGCACGAGAAGGGCAAGCTGACCGCGCGGGAGCGGGTCGAGGCGTTGCTCGACCCCGGCTCGTTCGTGGAGCTGGACGCGTTGGCGCGGCACCGCTCGCACAACCTCGGCATGCAGCGGCAGCGGCCGTTCGGCGACGGCGTCGTCACCGGGCACGGCACGATCGACGGCCGCCGGGTGTGCGTGTTCGCGCAGGACTTCACCGTGTTCGGCGGCAGCCTCGGCGAGGTCTACGGCGAGAAGATCCTCAAGGTGATGGACCTGGCGATCCGCACCGGCTGCCCGATCATCGGCATCAACGACTCGGGCGGCGCGCGGATCCAGGAGGGCGTCGTCTCGCTGGCCCTGTACGCGGAGCTGGTCAAGCGGCACGTGCAGGCCTCCGGCGTGGTGCCGCAGATCTCGCTGATGACCGGACCGTGCGCGGGCGGCGCGGTGTACGCGCCGGCGATCACCGACTTCGTGGTGATGGTCGACGGCATCTCGCACATGTTCGTCACCGGGCCGGACGTGCTGCGCACCGTCACCGGCGAGGACGTCGACCGCGAGGAGCTGGGCGGCGCGCGCAGCCACAACACGGTGTCCGGCAACGCGCACCACCTCGCGGCGGACGAGAAGGACGCGTTCGAGTACGTCCGCGCCCTGCTGGGTTTCCTGCCGGGCAACAACATGGAGGACCCGCCCGTCTTCGCCGCGACCGAGCCGGAGGCGTTCACCGAGTCCGACCTGGCGCTGGACGCGGTGATCCCGGACGACCGCAACCACCCGTACGACATGCTGCGCGTGGTGCACGGCGTCCTGGACGACGGCGAACTCCTCGAGGTGCAGCCGTTGTTCGCCACCAACGTGGTGTGCGGCTTCGGCCGGGTCGACGGGCACAGCGTGGGCGTGGTGGCCAACCAGCCGATGCGGCTGGCGGGCGCGCTGGACATCGACGCCAGCGAGAAGGCGGCCCGCTTCATCCGCACCTGCGACGCCTTCGGCGTCCCGGTCGTCACCTTCGTGGACGTCCCGGGGTTCATGCCGGGTCTGGACCAGGAGCGGCACGGCATCATCCGGCGCGGCGCGAAGCTGATCTACGCCTACGCCGAGGCCACCGTGCCGATGGTGACGGTGGTGACGCGCAAGGCCTACGGCGGCGGGTACGGCGTGATGGGGTCCAAGCACCTCGGCACGGACGTCAACCTCGCCTGGCCCACCGCGGAGATCG
Organism: Actinosynnema sp. NPDC020468; assembly: GCF_040642015.1. Classification (NCBI taxonomy): domain Bacteria; kingdom Bacillati; phylum Actinomycetota; class Actinomycetes; order Pseudonocardiales; family Pseudonocardiaceae; genus Actinosynnema; species Actinosynnema sp. NPDC020468. The sequence goes on from NZ_JBFAEO010000010.1 coordinate 3,136, forward strand.
CCGTGATGGGCGGCGACAGCGCGGTGAACGTCCTGTACCGGCGGGAGGTCCGCGACGCGGCCGACCCGGACGCGGAACGGGAACGACTGCGCGCGGAGTACGAGGACGCGCTGTGCAACCCGTACGTGGCCGCCGAGCGCGGCTACGTGGACGCGGTGATCCTGCCGCGCGAAACCCGCTCCCAGGTGGCCGGCGCGCTCCGCGCCCTGCGCGACAAGCGGGTCACCCGCCTGCCGCGCAAGCACGGGAACATCCCGCTGTGACCGCCGACGTCCCGGTGCTCCGGCACGGCCCGCCGCCGGACACCGGCCACCGGTCGGGCCGGCCGGCACGCGAGGTGACCGAGGACCTCCCCGCACACCAGGGCGATCCACCCGGGTCGAACGCCGACGCCACCGCGCTCCACCACGACCCGACACCGCAGTCCGGCCGACAGTCAGGCCCGGAGGCATCGCGGTCGAACGCCGACATCGCCGTACTCCACCAAGAACCGACACCGCGCGCCGACCGGCAGCCGAACCCGGTCCCGGACAAGGCGAACGCCGCCCTGCGCCACCACGACCCGCGCTCCGGCCGGCAGTCGGACCCGGCGGCGAACGCCGACGCCACCGCGCGCCCCGACATCCCGGCGGCGACCGGAGAGGGGCGTGCTCCCGTGCTTCACGACGAACCGGCACCGCGAGCCGGGCTCCACCCGTCCGGGGCGGTGCGGGTGGCGGACGTCGTCGTGGCGCGGGGTGATCCCACGCCGGAGGAGTTGGCCGCGGTGCTCGTCGCCGCGGCCCTGCTCGACGCGGGCGCGGAGTCGCCCGGACGGCCGGCGCGCACCGCGTGGCGGCGGCAACCAGACAACCGGGGTCCGGGCGCGTGGCGGCGCGGCCCGGTCCCGTCGTGAAAGGGGAATCCCAGTGCGCAAGGTGCTGATCGCCAACAGGGGCGAGATCGCGGTCCGGGTCGCGCACGCGTGCCGGGACGCCGGTGTCGCCAGTGTCGCCGTGTACGCCGACCCGGACCGCGACGCGCCGCACGTCGAGGCGGCCGACGAGGCGTACGCGCTGGGCGGTGACACGCCGGCGACCAGCTACCTCGACATCGGCCGGATCCTCGACGCCGCCGCCCGGTCCGGCGCGGACGCGGTGCACCCCGGGTACGGCTTCCTGTCCGAGAACGCCGAGTTCGCCGACGCGGTCGTGGCCGCCGGGTTGACCTGGATCGGTCCGCCGGCGGCCGCGATCCGCGCGCTGGGCGACAAGGTCGCGGCCCGGGACATCGCCCGCCGCGTCGGCGCGCCCCTGGTGCCCGGCACGCCCGGTCCGGTGTCCGGCTCGGACGAGGTGGTGGAGTTCGCGCGCCGGCACGGCCTGCCGGTCGCGATCAAGGCGGCGTTCGGCGGCGGCGGCCGGGGCCTGAAGGTGGCGCGCACGCTCGAGGAGATCCCCGAGCTGCACGCCTCCGCGGTCCGCGAGGCCGTGGCCGCCTTCGGGCGCGGCGAATGCTTCGTCGAGCGCTACCTCGACCGGCCGCGGCACGTCGAGACGCAGTGCCTGGCCGACGTGCACGGCTCCGTCGTCGTCGTGTCCACGCGGGACTGCTCGCTGCAACGCCGGCACCAGAAGCTCGTGGAGGAGGCGCCCGCGCCGTTCCTGACCGCCGCGCAGAACGCCGAGCTGTACCGCGCCTCCAAGGACATCCTGCGCGCCGCGGGCTACGTCGGCGCCGGCACCTGCGAGTTCCTGGTGGCGGCCGACGGCACGATCTCGTTCCTGGAGGTCAACACCCGGCTCCAGGTCGAGCACCCGGTGACCGAGGAGGTCACGGGCATCGACCTGGTCGGCGAACAGCTGCGGATCGCCCGCGGCGAGGCCATCGGCTACGACGACCCGCCCGCGCGCGGCCACTCGATCGAGTTCCGGATCAACGCCGAGGACCCCGGCCGGGACTTCCTGCCCACCCCCGGCACGGTCACCGCGTTCGCGCCGCCGACGGGCGCGGGCGTCCGGCTGGACACCGGCGTGCGGACCGGTTCGGTGATCGGGCCGGCGTGGGACTCGTTGTTGGCCAAGCTGATCGTCACCGGCGCCACCCGCGAGCAGGCGCTGCGCCGCGCGGCCCGGGCGCTGGCCGGGTTCCGGGTCGAGGGCACCGCGACGGTGCTGCCGTTCCACCGGGCCGTCACCGCCGACCCGGCGTTCACCGCCGAGCCGTTCACCGTGCACACGCGGTGGATCGAGACGGAGTTCGCCACCACCCTCCCGCCGTTCCCCGACACCGCCGCGCCGACGCCCGATCGGCCGGCCCGCCGCACGATGACCGTCGAGGTGGGCGGCAAGCGGCTGGAGGTCAGCCTGCCCGAACTCGTCGCGGCCGCCGCGCCCGCCCGGAGCAAACCCCGGCGCGCGACCGGTCGGGTGGCCGCGAGCACCGGCGGCGACGCGCTCGCGGCGCCGATGCAGGGCACCATCGTGACGATCGCCGTCGAGGACGGCGCGACCGTGGCGGAGGGCGACCTCGTCGTCGTCCTCGAGGCCATGAAGATGGAACAGCCGCTGAAGGCGCACCGGGCGGGCATCGTCAAGGGCCTCACCGCGGAGCTCGGCTCGACGGTCGCCGCGGGCGCGGTCCTGTGCGAGATCAAGGACTGAGCGGGGTCATCTCCGGCCGGCGGCGCGCAGCCGGCGCGGCGGCCGCATCGACAGCAGCGAGCGGAAGTAGCTGCGGCGCTCGGGCCCGGCGCTGCTGGTGGCGCGGACCGCGCGGTGGAACCACGACGTCGGGTCCGGGTGCTCGTCGGGCTCGGCCGCGACGACGTGGTCGATCAACTGGTCGACCGCCGCGTCCGACAGCGCGTCCAGGGTGATCATCGCGCAGTGCTGCTTGCCGCCGGACCAGTCGCCCCGGCGCTGCACCAGTTCCGGCCGCGCGGACGCGACCACGAGCAGCGGGATCTCGGCGAAGTCGGCGAGCCCGTTGACGAAGTCCAGCAGGTCGTCGTCCGCCCGGTGCAGGTCGTCGATCACCAGCACCAGCGGGTGCCGCAGCGCGGTCCGGTCCAGGAACAGCCGCCAGTCGTCCAGCTCCGACCGCACGTCCAACCGCTCCGCCGGCGGGCCGTCCGGGTCGAAGAACACGCTCAGGCACGCGTACAGGTGCTCCACGCGCTCCGGCGGCACCATCCCGTCCACCGTCCGGCGCACCTTCACCAGCGCCTCCTCGTGGCTGTCGCCCGACCGGATGCCGCACAGCGCCGAGACCAACTCGCCCTGCACCGCGAAGACGCTGTCCTCCACCGACGACGGCGTGCGGCCGACGACGAACCGCGCCAGGTGCGAGCGCGGCGAGACCACCCGCTCGAACTCCGACAGGATCCGGGTTTTGCCGGTGCCGGGTTCGCCCAGCACGGTCACCAGGTGCGGCGTCGCCCGGTGCGAGGCGCGGTCGAACAGGTCGCACAGCAGTTCCAGCTCGAACTCCCGTTCCACGGTCGGCATCACGTCGTGGCCCACGTAGTCGCCGCGCACACCGCGCACCGCCCACTCCCGGCCGTCCGCCCGGTCCTCGAGGTGCACCATCGACCCGATCGCGCCGCGGGTCGCCGCGTCCACCCGGATCTCGCCCGCGTCGGCGCGGGACAGCAGGGTGTGGCACGAATCGAGCAGCGTCGCGGCGATCCGGTGCGGCCGACCCTCGCGCCGGTGCCCGGCGGGCGCGGGCCCCGTGCCGACCGCCGCGTGCGAGCACACCTCGAACCCCGGCGCGCCCGGGTTCACCACCGGTCCGCTCGGCGCGTTCAACCCCTCCCGGATCGCCAGCGCCACCAGCACCGCGCGCTCCGCGCCGTCCTCGGACCCGAACAGCGCCACCGACACCGACCCGATCGCCGCGGTGACCGCGCCGCCGAAGTGCTCGACGGTCCCGGTCACCCAGCGGGCCACCCCGGCCATCATCTGGTCCATCTCGTCGGCCTGCACCGACCGCGCGTCCGGCACCAGCGTCGTGCGCACCAGCAGCACGCTGACCTGTCGACCACGCCCCGGTTCCGGCCTCGGCGGCGGCGCGGGGGTCGGTGCCCGCACCACGACCGCCTCGGGCAGCGTCAGCGACGCGTCCTGGTTCAGGATCGCGTGCTGCAACGCCTGGAGGTCGCCGCCGGGCTCCAACCCGAGATCGCCGACCAGCGTGGCCCGCACCCGGCTGTACACGTCGAGCGCGTCGGCCTGCCGCCCGCTGCGGTAGAGCGCGATCATCAACTGCCGGCACGACCGCTCCCGCAGCGCCGACCCGGCCGCCATCGTCTCCAACTGCGCGATCACCGCCGTGTGCCGCCCGCACGCCAACTCGGCCTCGAAGTAGTCCTCCATCGCGTCCAGCCGGGCGTTGCGCATCGCGGTCAGCTCCGGCCAGTCGATGCCCGCCTCGACCAGGTCCGCCATCGCCGGACCGCGCCACAGCAGCAACGCCTCCCGCAACACCGCCGCGGCCTCCTCCGCCGCGCCCGCCGCCAACTTCTCCCGCCCGGCGCGGATGTCGCGCTGGAACCGGAAGAAGTCCACGTCGTCCGGGTCCACCCGGAGCCGGTAACCGGGCAGCTGCGTGACCAACTCCGGCCCGGCACCGGACCCCTCGGGACGCAGCACCCGCCGCAGCCCCCAGATCGCGTTCTGGAGGATCTTGCGGGCCGAGGTCGGCGAGTCGTCCAACGGCCACAACGCGCTCACCAACCGACTCGTGGACACCACCCGGTTGGCGTGCAGGAGCAGGTAGCCCAACGTCGCCCGCTGCCTCGTGCCGCCGAGCGCGACCCGCCGCCCGTCGTCGATGGTTTCCAAAGGTCCCATGATCCGAAACTGCACAGGCACCTCCTCGTTCGCTGACCGGACGTTCGTGGATCACCAGGCTATCCATCGCCGGGTAACCGACAGCTCATCGGCGAACCCGTCTCCCGGTTACCGCCACGAGACCACCGCCCACCATTTCCACCCGCACCGGAAATGGCGTCGACCCGAACCCGACACCGAATTGCCCGAACCGCGACCGATTCCCGCCCGCGATTTACCCGAACACCCGATTCGTCACGCCGGCGCGGCCCGCCAAATCGCCTCGTACACCGACGCGAACGACGGCAACACCCGCCGATCCGTCCGCGGCGGGCAGACCCACCGCACCGGACCACCGGGCGTGTGACTGGGCGGCAGCGCCAGGTACCCGGGCCGATCCACCAGCACCGCGTTCGGCGGCACCCGCAGGTTCCCCACCTCCGGCTGGTCCACCAGCACCACCCACGTCTCCACCCGCCCGGGGTAGGCCAGCACCGGCCCACCCCCGACCTCCACCCGCGAGGCGAACACGGCGGCCATCGCCACCCCGATCACCCCACGCCCGACCGGCAGGTACACGTTCCCGCCGCTGAGCACGAGCGGCCACCCCAACCCGATCGCACACCGCTCCACCGCCGCGTGCAGCTCGTTGGCGTACCGCACGGCGGCGCACGTCCCGAGATCGTCCATGGCCAGGCGTTCGACACCCACCCGAGCCCGGTTCACCTCGCACGCCGGCACAACCCGGACGGGCGCGCCCCGACCGGGTACCGCACGCCGGCCAGGGCGGACACGCCGGTCGGCGGAGCCGCGCGAACCGCACGAAAACCCGCCGGTACGCTGGCAAAGCCGCAGTTCACGCAGTGTCTTCCCCGCACACGCGGGGGTGTTCCGAGGTGCGGGTGGATCGTCGTGTCGTCCGCCACGTCCTCCCCGCACACGCGGGGGTGTTCCGGGCGGCGTGCGCGCTCGGCGCGTGCTGCTGTGGTCTTCCCCGCAGACGCGGGGGTGTTCCCGCGACAGACGGCCTCACGATGGCGCTCCGCGCGCCTTCCCCGCGCACGCGGGGGTGTTCCGGCCGAGAAGGTCCTGCGCGGCCTGACCGTGGCGTCTTCCCCGCACCCGCGGGGGTGGTCCGGGCGGCTTGAGCGCAAAGCCCGAACTCGCGCCGGCCTCCCCGCGCACGCGCGGGCGTCCGCCTACACGTTGCGCCGGTACTGGCCGCCCACCTCGAAGAACGCCTCCGTGACCTGGCCCAGGGTGCACACCCGCGCCGCGTCCATCAGCACCGCGAACACGTTCTCCCCCGACGCCGCCGCCTCCTTCAGCCGGCGCAGCGCGGGCTCGGCCTCCGCCGCGTGCTCCGCCGCGAACGCCAACGTCCGCTCCACCTGCGAGGACTTCTCGTCCTCCGTCGCACGGGCCAGCTCGATCGTCACGTGCTCACGCGACCCGTCGTCCGGCAGGAACGTGTTCACCCCGATCAGCGGCAGCGACCCGTCGTGCTTGCGCTGCTCGTAGAGCATCGACTCGTCCTGGATCCGGCCGCGCTGGTACCCGGTCTCCATCGCGCCCAGCACACCGCCCCGCTCGGACAGGCGGTCGAACTCCAGCAGGACCGCCTCCTCCACCAGGTCGGTCAGCTCGTCGATCACGAACGAGCCCTGCAACGGGTTCTCGTTCGCCGACAGGCCCCACTCCTTGTTGATGATCAGCTGGATCGCCATCGCCCGGCGCACCGACGACTCCGTCGGCGTGGTGATCGCCTCGTCGTAGGCGTTGGTGTGCAACGAGTTGCAGTTGTCGTACAACGCGCACAACGCCTGCAACGTGGTCCGGATGTCGTTGAAGTCCATCTCCTGCGCGTGCAGCGACCGACCCGAGGTCTGCACGTGGTACTTGAACTTCTGCGACCGCTCGTTCGCGCCGTACCGCTCCTTCATGGCCACGGCCCAGATCCGCCGCGCCACCCGGCCGATGACGCTGTACTCGGCGTCCATGCCGTTGGAGAAGAAGAACGACAGGTTCGGCGCGAAGTCGTCCACGTTCATCCCGCGCGCCAGGTACGACTCGACGTAGGTGAACCCGTTGGCCAGCGTGAAAGCCAACTGGCTGATCGGGTTCGCACCCGCCTCGGCGATGTGGTAGCCGGAGATCGACACCGAGTAGAAGTTGCGGACCTTCTGCCGGATGAACCACTCCTGGATGTCCGCCATCATCCGCAGCGAGAACTCCGTGGAGAAGATGCAGGTGTTCTGCCCCTGGTCCTCCTTGAGGATGTCCGCCTGCACCGTGCCGCGCACGTTCGCCAGCGCCCACGCCCGCAGCTCGTCCGCCTCCACCGCCGACGGCTCCCGGCCGTGCTCGGCGCGGAACACCTCCACCCGCTGGTCGATCACCGTGTTCAGGAAGAACGCCAGGATCGTCGGCGCCGGGCCGTTGATCGTCATCGACACCGACGTCGCCGGCGCGGTCAGGTCGAACCCGTCGTAGAGCGCCTTCATGTCGTCCAGCGTCGCGATCGACACGCCCGACGTGCCGATCTTGCCGTACACGTCCGGCGGGGTGTCGGGGTCGCGGCCGTACAGCGTCACCGAGTCGAACGCGGTCGACAGCCGGGTCGCCTCCGACCCCTTCGACAGGTACTTGAAGCGCCGGTTGGTGCGGAACGCGTCACCCTCGCCCGCGAACATCCGCGCCGGGTCCTCGCCGTCCCGCTTGAACGGGAAAACCCCCGCCGTGTAGGGGAAGTAGCCCGGCAGGTTCTCCTTGCGCAGGAACCGCAGCAACGTGCCGTCGTCGTCGTAGCGGGGCAGCGACACCCGGCGCACCTTGTTGCCCGACAACGTCTCCCGGGTCAACCGGGTGTGGATCTCCTTGTCCCGCACCCGGACCACCAGCTCGTCGCCGCTGTAGTCCTCGACCACCCGCGACCAGTCCGCCAGCAGCTCCGCCGACGTGCCGTCCACGTGCCGGCGCGCGGACTCCAACAACGCCGCCACGTCCGCCGTGTCGTGCCCCGCGTCCGCCAACGCGTCCCGCGCCGCCTCCAGGTGCGCCACCCGCCGCACCGCGTCCACGTGCGTCTCGGTCGCCCGGTGGTACCCGCGCACCGTCTCGGCGATCTCCGACAGGTACCGCGCCTTCGACGCCGGCACCACCGTCGACGCCGCCGTCGACACCTTGCCCTCCACCACCGGAAGCGCGCCCTCGCCCACCACGAGCCCGCGCTCCACCAGCGCCGACCGCAGGTGCTGGTACAGCGCCGTCACACCGTCGTCGTTGAACGTCGCCGCGCTCGTGCCGAACACCGGCATGTCCTCCCAGGACACGCCGAACGCCTCCCGGTTGCGCACCAACTGCCGCGCCACGTCCCGACGCGCGTCCTCCGCGCCCCGGCGCTCGAACTTGTTGATCGCCACCGCGTCCGCGAAGTCCAGCATGTCGATCTTCTCCAGCTGCGACGCGGCGCCGAACTCCGGCGTCATCACGTACAGCGAGTGGTCCACGAACGGCACGATCGCCGCGTCGCCCTGACCGATGCCGGGCGTCTCCACGACCACCAGGTCGAACCCGGCCGCCCGGCACGCCAGGATCGCGTCGGCCAACCCGTCCGGCACCTCCGAGCCCGCGCGCCTGGTCGCGAGCGAGCGGAAGAACACCCGGTCGCCCTCCAGGCAGTTCATCCGGATCCGGTCGCCCAACAGCGCGCCGCCACCCCGACGCCGGGTCGGGTCGATCGCCAGCACCGCGATCCGCAGCTTGTCCTGCTGGTCCAGCCGGAACCGGCGCACCAGCTCGTCGGTCAGCGACGACTTGCCCGAACCACCCGTGCCGGTGATGCCCAGCACCGGCACCGGACGCGCCGCCGCCGCCTTCACCAGCGTCTCGCGCACCTCGGCCGGCAGCACGCCCGCCTCGATCAACGTGATCGCCCGCGCCAGCACGTCGTCGGAACCGGTCAGGAGACCGTCCCAGGACGACGGCGGCCGCTCGGCCAGGGAGTGGTCGCAACCCTCGACCATCGTGTTGATCATCCGCGCCAGACCCAGCTGCTGGCCGTCGGCGGGCGAGAAGATCCGCGCCACGCCCCGCGAGTGCAGCAGCTCGATCTCCTCCGGCACGATGACGCCGCCACCGCCGCCGTAGACCTTGATGTGGCCCGCGCCGCGCTCGTTCAGCAGCTCGACCAGGTAGCTGAAGTACTCGACGTGCCCGCCCTGGTAGGCGCTGATCGCGATGCCCTGCACGTCCTCCTGGACGGCGGCGGCCACGACCTCCCGCACCGACCGGTTGTGCCCGAGGTGGATCACCTCGGCGCCCTGGGCCTGGAGGATCCGCCGCATGATGTTGATCGCCGCGTCGTGGCCGTCGAACAGGCTCGCCGCGGTCACGAACCTGACCGGGTGCTCGGGCTTGTGCAGATCGGTGGAGGTCACGACGGCTCCTTCGGCATCGCGGAACTCACCCCAGATTACTAGGACATCCAACTATCGGAAGCGCAAGGGGTGTGGCCTGCGCCTCACCAGGCGCGGAAAGCCCGTCGACAGCGGTCGAGCCGGCCCGGAAGCATGGTCGACATGGAACTGGGGCTGCACGGCTTGAACACCCACGGCGTCATCGCGCCCGACGACGTCCTCCGACTCGCCCGCCTCTCCGAGGAACTCGGCTACCGGTCCTGGTGGACCTCCGACCACGTGGTGCAACCGGCGGGCTCGGTGGACCCGATGCTCGACTCGCTGGTGCACCTGGCCTTCGTCGCCGCCGCGACCACCACCCTCGAACTGGCCACCGGCGTGCTGATCCTGCCGCAGCGCGACCCCCGGGTGCTCGCCAAGCAGGCCGCGAGCCTGGACGTGCTCAGCGGCGGCCGGCTGCGACTGGGCGTCGGCGTCGGCTGGGAGGAGACCGAGCTGCGCGCGCTGGGCGTGTCGCCGCGCCGGCGTGGCCGGCTCACCGACGAGCACCTGGACGCCATGGAGGCGCTCTGGGCGGCCGAGCCGACGCCGTACACCGGGTCGACGGTGTCCTTCGCGGGCGTCGACGCGCTGCCCAAACCCGTCCGCCCGCACGGTCCGCACCTGGTCGTCGGCGGCCACAGCCCCGCCGCGTTCCGCCGGGCGCTCACCCGCGCGCACGGCTGGTACGGCGTCGGCGTGTCCACCGACCTGGAGCAGCACCTCGCGGGCCTGCGCGCGGCCGCGGCCGAGGTGGACCGGCCCGAGCGGCTCGGCCGGCTGGAGATCTCCTTCATGCACTGGGGCGACGAGCCGATCACGCCCGACCTGGCGCGCCGGTACGCCGACCTGGGCGTGGACCGACTGGTCCTCTACCCGCTGCCGCTCGCGAACGCGACCGACGTGGCGACGTTCCTGGAACAGCACGCGGACCTGGCGCGATGACCGCGTGGCATCACACGATCGGAGTAGAACGGCGCGGATGGCGGGCTTTGCCGAAGGCCTGCGGGACAATGCCCGAACCGCCATCGGAGGGTTCGTTGATCTTTTGCGCCGGCCTGGCCGTTCCCCTATCCGGAGGTGCGTGTAGCTTCCGACCGAAAGGGGTACGAGGACTCTCATGAGCAGCACACCGATCTACGACGAGCTGGCCGCCATCCTGCTCGCCGACCAGCCGGTTTCCCCGGAGAAACCGGTGGTCAAACCCGACGAGACGCCGCAGCCCGCCCAGCCGGTCGCCCGCACCGGCGGTCGGCGGCGCAAGCCGGACACCGAAGCCTGACGTCCGGCACCCGGCTCACTTTCGGCCTGCACTGAAGCAATAGATGCGATGGTGATCGAACACCAGTTCGACGTTCGGGTTATCGTGTCGTCATGCAGGTCTCGCTGTTCGACGACGGCGCGCAGGCCGTCGGTGTGCGACCGCTCGACGGCCTGCGCCGCACCACCCTCGGGGACGGTGCGTGGATCGACGTCCTGCCGGGGTGGCTGACCGGAGCGGACGAGCTGTTCCGGCACCTGGCCGCGACCGTGCCGTGACACGAGGACCGGCGGCGGATGTACGAGCGCGTGGTAGCCGTACCGCGGCTGCTCTGCTTCTACCGCGAGGCCGACCCGCTGCCCCACCCCGTGCTCACCCGGGCCCGCGCCGCGCTCAGCGCGCACTACGCGACCGAACTGGGCGAACCGTTCCGCACCGCCGGCCTGTGCCACTACCGCGACGGCCGGGACAGCGTCGCCTGGCACGGCGACACCCTCGGGCGCGGCGCCCGCGAGGACACCATGGTCGCGATCGTCTCGGTCGGGTCGCCGCGTTCCCTGCTGCTCCGCCCGCGCGGCGGAGGCGAGGGCGTCCGGTACGCGCTGGGCCACGGCGACCTGGTCGTCATGGGCGGCTCGTGCCAGCGGACGTGGGAGCACGCGGTCCCGAAGACGGCGCGCGCGGTCGGCCCCCGGATCTCGGTCCAGTTCCGCCCGCGCGGCGTGCGCTGACCCCTCGGCGTCAGCGGTCCACGAACGACACCGAGGTCACCGGCAGCGCGCAGTCCGGACAGGACACCCCGACCCGGACCCGACCGCCGCAACCCTCGTGCAGCGCGGTGCGCGGCGGCCCGTCCGGCGCCAGGTGCCGGTCGCCCCACTGCATCAGCGCCAGCACCACCGGCGTCAGCTCACGCCCCTTCTCCGTCAGCACGTACTCGTGCCGCGGCGGACGGGCCTGGTACTGCTCGCGCCGCAGCACGCCGTGCTCGACCAGTCCGGACAGCCGGTCGCTGAGGACGTTGCGCGCGATGGGCAACCGGCCGAGGAACCCGTCGAACCGGGTTTCCCCGAGCAGCGCGTCCCGCACGATCAGCAAGGTCCACCGCTCGCCCACGACCTCTAGGGTGCGGGCGACCGAGCAGTCCTGGCCGTCGTAGGTGCGTCCGAGCATCCGGCGATGATAGCGACGTCATTCCACATCGCGTGGAACGCTGCCGGAGCGCAACCCCGGGAAGTCCTCCTCCCGGTACTCCCCCGGCCGCCGGTCGGCGGTCTCGCGTCCCCGCAGCTCGACCCGGCGGATCTTGCCGGAGATCGTCTTCGGCAGGTCGGTGAACTCGAGCCGGCGCACCCGCTTGTACGGCGCGAGGTGCTCCCGGGCGTGCCGCAGGATCGCGAACGCGGTGTCGGCGTCGGCCGGGAACCCGGGCGCCAGGACCACGTACGCCTTCGGCACCGCCAGCCGCAGCGGATCGGGCGACGGCACGACCGCGGCCTCCACCACCGCCTCGTGCTCCAGCAGCACGCTCTCCAGCTCGAACGGCGAGATGCGGTAGTCCGACGCCTTGAACACGTCGTCGGTGCGGCCCACGTAGGTGATGTAGCCGTCGTCGTCCACCGAGCCGACGTCGCCGGTGTGGTAGTAGCCGTCGCGCATCACCTCGGCGGTGCGCTCGTCGTCGCCGTGGTAGCCCACCATCAGGCCGAGCGGGCGGTGCGCGAGGTCCAGGCAGATCTCGCCCTCGCTGCCCGGCTCGCCGGTCACCGGGTCCACCAGCACCACCTCGTAGCCGGGCACGGGCCGACCCATCGACCCCGGCTTCACCGGTTGGCCGGGCGTGTTGGCGATCTGCACGGTGGTTTCGGTCTGCCCGAAGCCGTCCCGGATCGTCACGCCCCAGGCCCGTTCGACCTGCTCGATCACCTCGGGGTTCAGCGGCTCGCCCGCGCCGACGACCCGCACGGGCGGGGTGCGCAGCGCGGTCAGGTCGGACTGGATCAGCATCCGCCACACCGTCGGCGGCGCGCAGAAGCTGGTGACGCCGCAGCGGTCCATCTCGGACATCAACCGGACCGCGTCGAAGCGGGTGTAGTTGTGCACGAACACCGTCGCCTCGGCGTTCCACGGCGCGAACACGTTGCTCCACGCGTGCTTCGCCCACCCCGGCGAGGAGATGTTGAGGTGCACGTCGCCCGGCCGCAGCCCGATCCAGTACATCGTGGACAGGTGGCCGACCGGGTAGGACACGTGGGTGTGCTCGACCAGCTTGGGCCGCGCCGTCGTGCCGGAGGTGAAGTACAGCAGCAGCGTGTCGTCGGCGCGGGTGTCGCCGTCCGGGGTGAACGCCGCGTCGGCGTCCCGGCTCTCGTCGTAGGACAGCCAACCCGGCACCGGGTCGCCGACCGCGACCCGGGTGTAGTCGCCGGGCACGCCGTCGAACTTGGCCGCGTCCCGCGAACCGGTGACGACGTGCCGCGCGCCGCCGCGCTCGACCCGGTCCACCAGGTCCGCCGGGCCGAGCAGGGTGGTCGCCGGGATGACCACCGCGCCCAGCTTCATGGCCGCGAGCAGCGTCTCCCACAGCTCGACCTGGTTGCCGAGCATCAGCACGACCCGGTCGCCCCTCCGCACACCGTGCGACCGCAACCAGTTGGCCACCTGGTTCGAGCGGCGGGACAAACCCGCGAACGACCAGCGGCCCTCCGTGCCGTCCTCCTCCACGATCCACAGCGCGGTCCGGTCGTTGCCGGCCGCGATCACGTCGAACCAGTCCAGCGCCCAGTTGAAGCGGGTGAACTCCGGCCAGGCGAACCCGGCCCGCGCGGCGTCGTGGTCGGTGGCGTGGTCCAGCAGGAAGTCGCGTGCCGCCCGGAACCCGGCGGAGATGTCGGAGGCCATCTCCGCAGCGTGCTTCGGGTCGGGGACCGCCAACACCCCCATTCGGAGGTGTCGATCCCGGTACCATGCGCCGGTGGATCCGGACCTCCAGGCCTGGGCGCCGCCACCGCGCGCCGCCACGCCGGCCGTCGCGCTGCCGGGCTACTCGGACTTCCGGCTCGTCGCGCACGGCGGCGAGGGCACCGTGTACCGGGCGCGGCAGGACGGGCTCGGCCGGGACGTCGCGGTCAAGGTGCTGACCGTGACCGATCCCGAGACCGTCGCCCGGTTCCGCCGCGAACTGGAGATCACCGTCCGGCTCGGCCGCCAGCACCCGCACATCGTGACCGTGCTGGACACCGGTGCGGTCGACGGCCGGCCGTGCATCGTCATGGAGTTCCACGACCTCGGCTCGCTGCACGACCGGCTGACCGCGCGCGGGCCCCTGCCGGTGGCCGACGTGGTGGCGGCCGGGATCGCGGTGGCCGACGCGCTGGCGTTCGCGCACGGCCAGGGCATCCTGCACCGGGACGTGAAGCCGCAGAACGTGCTGGTGCTGCCGACCTCGTACGTGCTGGCCGACTTCGGCATCGCGCGCGGCGCGGACGCGGGCCACTCGGCGTCGCTGGGGTTGGTGAGCTACCGGCACGCCGCGCCGCAGGTGGTCGACGGGCAGCCGCCGTCGGTCGCGGACGACGTGTGGTCGCTGGGGTCGACGCTGTTCACGCTGCTCGACGGCCGGCCGCCGTTCGACGACGGCACCGACTCGATGCTCGCCTACCTCCAGCGCGTCCGCTCCGGGCAACACCGCCCGTTGCCGCCCGACGTGCCGCCCGCGCTGGCCGCGATCGTGCTGCGGTGCCTGCGCCCGGAGCGGGCCGACCGCTTCCCGGACGCGGCGTCGCTGCGCGCGGCACTGTCCGCCGTGCCCCTGGAACTGTCCACTGTGGACCCCGATCACACGGTCGCGGTGGTGCCGGCCGCGGCGCCGTCGTTCCCGGAGGGCCCGACCGAACTCCCGGACTTCGGCCCGCGCCCGGTCGTGGAGGAGCAGGCGGACCCCGCCGAGCCGGACCCGGTGCGCACCTGGACCGAGGACCTCGCCGACCTGACCGTGCGCCACCACGACCGCCCGCTGCCCGTACCGCCGCCGGCGCCGGCCGCACTGGTCGACCTGCCGGAACCGCCGCCGCGCCGCCGTCGGCGCACGCCGTGGTTGCTGGGCGGCGCGGCCGTGGCGGCGGGTCTGGTGATCGGCCTGGTGGTGAACCTCCGGCACGAGGACCACGGCGCGGCTCCGCCTTCGGCGGCTCCTTCCACTGGGCCATCGTCCACGGCGCCATCGTCGGCCGCGCCGACGTCGGTGGCCGAGGGCGGCGACCCGAAGTACGCGCCGGTGCTGAAGCCGTTGGACGACGACGGGTCGAGCATCGGGTTGACGTGGACCGACCCGACGGGCGGCAAGGCGCAGTTCGTGGTGGTGGACGTGACGACGGGAACCCCGAAACCCCTGGTGACGGTGGCGGCGGGCGCGACGACCCACCGCGTGGAGAACCTGGACCCGAGCGCACCGAAGTACTGCTTCCAACTGATCGCGATCGGCCTGGACGACCCGTCCACCCAACGCGGCGCGTCCCCCAAAACCTGCACCACCCGGGGCAACTGACCGCCGCGACCGACGGCCGGGTGCCACCGGAACCCGCGCCCCTGAGGAGTCCGAGGGCGCCCAGCGTGCCGGCGTCCTGGCCACCTCTCGGTCCGGGGCGACGCCGAGGCCTGGGCGGCGCCGAGCGTGCGGGCATCCTGCGGAACCACCGACGAGGTCGGCGCAAGCGCGGGCCTCGCGGTGCGCGCGAGCTCGGCAGGCCTGAGCGTGCCGACACCCCGCACAACCACCGATGCCGTCGGGCCCGAGGCGCCGGCGTCCCGCGGAACCGACCGACGCCGTCAGCGGTGGCGCGAGGCCTCGCGGTGCGCACGCACTCGGCGGTCCTCAGCGTGCCGACACCCCGCGCCACCGGCCGACGCGGTCAGCGGCGGCGGCGCAGGGGGCGCGGGTCCACCGGCCAGAAGAGCTTGCGGTGCCAGGGGATTCGGCGTTTCAGGGCGGCCCTGGTCTCGCGGGCCAGGCGCCAGGCCTCGTCGTCCGGTGGTGGGGTTGTGCCGGTGATCCGTGCGGCGCGGGCCGACGCGGCGGTGTCCTGGTGGCTCGGCGCGAAGGCGGCCGCGTCGGCCAGGTGGGCCAGGCGGACGGCCGGTGGCAGGTTCAGCTCGCGCGCGATGTCGGGCGCGGTGCGGTCGGGTTTCGGGGTGCGGCCGGCGAGCAGCAGGGCGTCCAGCACGTAGGCCCACGCGCCCCTCGGCCCGGCCCGGCGCAGGCGGGCTCGGCGGCCGAGGCGGAGCAACGCCAGCAGCGACAGCAGCACGAGCGGGGTCGCCGGGATCGCCAGGAGACCGAGCCACCGCTGGGCCGACGCGGGCGCGGCCTCGGGGTGCGAGGTGGCGGGCGGCGGCACGTACGGCGGTGGCGCGGACAGGTTCGTCGTGGTGGGCGTCGCGGTGATCGACGCCAGCCGGTCGAGGACCTCGCGCTTCGCGGCGGCGCTCGACGCGCCCGACGACGTGCCCGCCACCGGGTCGAACAGCACCCATCCCCAGCCGGTGAAGTAGACCTCGGGCCACGCCGTCGCGTCGCCGCCGCGCACCACGCCGTCACGCGGCTGGAACCCGACCACCACCCGCGTCGGCAACCCGACCGCCCGGCCCAGCACCGCGAACGCGGAGGCGAACTGCTCGGCGGTGCCCGCGTTCGCGCCCGGTTCGCCCGGGTTGCCGAACAGGAAGCGCTCCAGCCTCGCGTAGGACGACCCCACCGGCGCCTGGGCGTCCGGCGTGCGACCGGTGCGCACCACCTGTTCCAGCGCGACGGCCCGTTCGTACGGCGTCTTCGCGGTCCGGGTGGCCTGGCGCGCGTACTCGCCCAGCGAGTAGGGCAACCCCGGCACGGCGGTGTACCGCCGGGCGCCCGGCACCGACGCGGTCACCAGGTCGCCGTCGTCCGGCGTGTCCAGCACCCCGCGCACCCGGTAGCTCAACCCTCCGGTCACGTCACCCGGCAGCACCAGCGACCCCGAGTCCGGGTCGACCACCGCGTCGGCGAGCGTGACCCCGGTGGGCCGCCCGACGACCGGCAACCAGTTGCCGCGCAACTCGCCGATGGTGATCGACGCCTCGACCTCGCGGGTCCGCGCCCCGGCGGGCAGATCGGGTTCCGCGACCGCGCCGAGCGGCCCGTACAACGACGCCGCCCGCCACGCCGCGCCCGAGTAGTCCGACAGCGCCACCAGCCGCACCGCCTGGTCCGAGCCCTGGACGCGGAACAGCTCGGCCGACCCGAGACCCGCCCACGACGCCAACTGCGGCAGAGGGCTGGACACGCCGAGGTCCACCACCGGCGGTCGCACGAGGTCACGCGGCTCGAACGCGCCCGACGTCGGCAGCACGGACGCCACCAGCGCCACCACCGCGCCCAGCGCGGCGGGCAACCCGAGCAGCACCCGACCACCGCGCTCGACCCGGTCGACCACCACCCACCCGACCGCGACCAGCGCGACGAACCCGAGCGCCACCAGCCCGTGCGGATCGGCCCGCCCACCGGTGAGCAGCGCGGCGGCGGTGTAGAGCACGACCATCCCGCCCGCCGGCGCGACCAGCGCCCGCCCCCGCCCGTCCACCGACACGGCGACCGCCAGCGCGACGGCGAACACCAGCAGCGCGCCGGGCGCGAGCAGACCGGGCGTGGCGGGCGCGGGACGTGCCGCGGTCAGCAACCGGGGAACCAGGTCGAGCACCACGGACACCGGCGACTCGGCGCCCCGACGCGCCGCGAGGTACGCCCCGAGCGCCGCGAGCACCACCAACCCGAACAACACCAGCCCGCGCGACACCCGCCGCCACCGGACCAGCGGCGCACACCCGAACGCGACCACGACCACACCGACGAACACCGCGGCCGGCACCCAACCCTGCCACCCGACCCCGAGGTACGCCGCCGCCGCGGCCACGACCACCGCGGCCCACCCGCGCCGCGCGCTCACCGCCACCCCCGAAACCGCGTCCACGCACCGGGCGCGGCACTGTCCACAGTGGACCACGAGGTCGTGCCGGACGCCGCGAGTTGCCGGCAGGTCAACGACAAGACGACCCGAGCCGAGTCTGCGCGAGCCACCGAGCACCCGCCGAATCCGGTCGGCGCGGGACGAATCGCCGGGAACTCACCGGCGGCCGCAGGCAGGCCGACCGCGGTGATCATCGCGCCACCGCCGCGTTCCGGGCGCCCAGGGCGGTCCACGCCGGCACCCGAACCCCAGACCTCCCGAGCAGAACCCCCGCGAACCACCGAGCACCCGCCGAGCCGAGCCGACACACGGCGAATCGCGAACACACCGACGGCCGCGCCCGGGCCGACCGCGGCGACCATCACGCCACCGCCGCGTTCCGGGCACCCAGGGCGGTCCACGCCGGCACCCGAACCCCAGACCTCCCGAGCAGAACCCCCACGAACCACCGGACGCCCACCGAACCGGGCCGACGTGCGACCACTCGCCCCGAACACACCAGCGCGCGGGCCGACCGCGGCGGTCATCGCGCCACCGCCGTGTTCCAGGTGTCCAGGAGGGTTTCGGCGGTCGGCGCGCGCAGCAGCAGGACGCCGCCCCACGCGGAGACCGGGCGGATCGGGTCCGGGTCCGCCACCAGGACGACGCCGACCGACGCGCGGGCGGCCTCCAGGGTCAGTTCGGCGAAGTCCGAGGCCACGCCGCAGACCACCGCGACCACGTCCAGGTCGCGGACCTGGAGGCGCGGGACCGGGCCCGCCGGGTGCGCGGTCAGGTCGGCCAGCGCGGCCAGCAGCGCCGTCGCGTCCGATTCCGTCGCGCCCGCTGGGAGGTCCAGCGACACCGCGCCCGACGACGTCACCAGGCGCACCGGGTGACCGTCCGCCACCGCGACCGCCACCAGCGACGCCGCGACCTCCACCGCCTCCTCGAACCGCGCCGGGTCCGGGTGGCTCGGGGCGTGGTCGTCCAGCACCACGGTCAGGTGCGGGCGGGCCGGGTCGGCGTCCTCGCGGACCATCAGGGTGCCGGTGCGCGCCGACGTCGCCCAGTGCAGCCGGCGCAGGTCGTCACCCGGCACGTACTCGCGCAACCCCACCAGGTCCGTGCCACCGCGCTCGACCCGCTCGTCCGCGCCGACCTGACCGCGGCGCACCCCGCCGGGCAACCCGCGCACCGGCAGCACCCGGGGCACCACGCGAACCGGCACCACCTCGCCCAGCACCGTCCGGGCGTGCGCGAGCCCCGCCGGGCCGCGCCTGCTCACGGTCAGCGGACCGACCGCCAGCACGCCCCGGGTGTGCGTCGGGATCGGGTACTCGACCCTGGTCCGCCCACCGGGCGCGAGTTCCGGCACGTCGATCCGCACCGTCGCGCCCGCCACCTCGTCGGTCGCGTCGAACAGCACCGGGAACCGCCTGCTCACCCCGGTCAGCTCCAGCACGCCGGTGCACGAGCCCCACCGCGGCACGGTGCGCGGCCGCACCACGCGGGTCGGCACCACCGGCGTCCGGGACCGCACCGCCACCACCGCGACGAGCACCGACACCAGCAGCGCCGCGCCCAGCGCCGTCACGCCGGGGTAGCGCCACCACGACCCGACCGCGACCAGCGGCACGCCGAGCACGACCGCGCCCAGCCCGCGCGCGGTCAGCCGGACTCGGGTCATCGCGCGGCCGGCTTCGGCACCGCCACCCGCGCGACCACGTCGGCCAGCACCTCCGCCGTCGTCGTGCCGGACAACTGGGCCTCCCGCGTCGGCACGAGCCGGTGTGCCAGCACGGGTTCCACCAGCGCCTGCACGTCACCCGGCACCGCGAAGTGCCTGCCCTGCGCCGCGGCCCACACCTGCGCGCACCGGACCAGCGACCGCAACCCGCGCGTGCTCGCGCCCAGCCGCAACCGCCCGTCCTCCCGGGACGCCGTGCCCAGCGCCGCCACGTACTCGAGGATCGGCTCGGCCACGTGCACCGTCGCCAACCGCCTGCCGTACTCGAACACCAGCTGCGGGTCGCACACCGTCGGCACCGCCGCGACCCGACCCGCGCCGCTGCCCGGCCGCAGCACGTCCAGCTCGTGCTCCAGGCTCGGGTAGCCGATGGCCGTGCGGAGCATGAACCGGTCGAGCTGCGCCTCGGGCAGCCGGTAGGTGCCGTCGAGGTCGATCGGGTTCTGGGTGGCGACCACGAGGAACGGCGCGGGCACCGCGTGCGCGACGCCGTCGACGGTCACCGTGCGCTCCTCCATCACCTCCAGCAGCGCGGACTGCGTCTTCGCCGCGGCGCGGTTGATCTCGTCCGCCAGCACCACGTTCGCGAACACCGGACCCGGCCGGAACCGGACCTCGCCGGTGCGCGGGTCGTACACCGAGGTGCCCGTGACGTCGGACGGCAGCAGGTCCGGCGTGAACTGCACCCGCCGCGACACCCCGCCCAGCGCGCTCGCCACGGCCCGCGCCAACGTCGTCTTCCCGGTGCCCGGCACGTCCTCCAGCAGCACGTGGCCACCCGCGAACAGCGACACCAGCACCAGCTCGACCACGTCGCGCTTGCCCCGCACCGCCGCCTCGACGGCGTCCGCGAGCCTGCCGTGCAGCACCCCGAACGCGGCGACCTCGTCCTCGCCGACCACCGGATCCCCGTCCGTCACGCCACTTCCCCCTCGGTGCGCCGCCGCCGGCCGAACCGCAGCAGGAACGCCGTCGCGATCAACCCCAGGCCGCCGTTGACCATCGGACCGCTGCCGCTCTCCGGCGCGAACCGCGGCACCTGGCAGATCTTGGTGCCCGGGCACGAGTCCACGTCCCGGACGGTCACGCTGCGCGGCGCCGAGTCGACCGACGTCGACCCGTCGGCGGCGTAGGCGCGCACCACGAACCGGTTCACCCCGACGTCCGTGCTCACCACCGCGGAACCCGCCGAGCACGCGATGGCCGTGGCGTAGCCGTAGGTCGTGTTGATCACCTCGCACCGGCCGTTGTGGCTCGCCCAGTCCGCGGGCGGCGCGAGCGAGGCCTCGCGGGAGTACACGTCGCCGGTGTTCAGGAGCGACGTGATCACCGCCGCGCCCGCGGCCGGCATGGTCGGCGGTGGCGGCGTGGTCGTGGTGATCACCGGCGGCGGCGTGGTGGTCGTCGTGATCACCGGCGGCGGGGTCGTGGTGGTCACCACCGGAGGCGGCGTCGTGGTCGTCACGACCGGCGGCGGGGTGGTCGTCACCGGCGCGCCGGTCGACGGCACGGTGTACGAGCCCGCGCCCGCCTCGCCCGCGCCCCGGCCGTTGTACGCCGCCACCGTCACGTCGACCCGGCCGCCCGAGCAGAACGCGGTGCCCGCGCAGGACAGCGTCAGGTCCGTCGAGGTGCCCGCGACCTGCGCCGACGTCGAGCCGCCCGCGAACGCCCCGCTGGCCGTGACGGTGTACCCGACGACCGGGTCGCCGTTGTCGGCGGCCGCGCTCCAGCCGACCGAGACCACGACCGCCGAGGCGTCCTTGCCGCGCAGCGACACGGTGACGCCCGCCGGACGACCGGGCGTGCCGCCGGCGGCCGCCGTGGTCGACGGGCTCGAGGTGCCGGCGCTCGGCGCGACCGACACGACGGTGGTGGTGGCACTCGGCTCGCCACGCGGGTTCTGCCCCGGCGTCGGCGGCTCCGGGCGCGGTGGCGGCGGGCTGGGCACGCTCGGGATCGGCGAGCGGTCCGGGTCGGTGACCGGCAGGTCGGGGCTGCGGATCACCACGTTCTTCGTGCTGCCGTCGGCGTCCACGATCACGCCCTGCTCCGCGCCGGGGGTGTTGATGAACAGCTTCCCGTCGTCGAACACCAGCTCCGGGTCGCCGGAGCCCGCGGCGCGCAGGTCGTCGCCGCCGCGCGCGCCGGACCCGTCGAGCACCACGACCTTGCCGGAACCCTTGCAGGGCACGTAGACCTTGTCCCGGAACACCGCGGGGCGGCCGGGCGTCGGGCAGCCGAACGCGCCCATCTCCACCCGCAGCACCCGGTCGCCGCTGAGCAGCACGACCACGCCCGCGCCGGGCAGCGCGGCGGGCACCAGGCCGGTGGGGCTGCTGCGGGCGGCCAGCACCTCGTCGGTGAACGCGGCCGTGGTGGCCGTGAGGTCGGCGGCCGTGCCGTCGCGCACCACGACGCCGCCCTCCAGACCCAGCAGCGTCACGCCGCGCTCGTGCGGCACCAGCACCGTCCTGGGCCCGGCGCCGGGCACCGCGCGGTGCGACCGCTCCACGAACCGCTGCGCGTCGTCCGACCACTCCAGGGCGCGCAGGGTGCCCGCGTGGTCGACCGCCCACACCACGCCCGCGTCGTCCGCGACCACGTCGGCCAGCGGGCCGCCCGCGAGCCACGGCTCGCCGACGTCGACCAGCGTCACCGGGTCCGCGTTGACCACCGTGCCCGCCGCTCGGTCGACCACGAACACCTGGCCGCGCACGATGAGCACCTTGGCCGAGCCGCCCGGCGGCGCCTGCCGCCGACCGGAGGCGAGCAGCGTCGCGAGGTCGACCACGGTGATCTGGCCGGTGCGCCGGTCGAGCACGATCAGCTTGTCGTCGGACTGGGCGATCTCCAGCTGCGCGTCGCCGCCGCTGACCTGGAGCCTGGTCTGGGGTTTGCCCGAGGCCGGGTTCACCTGCACGACCTCGCCGCGCTGGTCGTCGCCCAGCCACGTGAGGCCGTCCGAGACGTCGACGGCGGTGCGCGAGACGCCCTCGCCGAGCGCCGCGCCGGCGAGCAGCAGCACGCCGAGCAGCGCCGCGCTCAGGCTCGCCGACTCGCGCCTGCCGACGCCGACCAGGCGGCGGGCGATTCTCCCCAGGTCCATGGCCACGCGGCGGATGTTAACGCGCGGGTACGACATTTCCGGCGGAGTCGCCACACCTCGTCCGGATGGCCCAGCGGGCCCTGGTGCGGACGTCCGCTAGAAGTCGCCCAGCTCCTCGCGGACCTTGGCGCACTCCGTGCTCAGGCCCTCGTCCACGGCGCGGCAGATCACGTCGAGCTGGCTCAGCTGCTCGGGGGTCAGCACGTCGAACAGGTGCTCGCGGACGGCCGTGACGTGACCCGGCGCGGCGGCCTCCAGCGCGGCGAACCCGGCGCGGGTGAGCTCGGCGATCGAGCCGCGGCGGTCGGACGGGCAGGCCCGGCGGGCCACCCACCCCTCCTTCTCCAACCGCGCGACGGCGTGCGAGAGCCTGCTGCGCGACGAGTGGCAGACCGCGGCGAGCTCGCTCATCCGCATCGCCCTCGCCGGCGCCTCGGACAGCGCCACGAGGATCTCGTAGTACGCCACCGGCATCCTCGAGTCGCGCTGGAGCTGCCGGTCGAGGTGCTCGGTGAGCTTGGTCACAGCGGTCATGAAGGATCGCCATGTCCGCTGCTCCTGGGTGCTCAGCCACCGCACGTCGCTCATGCCGTCCACTATACGGTCGTTGTTGAACCTTCAATCAGGATGCGCTATGTTCGGTTGAGAGTTCAACCAAACCCACCGAGAAGGACTGGTCCCATGACCTCGCAGACTGTGCAGATCCCCGGCTACCTCGCGGGCACGTGGGCGATCGACCCGGTGCACTCGGACGTCTCGTTCGTGGTCCGCCACCTGGGCGTGTCGAAGGTCCGCGGTCACTTCGGCACCTTCGAGGGCACCATCGTCACCGCCGAGAACCCGCTGGAGTCGACGGTCAACGCCAAGATCGACACCACCTCGATCGACACCCGCAACGGCCAGCGCGACGCCCACGTCAAGGGCGAGGACTTCCTGGACGTCGAGAAGTTCCCCGAGCTGACCTTCTCCTCCACCGGTGTCCGGGCGCACGGCGAGGGCTTCCTCGTCGACGGCGAGCTGACCCTGCGCGGCGTGACCAAGGCCGTGACGCTGGAGCTCGAGCCGAACGGCTTCGGCGACGGCTTCGAGGGCGCCAAGGTCGCGGGCTTCTCCGCCAGCACCGAGATCAACCGCCGCGACTTCGGCGTGACCGGTGGCGCCGCGGGCGCCGTCGTCGGCGACAAGATCACGATCCTGCTGGAGATCGAGGCCGTCAAGCAGGTCTGAGCCACCTCCACCGAGGGCTCGCCGGAGTGCTCCCGGCGGGCCCTTCGTGCTGTTCCGGGCCGGGGAACACGATCCGCGGCGCGGTGGTGGAGGTTTCACGGAGTCACCGACGTGACACAGGTGCGTTCCATCGGGTGGTGATGTTGTTCCCAATCGGCGGGGGTTCGGTTACGTTCTGCTCGGTGGTTGAACCACTCGTCCCGCCTGTCCGTAGGAGGGGACGGGACCAGGGGTGACCCCGGTTGACAGCGGTGCCAGGGACGCGGGTCCGGAAGCGGTCTGCTCACGGTCGGTAGACCACGTGGGTGACCCGGTCGGCGGTCATGGCACCATCTGGCGCAAGCACGTGCCGGACGCCGGCGAGGAGGATCGGTGTGAACACCCAGACCGAGCAGGTCGACGACCTTCGACTCGTCGCGTTGCCCACCGCGGTGAACGTCGCGGACATGTTCGTCCGCTTCTCGCTGAGCGAGTGGCGGCTGCGGTCCATGCAGGACGAGGCGGCCCAGACCGCGCGCCGGCTGGTGGGCGCGGCGGTCGAGGTGGCCGACCAGCGCCAACCCGGCCTGCTGCTGATCCGGCTCCGGCTGTCCGGCAGCTCGCTCGTGGTCGAGGTCGAGGGCTCGCGCGTCGCCCTGCCGCCGGAACTCGCGACCGGTCGGGCGGGTCTGGTGGACCTGACCGCAGGCGGCCGGCTCGCCTGGTGCGAACTCGGCCTGCCCTCGGGCATGAACGCCTCCGCCGTGCCGCTGCCGCGTCGCGAACCCCGCCGCTCCCCCGCCGCCGAACGCCTCGGCGACGAGCCGGACGTGGACCCCGAGGTGATCCAGCGGATCCTCAACGGCCTCGGTGGCGGCGCCGGCCGCCGCCTGGACTGACCGAAGCGCTCACGGACGCCCGCCGGGGAACTCCCGGCGGGCGTTCGTGCGTCCGGGGCGGTGACGACGCGAACCGAGACGCGTCACCGGGAGCGGGCGGCCAGGGCCGCGGCGAGGACCGCCATGCCGCACCACGACACGGGCGACAGGTGTTCGCGCAGGACGACCACGCCCAGCAGGGCCGCGACCGCAGGTTCGGCGAGGGTCAGGGTGGTGGCGGTGGCGGCCGGGGTGTGGCGCAGGCCCGCGCCGAACAGCAGGTAGGCCAGGAACGTGGTGACCACCGACAGGTGCAGCGCCACCGCCACCCCGGCGGGTTGCGCGAGCCACCCCACCCCGAGACACAGCAGCACCGGCAGGGTCAGCGCCGACGCGCCGCCGAACACCACGCCGACGACCGCGCGCGACGGGTGCCCGGCCGCGATCAGCCGGGCGCACACCACCGAGTACGCGGCGTAGGACAGGCCCGCCACGACGGCCAGTGCCACGCCGAGGGCGTCGACGTGCGCGCCACCGCCGCCGAGCACGAGCGCCGCGCACCCCGCCACCGCGGCCGTCGTCACGAGCGGGCGGGAGCGCAGACCCAGCACGACGGGCGCGGTCGCGAGGGCGATCGTGGTGGCGACCGCCACGCCGGTGCGCGCGACGGCCGGGTAGAAGGCGAGCGCGTAACCCGCCGCGGTGAGCGCGCCGAGCAGCAGGAGCCGCCGGTCGCCCGAGCGCAGCACCGCCGCTGCGCCCCGGGCGGTCAGCAGCAGGAGGGCGCCGCCGAGCACCAGGCCCGCCGCGCCGACCGCCGAGGCGGGTGCGGACGCGGGCGCCAGGGAGCTGACGGTGCCGGTGGTGCCCCACAGGACGCACGCCGCCAGGATCGGCAGCGGGCCGCGGGTGGTCGCGGAACGTGTCGGAGAGGACACGGAAGACACGGGTTCTCCGTTCGCGGGAGCCGGATGAGGGCGCGAACGGGCGCACGGCGTCGAGCGTGCGTCGAGGTGCCGGGTGCGCCCGTCAGGCGACCGGCGGCGGCAGTACCACGTGCCAGTGGGTGTTCACGATCGCCATCGTAGCCCGACGCGACGTCGGTATCCTGGCTCCATGGAGAGCGGCGTCGCGGACGACCTGCTGCGGCGGTCCCTCGTGGTCTACAAGTTCGCGGTCGAGGAGCTGATGACCAAGCTCCGGATCCTCAGCGAGGAGTTCGACCTCGTCCACAGCCACGACCCCATCGAGCACGTGACGCAGCGCGTGAAGCGGCCCGCCGCGATCCTGGAGAAGTTGCGCCGCAAGGGCTTGGCCGCCGATCTCGCGCTGGCCGCCGAGCACCTGGACGACGTGGCGGGCGTGCGGGTGGTGTGCCCCTTCGTGTCCGACGTCTACCGGGTGCGGGACATGCTGGCGCGGCAGAACGACGTGGAGATCCTCAAGACCAAGGACTACATCGCCGCGCCGAAGCCCAACGGCTACCGCAGCCTGCACCTGATCGTGCGGATACCGGTGTTCCTCTCCGACCGGGTCGCGCTGGTCAAGGTCGAGGTGCAGCTGCGGACGATCGCGATGGACTTCTGGGCCACGCTGGAGCACAAGCTCTACTACAAGTACGACGACCAGGTGCCGGCCGGCTTCGTGGAGGAGCTGACCACCACCGCCGCGATCGCCGCCGAGCTGGACGAGCGGATGGAGTCGCTGCACCTGAGGGTCCAGCGCGACTGACCGTCCGCCGTGGACGGTCGGCGCCCGCCTGCCGTCGCCGGCCGGAGATTTTCACTGGACTGGACCAATGGCGCCGGTCCCGCCCGACGGCCCGGACGCGAGCGGTGCTCGGACCCTCCCCCGGACCGTGCCGCGACACCCCGGCGGCCAGTCGTGCCGCAGGTCTCAACGAGCCTCCCGCAGGTTGGTTACGCGGTTTCGGACAATTTCTCCGAAGTGGGTCTAAATGGAGCACTAAATGTCGTTCAGGTTCACTTCGGGGACATCTCCACTAACCTGGATCACAGTTGACACGCGAGTGCGAATAACCCTCGTGTCCGTGCCTGGAATTACGAGACCGAGGCGTCCAAACCAGGCCGTTCGAGTGAACCTCCAAGTACCCCCTGATAACGAGGGGTTACCCGGCCGGTAAAGCGGGAATCCCCATTTTGGTGAATGCTCCGTTCGGCGGTCGCGACAAAGAACGCCGGACGGCCAACGTAGTTCCCTGGCCGCATGGCCCATTCCCAGAAGGACGCGATGGACACCGACCTGATCTCGCGACGATTAACCGCGCTCACCCGTGCGCACCTGGTGCCGGGGGCCCAGCTCGCCGTCCTGCGCGACGGCACCACGTGGACCCGCGAGGTGGGCCTGACACCCGACACACCGGTGCCGATCGGCTCGATCACCAAGACCTTCACCGCCGCCGTGGCGATGGCCCTGGTCTCCGACGGCGACCTCGAGCTCGACGAGCCGCTCGCCGAGCACCTGCCCGAGGTCGGCGACGACCTGACCCTGCGTCACCTGCTCAGCCACACCGGCGGCCTGCCGTCGGACCCCGAGGACGTGCGCGCGACCTCGCTGCGCCGCTACGTGCGCGACGCGGTGCGCAGCCTCGACCAGCTGCACCGGCCGGGAGACGGCTTCTCCTACTCCAACATCGGCTACGTTCTCGTGGGCCACCTGATCGAGTTGGCGACTGGCATGACCTGGGCGGACGCCGTCGACTCGATCCTGCTGAGGCCGCTGGGCAGCCGTGGGCGGTTCACCGTCGGCGCCGCCGCGGACGACGCGATCGCGACCGGGCACGCGGTCAACCCGACGACCGGCCGGGTCGTGCCGGTGCGCCAGTCGCTGTCGGTGGTCGACGCGCCGGCGGGCGCGCTGGCCGCGAGCGCGCGGGACCTGGTGGCGTTCGGCGCGGTTCTCGCGGGCGCGCCGCCGCACCTCGTCGCGCCGGCCGAGTTGAAGCTCATGCGGACGCCCGCGCCGGGCGCCGAGCCGTTCGGGATGGCCGACGGGTGGGGCCTGGGGCTCGCCCTGTTCGACGGCGAGGGCTCGACGTGGGTCGGGCACGACGGCACCGCGGACGGCACCTCGTGCCACCTGAGGATCGACCCGGACGACGGCACGGTGGTCGCGCTGACCACGACCGGGAGCACCGGGTTCGCGCTGTGGCGCGACCTCGTGCCGGAATTGGCGCGGGCCGGGCTGCCGGTCGGCGATTACCGGGCGTTGCGCGGTATGGAGCTGCCCATCCCCCCGCCGAGGGAGTGCACCGGCAGCTTCCGCAACGGCGACACCGAATACCGGGTGCGGGCGGCCGGGGAAGAAGTGCTGGAACTCACAGTGGATGGCGAGCCGTTCGCGGATCTGTCGTTGTTCGACGGCCTCGTGTTCGCCATGCGCGATTCGGACACCGGCGACACCAACCAGACCGGGCGTTTCCTTCGGGATCCCGACGACGGTCGCGTGGAGTGGATCCAGATCGGTGGCCGACTGGCGCGCAAGCAAGTGCGGGAAATGTCTCGCTGAAAGAAGTTTGACGATCTTCACCCGTGGGTAGACACCCACCCGCCGCGAAAGGCTCCTGTCGTGATGACGCACGCCCTCGACCTGCCCGCCCTGGTGGCGGATCGGGCGCGCCGCACACCCGGCGCGCCCGCGATCGTGTCGGCCGACGAAGTGGTCGACTTCCGGGAACTCGACGCCCGCGCGAACCGGCTCGCGCACCTGCTGATCGCCCGGGGTGCGCGCCGGGAGCGGATCGTCGCGCTGACCATGCCGCGCTCGGTCGACATCGTGGTGGCGCGGCTGGCCGTGCTGCGGACGGGCGCGGCCTACCTGCCGGTCGACCCGGCGTACCCGGCCGAGCGCGTCGCGTTCATGCTCGCCGACGCCGAGCCGCTGCTGGTGCTCGACGCCACACCGGACACCTCCGGGTTCCCGGACACCGCGCCGGAGGTGGAGATCCACCCCGACGACCCCGCGTACGTGATCTACACCTCGGGGTCGACCGGGAAGCCGAAGGGCGTGGTCGTCACCCACCGCGGGCTGCCCGCGTTCTCCGCCGCCGAGATCGCGCACTTCGACGTGCGCGAGGGCGACCGCGTGCTCCAGTTCTCCTCGCCCAGCTTCGACGCCTCGGTGCTGGAGCTGTGCATGGCCCTGCCGGCCGGCGCGGCGCTGGTCGTGCCGCCGCCCGGCCCGCTGCTGGGCGAGCAGTTGGCCGAGGTGCTGGAGCGGCACGGGGTCACCCACGCGCTGATCCCGCCGGTCGCGCTGGCCACCGTGCCACCGCGCCCGCTGCCGGCCTTCCGCACGCTGATCGTGGGCGGCGACGCGTGCCCGCCGGACCTGGTGGCGACCTGGGCGCCCGGCCGGCGGATGATCAACGCCTACGGCCCGACCGAGTCCACTGTGGTCACCAGCTGGAGCGGTCCGCTGGAACCCGGCGGCACGCCGCCCATCGGCGAGCCCATCCCGGGCACCGAGGTCCGCGTCCTGGACGACGACCTCGCGCCCGCGACGCAGGGCGAGCTGTACGTCACGGGCGTCGGCTTGGCGCGCGGGTACCTGCGCCGGCCGGGGTTGACCGCGCAGCGGTTCGTCGCCGACCCGTTCGGCGCGCCCGGCGCGCGGATGTACCGGACCGGCGACGTGGTGCGGGTGCGCGACGACGGTCAGCTGGAGTTCGTCGGCCGGGCCGACCACCAGGTCAAGATCCGCGGGTTCCGGGTCGAGCCGGGCGAGGTCGAGGCGCTGCTGCTGGAGCACCCGGCGGTGGAGCAGGCGGTCGTGGTGGCGCGGGACGAGCCGAAGCGGCTGGTGGCCTACGTGGTGGGCGACGTGTCCGGGTTGCGCGAGCACCTGTCCGCGCGCGTGCCGAACTACCTGGTGCCCGCCGCGTTCGTGGCGCTGACCGAGTTCCCGTTGAGCCCCAACGGGAAGCTCGACCGGGCGAAGCTGCCCGCGCCGGTGGTGGGCGAGGTGCCCGAGGGGTACGTGGCACCGCGCACGGACGCGGAGCGGCGGGTCGCGTCGGTGTGGTCGGAGGTGCTGGGCGTGCCGATCGTCGGCGCGCACGACGACTTCTTCGCGCTGGGCGGTGACTCGGTCCTCGCGGTGCGGGCGCTGTCCCGGCTCGGCGGACTGCCGGTGGGCGCCCTGTTCGAGGCGCGCACGGTCGCCGCGCTCGCCGTCGAGGTGCCCGAGGCGACCGTGGCGCCACTGCCCCGCGCGCCGCGCGACGAGGCACTGCCGCTGTCCCGGGCGCAGCGCAGGCTGTTCTCGCTGGACGGCACCAACGAGCAGAACACCGGCTTCGGCCTGCGGTTGACCGGTGCGCTGGACGTGCCGAGGTTGCGCGCCGCGCTGGACGCCCTGGCCCGCAGACACGACGCGTTGCGCACCACGTTCGACGTGGTCGACGGCCGGCCGGTGCAGGTGGTGTCACCGGTCGGCTCGATACCGCTGACCGTCGGCGCGGACGTCGAGGACGCGCTGGCCCGCCCGTTCGACCTGCGGCACGGTCCGCTGACCAGGGCGCTGCTGGTGCCGCTGGCCGACGAGGACCACGTGCTCGTGGTGGCGCAGCACCACATCGTCACCGACGGCTGGTCGGTGGCGGTGCTGGTCGAGGAACTGGCCGCGCTGTACGCGGGCGTGCGGCCGGACGAGCCGGCCGTGCAGTACCCGGACTTCGCCGTGTGGGACGCGGCGCGCGAGGTCGACGGCCTGGCGTACTGGCGCGAGCGGCTGCGCGGCGTCGAGGCGCTGGACCTGCCGACCGACCACCCCCGGCCGCCGTTGCGCACCACGAACGGCGCCGTGCTGCGGCGCCCGCTGCCGGCGGACCTGGTGACCCGGCTGACCGACGTGGGCCGCGCGCACGACTCGACCTTGTTCATGACGCTCACCGCGGCGGTGCAGGTGCTGCTGTCGGCGCGCAGCCGGCAGCGCGACATCGCGGTCGGCGCGGTCGGCGCGGGTCGGGACCGGCTGGACCTGGAGCGCGCGGTCGGGTTCTTCGTGCGCACGCTGGTGCTGCGCTCGTGGGTGGACCCGGACCTGCCGTTCACCGCGTTCCTGGACCAGGTGCGGGCGACGACGCTGGAGGCGTTCGCGCACGACGACGTGCCGTTCGACCGGATCGTGGCGGACCTGCGGCCGGCTCCGGACCCGAGCCGGACCCCGCTGGTGCAGGCCGCGGTCGCGGTGCAGCAGCCGCTGGTGCGCGACCAGCGGTTCGGCGACCTGACCGTGCGCGAGCACGACCTGCCGCGCCCCAACGCCCGGTTCGACCTGGTGGTGGAGTTCCGGCCGCGCGAGGACGACCTCGTGCTGACCGTCGAGTACAACACCGACCTGTTCGAGCCGGCGACCGTCGACGGGCTGGCCGACGACCTGACCGCGGTGCTCACGGGCATCGTGGCCGACCCCGACCGGCCGTTGCGCGGGTTGGTGGAACTGGACTTCCCTCCCGACGACGTGGTGCGGGTGCGCGGACTGCCGGTGGACCTCGCGGGCGTCGAGGCCGCGCTGCGCCGCCACCACGAGGTGCGCGACGCGGTCGTGGTGGCCGACGGCGCCCGGCTGGTCGCCTACGTCGAGCCGGCCGCGGACCCGGCGGCGCTGACCGGGTTCCTGGAGCAGGTGCTGCCCGCGCACAGCGTGCCGACCGCCTACGTCGGCGTGGCCTCGCTGGACCGGGACGCGCTGCCCGTGCCGCCGCCCGAGCCGACCGCGCGCTACGTCGCGCCGCGCACGCCCGTGGAGGCCGTGCTGGCGACCGCGTTCGCCGAGGTGCTCGGCGCGCGGCGGGTCGGCGTGCGGGACAACTTCTTCGCGCTGGGCGGCGATTCCATCCTGGGCATCCAGGTGGTGACCAGGGCCCGGCAGGCCGGGCTGGTGCTGACCTCGCGGGACATCTTCGCCCACCAGACGATCGCCGCGCTCGCGCCGCACGTGACCCGGGAGGGCCCGGCCGCGAGCGAGCAGGGCGAGGTGACCGGCTCCGCGCCGCTGACCCCGATCCAGCGCTGGTTCCTCGACCGGCACACGGTCGCGCCGGAGCACTTCGACCAGTCGCTGGTGGTGCCCTTCGAGGAGGACGTGGACCGGGCCGCGCTGGGCGTCGCGCTGGACGCGCTGGTGCGCCACCACGACGCGCTGCGGATGCGCTTCTCCGCCACCGGGCAGGACAACGCGCCGCACCAGGCGGTGGACCTGTTGGCGCACCAGGACTTCGACCTCGCCTCCGGGCCGCTGCTGCGGGCCGAGCTGCTCGACCCGCGCCGGGTTCTGCTGGTGGCGCACCACCTCGTGGTCGACGGCGTGTCGTGGCGGGTGCTCGGCGAGGACCTGGCGACCGCGTACCGGCAGGCCCGCGCCGGCACCACCGTCCACATCGGACGCAAGACCACCTCGTTCCGGGACTGGGCGCGACGGCTCGCGGGCCACGACTTCGCCGACGAGCGCGAGCACTGGTCGGCGGTGCGCGGCGACGCCTCCGTGCCGCGCGACCGGGAGGGCCCGAACAACGCCGGGTCCGAGCGGGTCGTGACGGTCACGCTGTCGCCCGCCGACACCGGGGCGCTGCTGCGCGACGTGCCGGGCGTGTACCGGACGCAGGTCAACGACGTGCTGCTGACCGCGCTGGGTCGGGTGCTCGCCGACTGGACCGGCCGGGACCGGGTGCTGCTCGACCTGGAGGGCCACGGACGCGAGGAGCTGTTCGCCGACGTCGACCTGTCCCGCACGGTCGGCTGGTTCACCACGATGTTCCCGGTGGCGCTGGACCTGCCCGACGGCGACTGGGGCGAGGCGCTCAAGGCGGTCAAGGAACGGCTGCGCGCGGTGCCGCGCAAGGGGATCGGCTACGGCGTGCTGCGCCGGCTGCGCGGGTTCGACCACGCGGTGGACCCGGACGTCGGCTTCAACTACCTGGGCCGGTTCACCGCCGACCAGCGCGACCTCGACCTGTCCGCCGACCCGGACTCGCCGCGCCCGCACCTGCTGGACGTGGTCGGCCGGGTGCAGGACGACCGGTTGGAGTTCGGCTTCCACTACTCGGAGCACGCGCACGACGAGGTCACCGTGGCCACGCTGGCGTCGGCGTTCGCGGACGCGCTGCGCGGGATCGTCGCGCACTGCGCCGCGCCGGAGGCCGGTGGCCGCACCCCGTCGGACTTCCCGCTCGCGCGGCTCACCCAGCAGCAGGTCGACCGGATCACCGGCGAGGACGCCTACCCGCTGACCCCGATGCAGGCGGGCATGGTGTTCCACGGCCTCGGCCGGCGCGGCGTCTACTTCCAGCAGACCACGTTCGCGGTCGACGGCGTGACCGACTCCGCCGCGTTCGCCCGGGACTGGCAGCGGGTGGTGGACCGGACGCCGGTGCTGCGCTCGTCGGTGCTGTGGGAGGACGTGCCGGAGCCGTTGCAGGTCGTGCACGCGACCGCGACGGTGCCGTTCACCTTCCTGGACTGGAGCGGGTTCGACGAGGCGGGCCAGGCCGCGCGGTTGGAGGAGCTGCTCGCGCGGGACCGGGAGGAGGGGCTCGACCTGTCCGTCGCGCCGCTGATGCGCGTGGCGATCGCCCGGCTCTCGCCGACCTCGGTGCGGGTGCTGTGGACGTTCCACCACGTGCTGCTGGACGGCTGGAGCGTGTTCCAGGTGCTGTCGGACGTGCTGGCGCCCGACCGCGCGCCCGAGCGACCGCCGTTCCGGGACTACGTGGCGTGGTTGGGCCGGCAGGACGAGGCCGCCGCCGAGGAGCACTGGCGCGGCGTGCTCGGCGACTTCGCGGAACCGACACCGCTGCCGCTGGACCGGTCGGGCGACCTGGGCGCGGCCACGTCGTCGGCCCGGCTGTCGGTCGACCTGGACGAGGAGACCTCGACGCGGCTCTACGAGTTCGCCCGCGCGCACCGGCTCACGCCGAGCGCGATCGTGCAGGGCGCCTGGGCGCTGCTGCTGGGTCGCACCTCCGGGCAGCGCGACGTGTGCTTCGGCGCGACGGTGTCCGGCCGGCCCGCCGACCTGCCGGGCGTGGACGCGATCACCGGCATCTTCATCAACACGCTGCCGGTGCGGGTCCGGTTGGACGCCGACACCCCGGTCGCGCAGTGGCTGCGCGGGTCGCAGGCCGCCCAGGCCGAGTCGCGGCGGTTCGAGCACGTGCCGCTGACCAGGCTCCAGGCGTGGAGCGGGGTCGAGCCCGGCACGAACCTGTTCGACAGCGTGGTGGTGTTCGAGAACTACCCGGCCGACGACCTGGGCGTGCGCGAACTGGGGGCCGTGGAGACCACGAGCTTCCCGCTCAGCGCGACCGTCTACCCGTCGACCCGGCTGGGCGTCGTGCTGGGATACGAGCCGGCGCTGTTCGACGCCGCGACGGTGGCGCGCCTCGGCGACCGGCTGACCGCGCTGCTCGAAGGTCTGATCGAGGACCCGGACCGGGCGGTCGGCGACGTGCCGTGGCTGTCGGCGGCCGAACGCCGGCAGGTGCTGGTGGAGTGGAACGGCCGCGGCGGCGACCTGCCCGTCACGACCATCCCGGAGCGGTTCGCCGCCCAGGCCGCGCGCACCCCGGACGCGATCGCCGTCACCCACCTGGACGAGCACCTGACCTACCGGGAGTTGGACGAACGGGCCAACCGGCTCGCCCACCACCTGATCGGGCTCGGCGCCGGTCCCGAGAAGCTGGTCGCGTTGAAGTTTCCCCGCTCGCTCGACCTCGTGGTCGCCGTGCTGGGCGTGCTGAAGTCCGGCGCGGCGTACCTCCCGATCGACCCCGACTATCCCGAGGACCGCGTCAGGGGCACCGTCGAGGACGCCCGACCGGTGGCCGTTCTCGATTCCTTGCCGGACATTCCGGAACTACCCGGTTCACACCCCGACTTGATGCTCCATCCGGACCAACCCGCATATGTGATCTACACCTCAGGGTCGACTGGTAAACCCAAGGGTGTCGTCGTGCCGCATTCCAACGTGATCCGACTGCTGGACGCGACGGCGGACCGGTTCGGATTCGGACCGGACGACGTGTGGACGCTGTTCCACTCCTACGCGTTCGACTTCTCGGTGTGGGAGCTGTGGGGCCCGCTGCTGCACGGCGGCCGACTCGTCGTGGTGCCGCACGACGTGTCGCGCTCGCCCGCCGACTTCGCCCGGCTGGTCCGCGACGAGGGCGTCACGGTGCTCAACCAGACGCCCTCGGCGTTCTACCAACTGCTCGCCGAGCCGATCTCCGTGCGCTACGTGATCTTCGGCGGGGAGGCCCTGGACCAGGCACGACTCGCCGCGTGGGCGGGTCGCGGCGAGCTGGTGAACATGTACGGGATCACCGAGACGACGGTCCACGTCACGCACACGACGGCCGACGGCTCGATCGGCGTGCCGATCGACGACCTCCGGGTGTACGTGCTCGACGACGACTTGCGCCCGGTGCCGCCCGGTGTGGTCGGCGAGATGTACGTGGCGGGCGCCGGCCTGGCCCGCGGCTACCTCGGCCGGCCGGGGCTGACCGCCTCGCGATTCCTCGCGAATCCGTTCGCGGAAAGCGGCGCGCGAATGTACCGGACCGGCGACCTGGCGAAGTGGGAGGCCGGACGGCTGTATTACTTCGGCCGTTCGGACCACCAGGTCAAGGTGCGCGGGTATCGAATCGAACTCGGTGAGGTCGAATCCGCGATGCACGCGCATCCGTCGCTTGCAGACGTCGTTGTACTGCTACACGAGCAACGTCTGGTCGCGTACTACGTCCCGAAGCACCACGTCTCCGTTTCGGAACTCCGCGACCACGTGGCCAAGGTCCTGCCCGACCACATGGTCCCGACCGCGTTCGTCGCCCTGGAGAGGCTGCCGTTGAACGCCAACGGCAAGCTGGACCGCATCGCGCTCCCCGCGCCCGAGCGCGATGCGGTCACTTCAGCGGAGTACGTCGAACCCCGCACCGAGACCGAGCAGGCGATCGCCGCGATCTGGGCCGACGTGCTCGACGTCGACCGGGTCGGCGTGACGGACAGCTTCTTCGCCCTCGGTGGCGACTCCATCCGCAGCCTGCACATCACGTCCCGGACGAAGGCGGCGTTCGACGTCGACCTCTCGCCGCGCGACGTCCTCACCGCCCGCACCGTGTCCTCGCTGGCCGACCTGGTCGAAGACCGGGTGCTCGCGGAACTCGAAGCCCTCGCCGACCGGGAAGCGTGAACCGACGATGACGACCTCCAGGCAGGACCGGATGGCCGCGCTGCCCGCACACCTGCGGGCCAAGCTCGCCGCGCGGCTCAAGGGCGGCGAAGCCCGAACCGACGTGATCCCCCGCGTGCCGCGCGACCGGCCGCTGCCGCTCTCGCCCGGCCAGCAGCGGCTGTGGTTCCTCCACCTCCTCGAACCCGACAGCGCCGAGTACAACAGCGCGTTGGCGCTGCGGTTGCGCGGCGACCTGGACGTGCCGGCGCTCACCGGGGCGCTGCGCGCGCTGGCGGGCAGGCACGAGTCGCTGCGCACCACCTTCGAGGAGGTCGACGGCGTCGCGACGCAGGTCGTGCGCCCGGAGGTGGACCTGCCGGTGCCGGTCGCCGACGTCGACGCGGCCGCGCTGGACGCGTTCCTCGACGCCGAGGTCACCCGGCCGTTCGACCTGCGCCGCGGCCCGCTGTTCCGGGCCGTGCTGGCCAGGGTCGCCGCCGACGACCACGTGCTGCTGCTGACCTCGCACCACGTGGTGGTGGACGGCTGGTCGCTGGGCGTGCTGGGCGCCGAACTGGGCGAGCTGTGCCGGGGCGCCGAGCTGCCGGACCTGCCGCTCCAGTACGCGGACTTCGCGGTGTGGCAGCGGGACCGGCCGGTGGACGTCGGGTACTGGCGGTCGAAGCTGAGCGGGATCACCCCGCTGGAGCTGCCGACCGACCGGCCGCGACCGGCGGAGCGCACGTCGGCGGGGGCGACGCACGAGTTCGTGCTGCCCGCCGCGGCGTCGGCGGCGCTGGCGGCGTTGGCCCGCGAGCACGAGACCACGCTGTTCACCGCGCTGCTCGCGGCGACCCAGGCGTTGCTCGCCCGCTACACCGGTCAGGACGACATCGCGCTGGGCTCGGTCACCACCGGGCGCAACCGGGCCGAGCTGGCCGGGTTGGTCGGGTTCTTCGTCGGCACGGTGGTGCTGCGCTCGACGGTGGACCTGGAGCGGTCGTTCGCCGAGCACCTGGCGGTCGCGGCCGACACCGCGCTGGACGCGTTCGCGAACGACGACGTGCCGTTCGACAAGGTGGTCGAAGCCGTCGTCACGGAGCGTGACCAGAGCCGCAACCCGCTCTTCGACATGCTCGTCGTCTTGCAGAATGCAAATCGCACTCTGCCGGTTGTCCCCGGTGTCGTGGTCTCCGAGCACCCGCTGACCCGGCGGTACTCGAACTTCGACCTCAGCGTCGACTTCACCGACACCCCGGACGGCATCCACGGGTTGGTCGAGTACTCGACCGACCTGTTCGACGCCGCCACGATCGATCGCCTGACCAGGCACTTCACCCGGCTGGTCGAGGAGGTCACGGCCGCGCCCGACCGACGCCTGAGCGCCGTGCCGCTGCTGCTGGACGACGAGCCCGACCCGCGCGGCGAACCCCTCGCGCTGCCCGACACGACGTTCACCGCGCTGTTCGAGGCCCAGGCCGCGCGCACGCCGGAGCGGACCGCGCTGGTCTGCGGCGCGGACCGGCTCGACTACGCCGAGGTCGACGCGCGGGCGAACGCGGTGGCCCGGTCGCTGCTCGCCGACGGGGTGCGCCCCGGCGAGGTGGTCGCGCTGTCGCTGCCGCGCGGCGTGGACGCGGTGATCGGGATTCTCGGCGTGCTCAAGGCGGGCGCGGTGTACCTGCCCGTGGACCCGGCGCTGCCCGACCGGCGGCGGGACCACCTGGTCACCGACTCGGGCGCGGTCCGGGTGCTGACCGCGCTGCCCGGCGGTGTCGCGGACGCGCCGGACGTCGTGGTGCGCCCCGACCAGGCCGCGTACGTGATCTACACCTCCGGCTCGACGGGCGCGCCCAAGGGCGTCGTGGTCGAGCACCGGCAGCTGGTCGCGCTGCTGCACAACCACCGGGCCGAGTTCGGCGGCGCCGGCCCGATGCGGGTGGCGCTGTCGGCGGTGTTCTCGTTCGACACCTCGTGGGAGGGTCCGCTGCTGATGGCGGACGGGCACGAGTTGCACGTGCTGCCCGACGAGGTGCGGCTGGAGCCGTTCGCGCTGGTGGACTACGTGCGCGAGCACCGGATCGACTTCCTCGACCTCACCCCCTCCTACGTCCGGCAACTGCTCCCGGTCGGGCTGCTGTCCGGCGCGCACGTGCCGAAGGTGCTCATGCTGGGCGGCGAGGCGCTGGGTCCCGACCTGTGGCGCGAGCTGGCCGGCGGCCGGACCGAGGCGCACAACTTCTACGGTCCCACCGAAACCACGGTGGACGCGGTGTCCTGCCGGGTGGTCGGCGACCGGCCGGTGATCGGGCGGCCGTTGCGCAACCTGTCCGCGTACGTGTTGGACGAGGACCTCCGACCGGTGCCGGCGGGCGTGCCGGGCGAGTTGTTCCTGGCCG
Organism: Actinosynnema sp. NPDC020468; assembly: GCF_040642015.1. Lineage (NCBI taxonomy): Bacteria > Bacillati > Actinomycetota > Actinomycetes > Pseudonocardiales > Pseudonocardiaceae > Actinosynnema > Actinosynnema sp. NPDC020468. The sequence continues at coordinate 41,177 of NZ_JBFAEO010000010.1, forward strand.
GACCGCAGGTCGCGCGCGGTTACCTGGGCCAACCGGGGTTGACCGCGTCCCGCTTCCTCGCCGACCCGTCCGGCGCGCCCGGCGCGCGGATGTACCGCACCGGTGACCGGGTCCGCTGGATCGGCGACGCGCTGGAGTACCTGGGCCGCACCGACGACCAGGTCAAGATCCGCGGTTTCCGGATCGAGCCCGGCGAGGTCGAGGCCGCGATCCTGAGCCACCCGGACGTCACGGGCGCCGTGGTGGTCGCGCGGGACGGCAGACTCGTCGCGTACGTGGTGACGACCGCGCCGGTCGGTTTCCGGGCGCACCTGAAGGACCTGCTGCCCGAGTACCAGGTGCCCTCGGCGTTCGTGGAGCTGGAGCGGATCCCGTTGACGCCCAACGGGAAGGTGGACAAGGCCGCGCTGCCCGCGCCGGAGGTGAAGTCGGACACCGGTTTCGTCGCGCCGTCCTCGCCCGCCGAGGTCGAGCTGGCCCGGGTGTGGGCCGAGGTGCTCGGCGCGGACGCGGTCGGCGTCCACGACAACTTCTTCGCGCTGGGCGGCGATTCCATCCTGTCCATCCAGCTGGTGTCGCGGGCCAGGCAGGCCGGGTACCGGCTGTCCTCGCGCGACGTGTTCCGGCACCAGACGGTGGCCGAGCTGGCGCTGGTGGCCGAGGTCGACGCGCCGACCGCCGAACCCGTCCGGCTGATCACCGGTCCCGCGCCGCTGACCCCGATCCAGCGGTGGTTCTTCGCCGAGCACGGCCCGTCGGCGCGCTACACCATGTCGTTGCTGGTGGAGCTCACCCCCGAGCTGGACCCCGACACCCTGCGCGCCGCGCTGGCCACCGTCGTCGCGCACCACGACGCGCTGCGCCTGCGGTTCACCCGGCACGACGACCGCTGGACCCAGGACGTCGCCCCCGTCGAGCGGGACGTGCTGACCGTCGAGTCCACTGTGGACCACCCGGTGGAACCGCCGGACCTCCACGACGGCCCGCTGCTGCGCGCCGTGCTGACCACCGGCGAGCGGCCGACGCTGCTGCTGACCGCGCACCACCTCGCGATGGACGGCGTGTCCTGGCGGATCCTGTTGGCCGACCTGGAGAACGCCTACCGCGGTCGGCCGCTCGAGCCCGTCGGCACGCCGTTCACCCAGTGGGCGCACCGGCTGGACGAGCACGTGCGGTCCGGCGCGCTGGACGACGCGCTGCCGCACTGGCGCTCGCTGCCCGCGCCCGAGCCGCTCCCGGTGGACCGGGACGGCGCGAACACCGCCGGTTCCGCGGCCACCGTCTCGGTGCGGCTGGACCGCGCCACCACCGACGCGCTGCTGCACGACGTGCCGGCGGCGTACCGGACGCAGGTCAACGACGTGCTGCTGAGCGCGCTCGGCCGGGCGCTCGCCGAGTGGACCGGTCGCGACCGCGTCCAGGTGGCGCTGGAGGGCCACGGCCGCGAGGAGTTGCTGGACGGGGTCGACCTGTCCCGCACGGTCGGCTGGTTCACCACCCAGTTCCCGGTCGTGCTGGAGATCGCCGACGACTGGGACGGCACGCTCAAGGCGGTCAAGGAGGCCCTGCGCGCGGTGCCGCACAAGGGGTTGAGCTTCGAGGCGCTGTCCGTCGGCGGCCCGCTGCCCGAGGTCTCGTTCAACTACCACGGCCGCTTCGACGTCGCGGGCTCGGACTTCTACCGGGCCCGGCGCGAGCACGCGGGTGAGGACTTCGCGCCCGACGGCCCGCGCGGTCACCTGCTGGAGGTGACCGGTCTGGTCGAGGCCGGCGAGCTGGAGCTGAGCTGGGAGTACTCGGAGCACGTGCACGACGCGGCGACCGTGCGGCGGGTGGCCGAGCGGACCGCGCGGGCCCTGCGCGAGATCGTGGCGCACTGCGCGACCGGCTGGGGTCGCACGCCGTCGGACTTCCCGTTGGTGGCGCTGACCCAGGAGCAGGTCGACCGGATCGTCACCGCGGACGTCGAGGACGTCTACCCGCTCACGCCGTTGCAGGCGGGCATGGTGTTCCACAGCCTGGTCGAACCCGGCGCGTACGTCGACCGGATGCGGTTGGTGCTGACCGGTGTCACCGAGCCGGACCTGCTGTGGCGGGCGTGGCAGCGGGTGGTGGACCGGACGCCGGTGCTCCGGTCGAGCGTGGTGTGGGAGGACGTGCCGGAGCCCCTGCTGGTGGTGCGCGAGCGGGTCGAGCTGTCCGACGACCTGACCGTGGACCTCGGCACGCCGCCGCTGCTGAAGGTCGCGGTGACGCCGCTGGACGCCGACCGGGTCGAGCTGGTCTGGACGTCGCACCACGTGCTGCTGGACGGGTGGAGCACCGGCCAGGTGTTCGGCGAGGTGCTGGAGCAGTACCGGGCGCTGCGCGACGGCAGGCCTGCCCGGCTGCCCGCCCGCCGGCCGTTCCGGGACTACCTGCGGTGGTTGGCCGAGCAGGACCGGGCGGCGGCCGAGCGGCACTGGCGCACCGTGCTGTCCGATGTGGACGGTCCGACGCCGCTGCCCTACGACCGGCCGCCGACCGGCGCGCACCGGACCTCCTCCAGCGCGTCGGTGAAGGTGGCCCTGGACCTCGGTCCGGCCGCGCGGCACGCCGGGTTGACCGCGAACACCGTGGTGCAGGGCGCGTGGGCGCTGCTGCTGGCCCGCTGCTCGGGTCGGCCGGACGTGGTGTTCGGCAGCACGGTGTCCGGCCGCCCGGCCGAGCTCGCGGGCGTCGAGACCGTGGTGGGCATGCTGATCAACACCGTGCCGACCCGCGCGGTGGTCGACTCGCGGGCGCAGGTCGGCGCGTGGCTGCGGTCCTTCCAGGAGTCCCAGGCCGAGTCGCGCCGGTTCGACCACGCGTCGCTGGCCCAGATCCAGTCGTGGACCGGTACCGGCACCCGGCTGTTCGACAGCGTGGTGGTGTTCGAGAACTACCCGTTCGAGGAGAGCGCCGAGAGCCCGCGCGTGGTCGAGGTCGACGCGACCGACGACACCACCCTGCCGCTGACGCTGACCGCGTCGCTGACCGACCGGGTCGCCCTGGAACTGGGCTACGACCCGGCGCTGTTCGACGCGGCCACCGCGACCCGGCTGCTCGGCTGGTTGCACGACCTGGTCGAGGCCATCGGCGCGGACCCGACGACGACCGTCGCGGACCTGCCCTGGTGCAGCGCCGAGGACACCCGGTTGGTGCTGCGGGAGTACAACCGCACCGACTGGGCCGCGCCGACCGCGCTGTTCACCGAGGAGTTCGCCGCGCAGGCCCGGCGCTCGCCCGAGGACGTCGCGTTGGTGTTCCGGGACGAGGAGCTGACCTTCGGCGAGCTGGAGGCGCGCGCGAATCGCTTGGCGCACTGGGTGATCGCGCACGGCGGCGGTCCGGAGAGGACGGTCGCGCTGGCCCTGCCCCGGTCGGCCGACCTGGTGGTGGCGGTGCTCGGCGTGCTCAAGGCCGGCGCGGTGTACCTGCCGGTCGACCCGACGCTGCCCGCCGAGCGGGTCGACTTCCTGCTCCGCGACGCCGATCCCGCGCTCGTGCTGCGCGCACTGCCGGACACCGCGGGGTTCCCGACCGGCGCGCCGGACGTGCGACCGCGCCGCGACCAGGCCGCGTACGTGATCTACACCTCCGGCTCGACCGGCACGCCGAAGGGCGTCGTGGTCGAGCACGGCCAGCTGGCGAACCTGTTCCACACCAACCGGCGCGACCTGATGTCGGGTCGGATGGCCTTCGCGGTCACCGCCACGTTCTCGTTCGACACCTCCTGGGAGGGCCTGCTGTTCCTGGCCGCCGGGCACCGGCTGCACGTCGTCGACGACGACCTGCGGCTGGACCCGCCGGCACTGGTGGAGTACGTGCGCCGGCACCGGATCGACATGCTCGACCTGACGCCGTCGTACGCGCGTCAGCTGGTCGAGGCCGGGCTGCTGGAGTCGGGGCTGCGCAAGCTGATGCTCGGCGGCGAGGCCGCGGATCCCGTGCTGTGGAGGCGGATCGCGGACTCCGCGGTGGACGGGGTCAACTACTACGGCCCGACGGAGGTCACCGTCGACTCGGTCGGCGGCCCGATCACCGGCGACCGGCCGCTCATCGGGCGGCCGCTCGCGAACCTGCGGGCCTACGTGCTGGACACCGACCTGCGTCCGGTGCCGCCGGGTGTGCCGGGTGAGCTGTACCTGGCGGGCGCGCAGGTGGCCCGGGGTTACCTGAACCGGCCGGGGTTGACCGCGGCGCGGTTCCTCGCCGACCCGTTCGGCGCGGCCGGCACCCGGATGTACCGCTCCGGCGACCGGGTGCGGTGGGTCGACGGCGTCCTGGACTACCTGGGTCGGGCGGACGACCAGGTGAAGCTGCGCGGGTTCCGGATCGAGCCGGGCGAGGTGGAGAACGCGCTGGCCGCGGTGCCCGGCGTGCGCGACGCGGTGGTCCTCGTGCGGGACGACCGGCTCGTCGGCTACGTGACCGGCGCTCCCGAGCAGGACCCGCGGGCCGCGCTGGCCGCGTCGCTCCCGCACTACCTGGTGCCGGCGGCGGTGCTGGTGCTCGACGCCTTCCCGTTGTCCCCCAGCGGGAAGCTCGACCGCCGCGCGCTACCCGAACCCGAGTTCGCGGGCGCGTTCGTCGCACCGCGCACCGACGCCGAGCGCGCGGTGGCCCGGGTGTGGGCCGACGTGCTGGGTCGCGCCGAGGTGGGCGCGACGGACGACTTCTTCGCGTTGGGCGGCGACTCGATCCTCAGCATCCGGGTCACCTCCGCGCTGCGGGCCGCGTTCGGCGTGCAGCTCTCGCCGCGCGCGGTGTTCGACCACCCGACGGTGTCCGGGCTCGCGACCGCGATCTCCGGCACGAGCGCGGTGGACGCCATCCCGGTGATCCCGCGCGGTGGCGTCCACCCGCAGTCGCCCGCCCAGCGGCGGCTGTGGTTCCTCGACCAGTTCGAGCCGGGCGGCACCGAGTACGTGACGCCGACGGCGCTGCGGCTGCGCGGCCCGCTCGACGTGACCCGGCTGCGGGCCGCGGTGGACGGGCTGGTGGCCCGGCACGAGTCGTTGCGCACCACGTTCTCCGACGACGCGCAGGTGGTCGGCGAGCCGTTCCCGGTGCCGCTGGAGGTCGAGGAGGGCGACGCGGAGGCCGTGCTGCTGGAGGAGGTCTCGACGCCGTTCGACCTGCGGCGCGGACCGCTGGTGCGGGCCCGGCTGGTGCGGGAGGCGACCGACGAGCACGTGTTCGTGCTGACGCTGCACCACATCGTGACCGACGGCTGGTCGACCGGCGTGCTGGCGCGCGACCTCGGCGCGCTCTACGCGGGCGAGGACCTGCCTCCGCTGTCGGTGCAGTACGTGGACTTCACCGCGTGGCGCGCCGAACCGCCGGTCGACTACTGGACCGGGAAGCTGGCCGGTGTCGCGCCGCTGGAGCTGCCGACCGACCGGCCCCGCCCGGCGGTGCGCGACGCGGCGGGCGCGATGGTCGAGTTCACCGTGCCGGCGCCGGTGGCGACCGGGTTGCGCGACCTCGCGCGGCGGCGCGGCGACACACTGTTCACCACGCTGCTCGCGGCGTGCCAGGTGCTGCTCGCCCGGTACACCGGCCAGGACGACATCGCGGTCGGCACGGCGGTGTCCGGTCGCGGCCGGGCCGAGCTGGACGACGTGGTGGGCCTGTTCGTGAACACCGTCGTGCTGCGGTCCACTGTGGACACCCGGAGCACGTTCGACGCGTTCCTGTCCGAGGTGCGGACCACCGTGCGGGACGGGTTCGCGCACCAGGACGTGCCGTTCGAGCGCGTGGTGGACGCCGTGCGCCCGGACCGCGACCCCAGCCGCAACGCGCTGTTCGACGTGATGGTGCTGGTGCAGAACACCGGGTCGGAGACGCCGGCACTGGCCGATCTCGCGGTGACCGAGGTCGGGTTGCCGCTGCTGACCTCGACGTGCGACCTGACCTTCGAGTTCGGCGAGGTGGCGGGCGAGCTGCGGGGCGCGGTCGAGTACAGCACCGCGCTGTTCGACCCGACCACCGCGGACCGGATCGTCGCGCACCTGCTGGCGCTGTTGGCCGCCGTGGTCGAGAACCCGGGGCGGGAACTCGCCGGCTACGTGCTCGGCGACGCGCCCGACCCGCGCGGCGCGGCGCTGGACGTGCCCGACCTGACCTACCCGGAGGTGTTCGGGGCACAGGCCCGGCGCACGCCGGAGCGGACCGCGCTGGTGTGCGGCCCGACCCGGTTCACCTTCGCCGAACTCGACGCGCGGGCCAACCGGTTGGCGCACCACCTGATCGCGGCCGGGGTCGGCGCGGAGAGCGTCGTCGCGGTGCTGCTGCCGCGGTCGGCGGACGTGGTGACCGCGATCCTGGCCGTGCAGAAGGCGGGTGGCGCGTACCTGCCCGTCGACCGCGACCTGCCGGCGGAACGGGTCGAGTTCCTGCTCTCCGACGCGAAACCCGCCGTGGTGCTGGACTCCTGGCCGGACCTGTCCGGGTACCCGGACACCCCGCCCTCGCCCGGTCCGCGCCCGGAGCACGCGGCGTACGTGATCTACACGTCCGGCTCGACCGGGCGGCCCAAGGGCGTGGTGGTGGAACACCGGCAGCTCAACCACCTGCTGCACAACCACCACGTCGAGTTCGCGGCCGAGCGACCGGCCCGGATCGCGCTGACCGCGGTGTTCTCGTTCGACACCTCGTGGGAGGGCCCGCTGCTGATGGCGGCCGGGCACGAGCTGCACGTGCTGACCGACGACGTGCGACTGGAGCCGACCGCGCTGGTGGACTACGTGCGCGAGCACCGGATCGACTTCCTCGACCTCACCCCCTCCTACGTCCGGCAACTGCTCCCGGTCGGGCTGCTGTCCGGCGCGCACGTGCCGAAGGTGGTGATGCTGGGCGGCGAGGCGCTCGACGCGGACCTGTGGCGCGAGCTGGCCGCGAGTCGCACCCGGGCGTACAACTTCTACGGCCCCACCGAAACCACCGTCGACGCGGTGTCCTGCCGGGTGCTCGGCGAGCGGCCGCTGATCGGCGTGCCGCTGCGCAACCACGCGGCGCTCGTGCTGGACGAGGACCTGCGGCCGGTGCCCGAGGGCGTGCCCGGCGAGCTGTTCCTCGCCGGACCGCAGGTCGCGCGCGGCTACCTGGAGCGGCCGGGGTTGACCGCGTCCCGCTTCCTCGCCGACCCGTCCGGCGCGCCCGGTTCCCGGATGTACCGCACCGGCGACCGCGTGCGGTGGGTCGGCGACGCGCTGGAGTACCTGGGCCGCACCGACGACCAGGTCAAGATCCGCGGCTTCCGGGTGGAACTGGGCGAGGTCGAGGCGGCCGTGCTGCGGCACCCCGACGTGCGGGAGGCCGCCGTCGTGGCCCGGGCGCACCACGGGCACCAGCGGCTGGTCGGCTACACCGTCGGCACGCCCGCGGACCTGGCCGGGTGGTTGCGGGAGCGGCTGCCGGACTACCTGGTGCCGTCGGTGTTCGTGGCGCTGGACGAACTGCCGCTGACGCCCAGCGGCAAGGTGGACCGCCGGGCACTGCCCGCGCCGACGTTCACCGACAGCGGGTACGTGGCGCCGACCGGGGTGGCCGCGGACCTGGCCGCGATCTGGGCCGAGGTACTGGGCGTGGACCGGGTCGGCGCGCACGACAACTTCTTCGCGCTGGGCGGCGACTCGATCCTCAGCATGCAGGTCGTGTCCCGGGCTCGGCGGGCGGGCCTGCGGGTGACCTCCAAGGACGTCTTCCTCCGGCAGACCGTGGCCGAACTGGCCCTGGCCGCGGGCGGGACGACGGTGTCGACCCGCGCGGAGATCACCGGTCCCGCGCCGCTCACCCCGGTGCAGCGGTGGTTCTTCGCCGGTCACGGCCCGCTCGCGCACTTCACCATGTCCGTGGTCGTCGAGGTGACGGCGGACGCGGCGGCGGTGCGGACGGCGGTGCGCGCGCTGGTCGCGCACCACGACGCCCTGCGCACCCGGTTCACCCACGCCGACGGCGGGTGGCGGCAGGAGCCGGTCGACGTCGAGCGGTCCGAGGTGTTCCGGTCCGCGAGCGCGGCCCACTTCGCCGCCGAGGCCCAGTTGGCCCGGCGCAGCCTCGACCTGCGGGACGGTCCGCTGCTGCGCGCGGTGCTGTTCGACGACGGCAGGCTGTTCCTGACCGCGCACCACCTGGTGGTCGACGCGGTGTCGTGGCGGATCCTGGTGGAGGACTTGGAAACCCTGCTGGCGGGCGGCACGCTGCCGCCGCGCACCACGTCGTTCGGCGCGTGGGCGCACCGGCTGGACGAGCACGTGCGGTCCGGCGGGTTCGACGGCGCGCTGGCGCACTGGGCGGGCGTCCCGGTCGAGGAGCCGGTGCCGACGAGGGCGGGCAGCGCGCGCAGCGTGTCGGTCCGGTTGGGGAGCGAGGAGACCTCGGCGCTGCTGCGCGACGTGCCCGAGGCGTACCGGACGCAGGTCAACGACGTGCTGCTGACCGCGTTGGCGTCCGCGTTCGCGGGCCGCGCGCTGGTCGCGCTGGAAGGTCACGGTCGCGAGGAGCTGTTCGCCGACGTCGACCTGTCCCGCACGGTCGGCTGGTTCACCGCGCAGTTCCCGGTGGCGCTGGAGCTGCCCGACGGCGACTGGGGCGAGGCGCTCAAGGCGGTCAAGGAACAGCTGCGCGCGGTGCCGGACAAGGGCTTGGGCTACGAGGCGCTGCGCTACGCGGACAAGGGGTTGACCGCCGAGCTGCCGCGGGTGTGCTTCAACTACCTCGGGCAGTGGGACGCCGCCGAGGTCGAGGGCGACCAGGGGCGCGAGGTGCCCGACGACGCGATCCGCCCGCACCTGCTGGACATCACCGCCGCGGTGGCCGCGGGCGAACTGGTCGTGGACTGGGAGTACTCGACCGACGCGCACGACGAGGCGGCCGTGCGGGCGCTCGCGGACCGGATGCTCGAGGCGTTGCGCGGCATCGTGGCGCACTGCGCGACCGGCTGGGGTCGCACGCCGTCGGACTTCCCGCTCGCCGGGTTGAACCAGGAGCAGGTCGACCGGATCGTCACCCCGGACGTCGAGGACGTCCACCCCCTCACCCCGCTCCAGGCCGGGATGCTGTTCCACAGCCTGGTGGACGACGGCACGGCCTACTTCAACCAACTGCGGGTCCGACTGTCCGGTGTGGACAGTGCGCGCCGGCTCGGCGAGGCGTGGCGACGGGTGGTGGACCGCACGCCGGTGCTCCGCTCGAGCGTGGTGTGGGAGGGCGTCGACGTGCCGGTGCAGGTCGTGCGCCGGGACGTGGTGCTACCGGTCGACTACGGCCCGGTGCGGCCGGAGGAGGACGCCGAGCGCGGCCTGGACCTGACCACCGCGCCGCTGATGCGGCTGACGCTCGACCAGGTTTCCGCCGACGAGGTCGACCTGCTGTGGACCTCGCACCACCTGCTGCTGGACGGCTGGAGCACGGCGCAGGTGTTCGGCGAGGTGCTCGCCGAGTACGCGGGCGCCGCGCCGATCGCCCGCCGGCCCTTCCGCGACTACCTGACCTGGTTGGCCGACCAGGACACCGCCGCCGCCGAGGCGCACTGGCGCGGCGTGCTGCGCGGGTTCGACACGCCCACCCCGCTGCCCTACGACCGGCCGCCGGTGGACGAGCACCGGGCCGAGTCGTCCGCGCAGGTGGTGCTGGACCTGCCCGCCGACGGGCTGGACTCCGTGGCGCGGGCCAACGGGCTGACCGTCAACACGCTCGTGCAGGGCGCGTGGGCGTTGCTGCTGGCCCGCACCGCGGGCGCGCGGGACGTGGTGTTCGGCAGCACGGTGTCCGGTCGCCCGGCGGAACTGCCCGGCGTGGAGGACATCGTCGGCATGTTCATCAACACCGTGCCGACGCGGGTGGTCGTGGACCCGGCGGCCGGCGTCGTGCCGTGGCTCAAGGGCGTGCAGGAGGCCGAGGCCGAGTCGCGCCGGCACGACTTCGTGTCGCTGGCGCAGGTGCGGACGTGGGGTGGCTCGCGGCTGTTCGACAGCCTGCTGGCGTTCGAGAACTACCCGGTGGAGGCGCAGGCCGAGGGCGCACCGCAGGTGCACGGCACCGACGGGCTCGACACCACGACGTTCCCGCTGACCGTGCGGGCCTACCTCGACGGGTCGCTGCACGTCGAGCTGACCTACGACCCCCGGTTGTTCGACGCGGCCACGATCCGGCTGGTCGGCGACCGGTTGACCCGGCTGCTGGACGCGATCGGCGCGGACCCGCACCGCAGGGTCGGCGAGCTGCCGTGGCTCTCCGACGAGGAACGCGAGCAGGTGCTGACGCTCTGGAACGGCACCGACATCGCGTTCCCGACCGGCACGGTCACCGGCCGGTTCGCCGCCCAGGTCGAGGCCACGCCGGACAACGCGGCGGTGACGTTCGAGGGCGTCACGCTCACCTACGCCGAGCTGGACGCGCGGGCGAACCGGTTGGCGCACCACCTGATCGGCCTCGGCGCGGGACCGGAGCGGTTCGTGGCGCTGCGGTTCGAGCGGTCGGCCGAGCTGGTGGTGGCGGTGCTCGCGGTGCTCAAGTCCGGCGCCGCGTACCTGCCGATCGACCCCTCCGCGCCCGCCGACCGGGTCCGGGGCATGGTCGAGGACGCGGAGCCGGTGGTCGTGCTGGACTCGATCCCGGACGTGTCCTCCTGTCCCGCCACCGATCCGGCCGTGCCGCTGACCCCGGCGCACGCCGCGTACGTGATCTACACCTCCGGCTCGACCGGCCGACCCAAGGGCGTGGTGGTCCCGCACGGCAACGTGATCCGGCTGTTCACCGCCACCGACCACTGGTTCTCCTTCGGCGCGGAGGACGTGTGGACGCTGTTCCACAGCTACGCCTTCGACTTCTCGGTGTGGGAGCTGTGGGGTCCCCTGCTGCACGGCGGCCGACTCGTCGTGGTGCCGCACGAGGTGTCCCGCTCGCCGCGCGACTTCGCCCGGCTGGTCCGCGACGAGGGCGTGACGGTGCTCAACCAGACCCCGTCCGCCTACTACGAACTGGTGGCCGAGGACCTCTCGCCGAGGTACGTGATCTTCGGCGGCGAGGCGCTGGACGTGCGCAAGGTCGCGGACCGGCGCGGTGGCGGCGAGCTGGTCAACATGTACGGGATCACCGAGACCACGGTGCACGTCACGCACACCCCGGCCGACGGCTCGATCGGCGTGCCGATCCCGGACCTGCGGGTGTACGTGCTGGACGAGGACCTGCGGCCGGTGCCGCCCGGCGTGACCGGCGAGATGTACGTGGCGGGCGCGGGGTTGGCCCGGGGCTACCTGAACCGGCCCGGCCTGACCGCGTCCCGGTTCCTGGCCGACCCGTTCGCGGGCGACGGGACCCGGCTGTACCGGACCGGCGACCTGGCCCGCTGGGACGACGGCCGGCTGCACTACCTGGGTCGCGCCGATCAGCAGGTGAAGGTCCGGGGTTTCCGGATCGAGCTGGGCGAGATCGAGGCGGTGCTGGCCGCGCACCCGGCCGTGACGCGGGTCGCGGCGGTGGTGCGGGAGGACCGGCTGGTCGCCTACGTGGTGTCCGACGAGCCCGTGCCGGCGGCGCGGTTCCGGGCGCTGGCCGCGCGGTCGCTGCCGGAGTACATGGTGCCCACCGCGTTCGTGGCGCTGGACCGGTTGCCGCTCACCGTGAACGGCAAGCTGGACCGGGCCGCGCTGCCCGCGCCGGGTCGCGAGTCGACCGCGCGGGACGCGTTCGTGGCGCCGCGCACGACGGCGGAAACCCTGGTGGCCGGGGTGTTCGCGGACGTGCTCGGGTTGGACCGGGTGGGCGCGGAGGACAACTTCTTCGCGCTGGGCGGCGATTCCATCCTCAGCATCCGGGTCGCCTCCCGGCTGCGCGCGGAGTTCGACGTGTCGCCGCGCGCGCTGTTCGACCACCCGACGGTCGCCCGGCTCGCGGCCTCGCTGACGCACGGCGCCGTCGACGCCATCCCGCGCGCCGCGGGTGACCCGCAGCTGTCGTTCGCGCAGCAGCGGTTGTGGTTCCTCGACCAGTTCTCCCCCGGCGGCACGGAGTACGCGACGCCGTTGGCGGTCCGGCTGGTCGGCCCGCTGGACGTGCCCCGGCTGGAGCGCGCCCTGACCGACCTGGTCGCCCGGCACGAGTCGTTGCGGACCGTGTTCCCGGCGGTGGACGGACTGCCGACCGCGGTGGTCCGCGAACCCCGGGCCGTGCGGCTGCCGGTGCTCGACGCGCTGCCCCCGGTGGAGCCGTTCGACCTGGCCGAGGGACCGCTGTTCCGGCCGGCGCTGGCCAGGGTCGGCCCGCACGAGCACGTGCTGGCGCTGACCCTGCACCACATCGTCACCGACGGCTGGTCGGGCGGCGTGCTGCTCAACGACCTGTCCGCGTTGTACGAGGGCGTCGAGCTGCCCGAGGTCGGCCTGCGGTACGCGGACTTCGCGGCGTGGCAACGGGAACAGCCGCTCGACGCGCAGCTGGCGTACTGGCGCGAGCGGTTGGCGGGCGTGCCGGCGCTGGAGCTGCCGACCGACCGGCCGCGGCCGGCGGTGCACACGACGGCGGGCGCGCAGACCGCGTTCACCGTCCCCGAACCGGTCGCGACCGCGTTGCGGGACCTGGGTCGCGCGCACGACGGCACCCTGTTCACCACCCTGGTCGCGGCCTGCCAGTTGCTGCTGAGCCGCTGGTCGGGTCAGGACGACTTCGCCCTGGGCACGGTCGCCTCCGGTCGGGAACGGCCCGAGCTGGCCGACCTGGTCGGGTTCTTCGTCAACACGCTGGCCCTGCGCGCGTCCGTGGACCACGCACGGCCCTTCCCCGAGTTCCTGGCGGAGGTGCGGCGGACCGTGCTGGACGCGGTGGCGCACCAGGACGTGCCGTTCGAACGCGTCGTGGACGCCGTGCAGCCGGACCGGGACACCAGCCGGCCGCCGCTGTTCCAGGCCGTGGTGGTGTTGCAGAACGCGCCGCAGGCCGCCGGGTTCGCCGACCTGGTGGCGCAGGACGTCGAGCAGCCGGTCACCTCGACCGGGTTCGACGTGACGGTGGAGTTCACCGAGGAGCCCTCCGGCGCGCTGCACGGTTCGGTCGAGTACAACACCGACCTGTTCGACGCGGCCACGGTCGACCGGCTGGTGGCGCACCTGACGGTGCTGCTGGCCGAGCTGGCCCGGGACGCCGACCGTCCACTGTGGAGCATCGGTGCGCTGCCCGCCGCCGAGCTGGCCGAGCTGGCCCGGTGGAACTCCGGAGGGGACGCGCTGCCGCCGGTGCCGTTCGCGGAGCTCATCGCCCGCCAGGTCGCCCGCACCCCGGACGCGCCGGCCCTGGTGGGCGCGGCCGAGGTGAGCTTCGCCGAACTCGACGCGCGGGCGAACCGGCTGGCGCACCACCTGATCTCGCGCGGCGCCGGACCGGACCAGATCGTCGCGGTGAAGCTGCCGCGCTCGGTCGACCTGGTGGTCGCCGAACTCGCGGTGCTCAAGGCGGGCGCGGCGTTCCTGCCCGTCGACCCGGCCTACCCGGCCGAGCGGATCGCGTTCATGCTGGACGACGCGGACCCGCTGCTCACCCTCGACGGCACGGTCGACGTGCCGGGTCCGACCACCGCGCCGGTGGTGGACGTGCGGCCGGAGCACCCGGCGTACGTGATCTACACGTCCGGCTCGACCGGGCGGCCCAAGGGCGTCGTGGTGACGCACGCGGGCATCGCGACGTTCGCCGCGGCCGAGATCGCGCACCTGGACGTGCGACCCGGCGACCGGGTGCTCCAGTTCTCCTCCCCCAGCTTCGACGCCTCGGTGCTGGAGCTGTGCCTGGCGCTCCCGGCGGGCGCGGCGCTGGTCGTGCCGCCGCCCGGGCCGCTGCTGGGTCAGGAGCTCGCGGACGTGGTGGCGCACAACAAGGTCACGCACGCGCTGATCCCGCCGGTCGCGCTGGCCACCGTGCCGGACGTGGCGCTGCCCGACTTCCGCACCCTGGTGGTCGGCGGCGACGCCTGCCCGCCGGACCTGGTGGAGCGCTGGGCACCGGGACGGCGGATGGTCAACGCCTACGGGCCGACCGAGTCGACGGTGGTGGCCACCTGGAGCGACGCGCTGACCCCCGGCGGCACGCCGCCCATCGGCCGGCCGATCCGCGGCACCCGCGTGCACGTGCTGGACGCGCTGCTCCAACCGGTGCCCGCCGGCGTGCCCGGCGAGCTGTACGTGGCGGGCGCGGGCCTGGCGCGCGGGTACCTGGACCGGCCGGGGTTGACCGCGCAGCGGTTCGTCGCCGACCCGTTCGGCGCGCCGGGCACGCGGATGTACCGGACCGGCGACGTGGTGCGGTGGTCGCGCGGCGAGCTGGAGTTCCTCGGTCGCGCGGACGACCAGGTCAAGATCCGCGGGTTCCGGATCGAGCTGGGCGAGGTCGAGGCGGCCGTGCTGCGGCACCCGGACGTGCGGGCGGCCGTCGTGGTGGCGCGCGCGGATTCCCGCGGGCACAAGAGGTTGGTCGGCTACGTGGTCGGCTCGACGGTCGGGTTGCGCGAGTTCCTCGGCGAGTCGCTGCCCGACTACCTGGTGCCGTCGGCGTTCGTGGCGCTGGACGCGCTGCCGGTCAGCGCCAACGGCAAGGTCGACCGCGCCCGGTTGCCCGAACCCGACTTCGGCGCGGCGGTCGCGGCGGACCACGTGCCGCCGGCCACGCCGGAGGAGAGCGCGCTCGCCGCGGTGTGGGCGGACGTGCTGGGCGTGGACCGGGTCGGCAGGCACGACAACTTCTTCGCGCTGGGCGGCGACTCGATCCTCAGCATGCAGGTGGTCGCCCGGGCGCGGCAGGCCGGGCACCGGTTCACCACCCGCGACCTGTTCGCGCACCAGACGATCGCCGAGCTCGCGCCGCACGTGACCGTCGAGGTGGCGGACTCGGCGGCCCGCGAGGAGGTGGTGGGCGACGTGCCGCTGACCCCGATCCAGCACTGGTTCCTCACCTCCGGCAGGCGAAACCCGCGGCACTTCAACCAGTCGCACCTGGTGGAGCTGGCGCCGGACGTGGACGTGGCGGCGCTGCGCCGGGCGTTGGCGACCCTGCTGGCGCACCACGACGCCCTGCGGCTGCGGTTCACCCGCGACGGCGACGGGTGGCGGCAGCACAACGCGCCCGTGACGCCGACCGACGTGCTGACCGTGACGTCGGAGGCGGACCTCACCGAGGAGTACGCGGACGCGGTGCACGCGTCGTTCGACCTGGCGACCGGACCGCTGCTGAAAGCCGTGCTGTTCCAGGGCGACACGCCGCTGCTGCTGCTCGTCGCGCACCACCTGGTGGTCGACGGCGTGTCGTGGCGGATCCTGCTGGACGACCTGGAGACCGCCTACCGCGGCGGCGACCTGGGCGCGAAGACCACGTCGTTCCTGCGGTGGGCGCGGACCCTGGAGGCGCACGTCCTCGCCGGCGGACTGGACGAGGAGGTCGAGGACTGGTCGCACGACCTGCCCGACACCCCGAAACCCACCACCCCCGGCGTCGGCCTCGCGGTCGAACTGTCCACAGAGGACACCGAGGCGCTGCTGCGCGGCGCGCCGGCGGCGTACCGGACCCGGATCAACGACGTGCTGCTGGCCGCGCTGGCGCACGCGCTGAGCCGGTGGACCGGCGACCGGCGGGTGGCCGTCGACCTGGAGGGCCACGGCCGGGAGGACGTGTTCGACGACGTCGACCTGTCCCGCACGGTCGGCTGGTTCACCACGATGTTCCCGCTGGTGCTCGACCTGCCCGACGGGTCGTGGCGGGACCGGGTGAAGGCCGTGCGACGTCAGCTGCGGTCCTTGCCGGGCAACGGTTTCGGCTACGGCGCGCTCCGGCAGCACGGCCGGCTGCCCGCGACCGGCACGCCCGCGGTGTCGTTCAACTACCTCGGCCAGTTCGACGGCGGCGAGGAGCGGTCCGAGGGCCTGTACCGCGCGGTGCGGCCGTCGATCGGGCAGGACCACGACCCGGCCGACCACGGCGAGCACGCGATCGACGTGGTCGGCGAGGCGGGCAACGGCCGGCTGGGCTTCACCTGGTACTTCCACCCCGACCTGCACCCCGAGCACGAGGTGCGCGCCGTGGCCGACGACTTCGCGGCGGCACTGCGGGCCATCGCCGAGGACTGCCGGGGTGCCCGGTGACCACCTCGTTGGCCCGCAACCGGAACTACACGCTGCTCTGGTCCGGCCAGGCGATCGCGGAGATCGGGTTCAGCGCGACCCAGCTCGCGCTGCCGCTGCTGGCGCTGGCGATCACCGGTTCGCCGGTGCTGGCCGGTCTGGTGCTCACGGTCGACTCCACCGCGCAGCTGGTGGTCGGCCTGCCCGCGGGCGCGCTGGTGGACCGCTGGGACCGGCGCCGGATCATGCTGTGCTGCGAGGCCGCCCAGGCGGTGGTGCTGGTCGGCCTCGTGGTGGCGCTGGTGACGGGCGCGGTCACGATCGCGCACCTGCTCGGGGTGGCGGTCGTGCTCGGCGCGGCGCGGGCGCTGTTCGAACCCGCCGAGGACGCGTGCCTGCCCCGGCTCGTGCCGGAGGAGCAGCTCGCGACGGCCGTGGCGATGAACACCGCCCGCTCGTCGCTGGGTCAGATGGTCGGCACCACGGTGGGCGGCATCCTCTACGCGCTGAACCGCTGGCTGCCATTCCTGCTGGACCTGCTGTCGCACTGCGTCGCGTTCGTCGCGCTGCTGTTCCTGCGCGTGCCGCCGGCGCCGCGGCGGGTGGAGCGGCAGCACTTCGTGGTGGAGATCGTCGAGGGCCTGCGCTGGGCGTGGCAGCGCCGCGAGATCCGCGTGACGTCGGCTTGCGCGGTGGTGCTCAACCTCTTCTTCAGCGCGTTCTACCTGGTGGTGCTCGTGCTGGCGAAGAGCCGGGGCATCTCGGCGGCGGAGATCGGCGTGATGGCGTCGATGCTCGGCGTCGGCGGTGTCCTCGGCGCCCTGGTCGCACCCCGGCTGCACCGCGCGATGGGTCCGCACCGCTCCATCGCGGCGGTCTTCTGGGGGTTGACCGCGTTGACCCCGGTGGCCCTGGTCATCGACAACGGCTACCTGATGGGCGGCCTGTTCGCGGCGATGACGTTCCTCGCGCCCACCGCGAACACCACCATCGCCACCCACCAACTCCTCCTGACCCCGGACGAGCTCCGCGGCCGCCTCAGCGGCGTGCTCGCGGTCGTCGTCGGTCTGGCGGGCGCGGTCGGCCCGGCCCTGGGGGGCCTGCTGACCGAATCCCTGTCCCCCGCGCACGCCGTCCTGGTGTGCGCGGCGGGAATCGCACTGGTCACGGCGTACGTCACGGTCAGCCCGACGTTGCGCCACTACGCACGAGAGGACACCCCATGAGGGACGACATCACCTACCAGGTCCTGGTCAACGACGAGGGCCAGTACTCGCTGTGGCCCGCGCACCACGACGTGCCCGCCGGGTGGAGCGCGGACGGGACGACCGGGACCAAGGACGAGTGCTCCGCCCATGTCGACCGCGTGTGGACCGACATGCGGCCCAAGTCCCTCCGCGACGCCATGTCGTAGCGGGGTCGGGCACCCGGCCGCGCCGCCCCGACGGCGCGGCCGGGACTGGTGTCCGGGTGGGCAGCCGTGGTGGGCTGGGGCTGTTTGGTGCGGTTCGGGTGGGCTCGGCGGTGCGGGTGGGCTCGGCGGTGCGGGTGACCGCTTGTCCAATAGAGAAGTAGGTAATAAGGTACTGCTTCACTATGAGTGACCTCGATGAATCCGGACACCTGTACGCACCCGCCGTCCGCGCGGCGATGGCGCACTTCACCCACGACGGCGACACCGGCAGGTTGGAGGCGGCGGCGGCCCTGCGGACGGCCACCGCGGCGGTGGAGCGGTTGCGGGCCAAGGGCGCGCACAGCAGGGGCTTGAGCTCGGGCGCGTTGGACCTGCTCGTCCGGCTCAGCGTGGTGGGCCCCGAGGGGCTGCCGATCGGTGGGCTCGCGGTGATCGCCGGCGTCAGCCCGCGCAACGCCACCGGGCTCGTCGACACGCTCGAGAAGGCCGAGTTGGTGGAGCGGCGGGCCGATCCCGACGACCGGCGGTCGGTGCGGGCGGTCATCACGCGGCTGGGTCGGGGCTGGGTCGACGCGTTCCGCACACCGTCCCAGGTGGCGATGGGCGCGCTGTTCCGCGACTTCACCGACGAGGAGGTCGTGCTGCTGCGGCACCTGTGCCTGAAGCTCGCGGACAACGCCGACGCGCTGCCCGTCCACGGGCGCGACCCCGACTCGCCGCCCGACCGCGGCTAGAGCACGACGTCGCGTCCCGTCGCGCCGGAGCGGAGCAGCGCGCTGCCCACCCGGGCGTTGCGGCGGGACTCGGCGGCGGTGATCCGGGGTTGCGCCCCGGTGCGGACGGCCTCGGCGAAACCGAGCGCCTGCCGTTCGTAGGCGTCGACGGCCGGCAGCACCTCGTCCCGCGCGCCGTCCGGGCCCAGCACGGTCAACCGCGCGTCGTCGGCGTCCCGCGCCCACGCGTCGTGCACCACGATCGTCCCCAGGGTGCCCTGCACCTCGTAGCCCGACCGCGGGCCGTGGTCCAGGCTGTAGTCGAGCACCGCGATCCGACCACCACCGAAGTCCATAGTGGACACGACGCTCGTGTCCACGACGGCGCCGGCCCGGCGGTGCTCGAGCGCGCGCACCGACAGCGGCTCCCGACCGAACAGCCACATCGCCACGTCGAACGCGTAGCAGCCCACGTCCCACGTCGCGCCGCCGCCCAGCGCCGGGTCGAACCTGATGTCGGCGCCGTCCGGCGCGACGAACGCGAACGAGGCGCGGACCAGGCGCGGCGAGCCGATCTCCCCCGACGCGATGATCTCCGCCACCCGCTCCTGCTGCGGGTGGAAGCGGTACCAGAACGCCTCCATGACGGTGCGGGAGCCGGCGGCCGCGTCCACGAGGTCGCAGTCCGCCTCGGTCAGCGCCATCGGCTTCTCGACCAGGACGTGCTTGCCCGCCTCCAGCGCGCGGACGGTCCACGGCACGTGCAGGGAGTTCGGCAGGGTGATGTACACCGCGTCGACGTCCGGGTCGGCGAGCAGCGCGTCGAACCCGTCGTGCGCGCGGGCGCCGAACTCCGCGGCGAGCGCCGACACCACGTCGAGCCGACCCGACCGACCGGCCATCGCGACCACCCGGTTGCCCTCGGCCCGGTGCAGGGCGGGCGACACCCTCGTGCTGATGAACGCCGTCGCACCCAGCACGCCCCACCGCAGTTCGTCCACGCCGGGCAGCCTACGCAGCCCGATCCGGCCGGTCCGGCGCGCTCGGGAGCCGGACGATCCGACCCCTCGCCGAGCGGTTCACGAGCGATCAGCGAGACTTGAGCACATGACCGACGCGCCCGACGACGACAGGACCAGCTTCGCCGACCTCGGGCTTCGCCCCGAGTTGTTGCGGGCGCTCTCCGGACTCGGCTACGAAGAACCCACTCCCATCCAGCGTGAAGCCATCCCCCCGCTCACCGAAGGACGCGACCTGCTCGGCCAGGCGGCCACCGGAACCGGCAAGACCGCCGCCTTCGCGCTGCCCGTCCTCGAACGCATGGCCGACGGCAAGCGGACCGAGAAGGCGCCCTTCGCGCTCGTCCTCGTGCCCACCCGCGAACTGGCCGTGCAGGTGTCCGAGGCCGTCCACCGCTACGGCCGCGAACTGGGCGCCCGGGTGCTCCCGATCTACGGCGGCCAGCCGATCGGGCGACAGCTGCGCGTGCTCGAGCAGGGCGTGGACGTGGTCGTCGCGACGCCCGGCCGGGCCATCGACCACCTCAACCGCGGCACGCTGAGCCTGGACCACCTCAAGATCGTGGTCCTGGACGAGGCGGACGAGATGCTCGACATGGGCTTCGCCGAGGACATCGACGCGATCCTCAACGACGCGCCCGAAGAGCGCCAGACCGTGCTGTTCTCGGCCACCATGCCGCCGCGGATCAACCGGTTGGCCAACCAGCACCTCACCGAGCCGGTGCGGATCACCATCGGCCGCGAGCAGACCGAGCCCGGCGAGGCGCCGCGCGTGCGGCAGAGCGCGTACGTGGTGCCGCGGGCGCACAAGCCCGCCGCGCTGGGTCGCGTGCTCGACGTGGAGGCGCCGACGGCCGCGATCGTGTTCTGCCGGACCCGGGACGAGGTGGACCAGCTCACCGAGACGCTCAACGGGCGCGGGTACCGGGCCGAGTCGCTGCACGGCGGCATCAGCCAGGAGCAGCGGGACCGGGTGATGACCCGGTTGCGCAACGGCACCGCGGACCTGCTCGTGGCGACCGACGTGGCGGCGCGCGGCTTGGACGTGGAGCAGCTCACCCACGTGGTGAACTACAACGTGCCGTCCGCGCCCGAGTCGTACGTGCACCGGATCGGGCGGGTCGGCCGGGCCGGGCGCGAGGGTGTCGCGATCACGCTGGCCGAGCCGCGTGAGCACGGGATGCTCAAGACCATCGAGCGGGTCACCAAGCAGCGGATCCAGGTCGAGAAGGTACCGACGATCGCGGACCTGCGGGCGCGGAAGTTGGAGCTCACCAGGGCGGCGTTGCACGAGAGCCTGCTGGAGGACGAGTTCGAGGGGTTCCGCGTGGTCGTGGAAACCCTGGCCGACGAGTTCGACGTCATGGAGATCGCGTTGGCCGCGGTCAAGCTCGCCCACGAGGCGACCGGGGCGGCGTCGGACGAAGAGGAGATCCCGGAGGTTCAGCCTCGGCCCGAGCGGCGGGACGGGGCGCCTCGGCGGGAGCGGCGGCCTCGTCCGCCGTCGGTCGGGATGACCCGGTTGTTCGTGGGGGCCGGGCGTAGTGCGGGGATTCGGCCTCAGGACCTGGTCGGGGCCATTGCCGGGGAGGCCCGGTTGAACGGGCGGGAGATCGGGGCGATCGAGATCGCCGATCGGTTCTCGTTGGTGGAGGTGCCCGAGGCTTCGGCTACGCAGGTGATCGCCTCGTTGCGGGGGGCGACCATCAAGGGGCGGAAGGTCACCATTCGGCGGGAGCGGGACGATCCTCGTTGATGGGTGTTGCGTGCTCTCGTGAGTGGGTGCTGTTTAGGGCGTAAAAGCGTCCTCGCCGGACGGGCAGCGCCTCCGGGGGTTAGGGCGTCGTGTTCTCCCCGTATGGCCTGCCTGAGGCAACCACATGCGTCAAGGGGGCCGTTGGTGAGATTGGCCGGCGGTAGCGCTGAATGTGCCCCCTTGACACATGCGGTTGGGCTTCGCCCAGGCCATACGGGGAGAACACGAGGCCCCTTGCTGGTCGGGCGCGACCGGGGCGGGGTGCGCCTAGAGTGCTGTGATGGGTGATCCGCTGCACGCTCGGGATGATGTGGTCGAGGCGTTGGCCATGGTCAATCGGGCTGCGCGTCCTTATTTGGACGCGTTGCCGCATTTGTCGGTGCGGGATCGTGGTGCCGAGTACTTGTTGGCGGAGTTGGGTGGGGCGCTTCCCGAGGACGGGGACGGGACTGTTGTCGCCGTTGCCGATTTGCTTCGGGTGGGGACTCGGGCCGGGACTCGGACTTCCGGGCCTCGGTTCTTCCACTTCGTGGTGGGTGGGGCCACTCCTGCCGCTCAGGCTGGGGACTGGGTTGTCTCCCTGCTCGACCAGGCTGGTGGGTTGTGGTTGACCAGTCCCTTTGCCGCTCGGGCCGAGACCGTCGTGTTGGGGTGGCTCAAGGAGCTCGTGGGGTTGCCCTCCTCGTTCGGTGGGGTGTTGACGCCCAGTGCGACGTTCGCCAACCTGACCGGGCTCGCCTGTGCTCGGGAGTGGTGGGCCGGGCGGCACGGGGTGGATGTGACCGCGGACGGGCTGGTCGGGTTGCCTCGGATGCCCGTGTTCTCCAGTGGGTACGTGCACGCCAGTTGTCGGAAGGCGTTGCAGGTTCTGGGGATGGGGCGGGATTGCGTGGTCACGTTCAGTCGGGACGACGCGGGGCGGGTTGATCTTCGGGCGTTGGACCGGGCGTTGGGTGAGGTCGGTGGGCCCGCCGTGGTGATCGCGAACGCGGGTGAGGTCAACGGTGGGGATTTCGACCCCGTGGAGGAGATGGCCGATCTCGCCGAGAAGCACGGGGCGTGGTTGCACGTCGACGGGGCGTTCGGGTTGTTCGCCGCGTTGTCGCCGGAGACCTCGCACCTGACGCGGGGTGTGGAGCGGGCGGACTCGGTGGCGGCGGACGGGCACAAGTGGCTCAACGTGCCCTATGAGAGCGGGTTCGCCTTCGTCAAGGAGCGGGAGCGGTTGGGGCGGGCGTTCGGGGCGTGGAACGCGGCCTACCTGCCCGCGCCGGACGACGAGTTCGTCAACTACAACAACCTCGGGCCCGAGTCGTCGCGGCGGGCTCGGGCGTTGCCGATCTGGGCGACGTTGCGCGCCTACGGGCGGTCCGGGCACCGGGCCATGGTCGAGCGGCACCGGGAGTTGGCGCTGCACCTGGGCGGCATCGTGGAGCGGGCGCCGGAGTTGGAGTTGTTGGCCCCGGTCAACCTGTTCATCGTCTGCTTCCGGTACGCGCCGCCGGGTGTGCCGGAGTCCGAACTGGACGAGGTGAACCGGCGGTTGGGCGCGGCGATCATCGAGGACGCGCGGGTGTACGTCGGCACCACGGTGTACCGGGGGCGGGTCGCGTTGCGGCCGGCCATCGTGAACTGGCAGACCACGCGGGAGGACGTCGAGCTGCTCGCCTCGGTGGTGCGCGAACTCGGGGCGGAGTTGTTGTCGCCGTAGGATCGCGGGCGTGCGCAACGCCATCACCGACGTGCCGGGAGTGCTGGTCGGACACGCGACCCGGGTCGGCTCGGGCGCGTTGACCGGCACCACGGTCGTGCTGTTCCCGCCGGAGACGCTGTCCACTGTGGACGTCCGGGGTGGAGGGCCCGCGACCCGGGACACCGCGGCGCTCGACCCCCGGTACGGCGGGCGGGTGGTGCCGGCGGTCGTGCTGACCGGTGGCAGCGCCTACGGGCTCGCGGCGGCGGACGGGGTGGCGGGCGAGGTCGGCGGGCTGGTGCCGGCGGCGGCGTTGTTCGACCTGGGGCGGGGCGGGGACTTCCGGTGCCGGCCCGACGCCTCCACCGGGGTCGAGGCGGTGCGCAACGCCGGGGTCCACGTGGCGCAGGGCAACGTCGGCGCCGGAACGGGCGCGCTGAACGGGGCGCTCAAAGGCGGCATCGGCACGGCCTCCGCCGACCTCGGGGGTGGGGTGGTGGTCGGCGCGGTGGCGGCGCTCAACGCGGCCGGGTCGAGCGTGGACGTGGCGCTCGGCCTTCCGCACGGCGCGGCGTGGGGGCTGCCGGGCGAGTTCCCGACCCCGCGCGGTGACGACCTGGTGGCCGCGGCGGAACGGCTGCGGCACTACACGCCGCCGTTCAACACGGTGATCGGGGTCGTGGCGACCACCGCGCGGGTGCCGAGCCTGTACGCGGTGGCCGCCGCCGGGCAGGACGGGTTGGGGGTGGCCGTGCGGCCCGCGCACGGGCTCACCGAAGGCGACACGGTGTTCGCCGCGTCCACCGGCACCCACGAGGCCGACCCGGGCGCGGTCGTCGCGGCGGCCCGGGCGGTGTTCGCCCGGGCGTTGGCGCACGCGCTGTTCCACGCCGCGCCGGTGACCACGCCGTGGGGCGCCTTCACCACCTACCGCGAGCTGTACCCGAGGACCGCCGCCGGCTACTTCCGCGAGGGTGGTTCAGACGGGCCGTGACGGGCCCCGGACGCGGTCGCGATGGGGCACGGACACGTAGGCGGCCAGGTTCAGCACGCCGCCGGTGGTGGTGTCCACCTCGCGGGCGAAGGCCGTGACGCCGTCGTCCACCCGGTTCATCAGCCACGCCAGCAGGACCACGACCACGTCGGCCAGGATGCGGACCTGCGGTGGCATCGCCTCGCGGCGGCCCGCGGTCACCGCGCTCGCGAAGTCGGTCATGCCGCGTTCGGTCAGCTCCGGCGGGCCGGTCTCGATCGCGCGGCGCATCGAGTCCACCACCAGCGGCACCAGCGACTGCCACACCGCGGGCCGGGCGGTTTCGCAGATCAGGCCACCGCACAGCGCGGTCGTCCACAGCGCCTCCGGGTCCGACGCGCGCACCGCGCCCACCGCGAGCCGGGGCAACAACTCCGCGCCCAGCGCCCACTCGCCGTGCGCCACGGCGGTTTCCACCGCGTGCCGGTGGTGCTCCAACGCGGCCGGGTGCTCGCGGCGCAGCGTCAGCACGAGGCCGAGGTCCTCGTGCGCGGCGGCCACCTCCGCCGGCACGTGCAGGCGTTCGGCCAGCGCCAGGGCGACCCGGCCGTAGTGCAGCGCCGTCTCGTGGTCGCCGCGGTCGCGGTGGCACCAGCCGAGCAGCCGTACCGCCTCGAGTTCGGCGTGCTCGTCCTTCACCTCCCGGTACAGCTCCAGCGCCTCGACGGCGGCCGAGATCGCGGCGTCCAGGTCGCCCGCGTTCCGGTGCCCGCCCGCCTCGTCCAGCGTGAACCTCGCCTGCCGCGCGCGGTCGCCGAGTTCCGCGGCCAGGTCGTGGCCCTCGGCGGCGTAGCGCACGACGCCCTCGTGGTCGTCGGATCTCCGACTCAAGCCACCCAGCACGTCGATCGCCTCCAGCAGGTCGGACCGGTCACCTCTCACGCGGTACGCGTCGTGCGCCTCGCGCGCCGCCGCGGCGGCCCGCTCCGGCTCGCCCCGCTCGTCCCACAGCCGGGCCACGCGCAGCAGCACGCCCGCGCGGTCCCGACACGCGTCCCCGTACTCCGCGCAGCGCTCCAGGTCGCGCAGGGCGGACACGTGGTCCCCGCGTGCCTCGTGGTGCAGGCCGGTCAGCTCGAAGCGCCGGGCCCACCGCCGGTCGCGCTCGCCGGCGGGCAGGTCCAGGCCGGGCAGCGCCGCGTCGACCCGGTCCACCAGCGCGCCCGGCTCCGGCGCGAGCGCCAACTCCTCGAGCAGCACGTCGACGTAGGCGGCCGAGCCGGTGACGTCGCCGGTCTCGGCGACCGCGCGCAACGCGGCCACGTCCCGGTGCAGCACCTCCGCCAGGCCGTCCGGGCAGTCGCGGGCGGCGGCGGCCAGCAGCGCGCACCCGGCCAGCGCCGCCCCGGGGTCGCCCGCGGGCGCCCGCCTCGGGTCGAGCCGTGCGGTGACCGTGCCGACGTAGACGTACGAGCGGGCGATCCCGCCGGGCGTGCCGGTGCTCACGACGGCGTGCGCGACCGGCTCGCCCTCGGCGGTGAGCCGGTGCACGACGGCGCGGGCGAAGTCGGCGGCGAGGTCGGCCGGGATCGACCACAGCGACCCGACGTAACCGCGCGCGCCGGCCCGCAGGAAGCGGCGGCCGGCGTCCGTCCACGACGGACCGGTGTTGTCGAACACCAGCGCGCGCCGGGTCAGGTCCTCCGGCTCGAACGGCACTTCGTGCTCGGTGAGCAGCAGCAGGTCCACCGGTAGCCGTTCGACGAGCGCGCGGAGCGTCCCGGTGGTCGCGTGCCCGCCGGTGAGCACCACGCGGTGGTGGGCCGGGTCGGCCGCCGGGAAGGCGCCGGTGGCCAGCGCGACGCGGAACCCGGCCGACCGCGGGCCGACCTCGCCGCGCAACTCGGTCAGCACGGTCCGGACCGCCTCGCCCACGACGTGACCGATCGGTTTGCGCGCCCACGTGCGCACGAACGGGTAGGGCAGCCCGGTGGTGAACGCGGTGAGCGCGCGCTCGCCGACCGCCACTACCGCCTCGGCGGGCACCTGCGCGGTCACCACCGCCTCCACCGCGGTGAACGGGTCGTGACCGCCGGTGGACAGGTAGCGCCACAGCGCCTCCACGACGCCGACGCCCTTGACCGCGTCACCGATCGCGCCCGCCGCGGCGGCCACCCGTTCCTGTTCCTCGGCGACCACCCGGCGCACCTCGGTCAGGTCCGGCTTCGGTGTCACGACCAGCCGCGCGCCCCGGTGGTGCGCGTACAGGGCCGCCACCAGCACGTCCACGTCGCCGGTGTCCTCGACCAGCACCGCCTCGGCGCCCGCCGGCACCGGCGGCTCGACCGGCTCGGCGCCCGCCACCACGCGCAGCGCGGACCCGGCGCGCAGAGCGGTGAACAGCGCGGTGGCCGGGTCGAAGTCGGACGGCACCTCCAGCACCCGCGCGCGCTCGCCCGGTCGCAACGCCTCCCACGCGACCGCGGTCAGGTCGGCCGGGTCGACGTCGACCAGCGACACCCGCTCGGCGAGGCCGAGATCCGGCCCGTCGGCCAGGTGCACGGCGCGGCGCGCGCCGAGCGCGGCCAGCAGATCCGCGGTGTCCGCGTCGGTGACGACCGGGGTGAACCGGTCCGCGGGCAGGCACGACAGCACGACGGCGGCGGCGCGGACCTGGTCCGGCCGGCACACCACGACGGTGTCCGCGACCGGCGGGCGGAGGACCTCCAGCACCAGGTCGGACTCGCCGACGGGCAGGTCGACGCACGCTCCGTCGGCCACCACGACCACCCGTTCGGTGCCGGAGACCGTCAGCCGCGCCCCGCCGGGCAGGTCGAACTCGACGCCGTCGGGCGTGACCTCACCGGGCGCCTCGACCGCCAGCAGCCACCGGGCGGGCGCGGGCAGGTCGAACCGGAACCCGAGCACCGCGCCGTCCGGGCGCTGCGCCACGACCGGCTCGCGCGCGTCGACGTCGGCGGTCAGGTGCTCGGCGAGGGCGATCGGCGGCGTGCCGCGCCCGTCGACCAGCACGGCGCGCAGCAGGCCCGCCTCGAAGCGGAACCGGATTCCGTGCGGGGCACCGAGGTCCACTGGCTCACAACCCTTGCAGGAACAGGACTGGGTACGCACCGGGGAGGTGGTGGCCAGCCGAATTTACGCGACCGGAGCCCGTTGTGAAGGCGGTCGTTGCCAAACCGTGGACGAATCCTCGACGCCGGTTCGGGCCGGCGGCGGGTCAGACCGGGCGGGGCTGCCCCGGCTGGTCGACGGAGTCGGACCTGGCGGCCGGGTTCCAGCGCGTGCGACGGTGCCGCCCGGCGCACTGCACCTGGTCCCGGCCGAGGCGTTTGGCCTGGTAGAGGGCGGAGTCGGCGGCGGCGAGCAGACCTTCCAACGTGTCCTCCTCGACGTCGGGCCACACCGCGGCGCCGATGCTCACGGTCAGCCCGCGCACCTGCGCCCCCGCGTCGGTCTCGAACGCGACCTCGTGCACCTGGCGGCGCATCCGCTCGGCGATGGCCACCGCCTCGAGGTGCTCGACCGACGGCAGCAGCACGGCGAACTCCTCGCCGCCGAACCGGCCGAGCGTGTCGCCCCGGCGCACGGCCGAGGCCAGCGCGCCCGCGATGCGCTTGAGCACCGCGTCGCCGACCTGGTGGCCGTGGGTGTCGTTGATGTCCTTGAAGTGGTCCACGTCGATCATGAACAGGCCGACCGAAGCGCCGGCCGGCTGCTGCCGGGTCCGCTGCAACTCGAGCCGGGCCTGGAGGTGCCACGCCTCGGCGTTGAGCAGCCCGGTCTTGGCGTCCGTGCGCGCGGCGAGTTCGAGCTGGTGGATGAGCACGGTGCGGTGCAGCGCGACGGCCGCGACCACCATCGGCACCGCGAAGCCGGGCCACCAGGCGACCGCGAGGGCGACGAAGCAGCCCAGCGCGAGCTGACCGGCTTCCAACAGGTTGTCCGGGCCGCTGCCCAGCGCGTCCTTGACGTTGCGCGGGCGGACCGTGAGCAGGATGACCGTGCCGACGAGCGCGGTGTTGACCGTCCACTGCGCGAGGCCCGCGCCGGTGAGGCCGACCAGGTCCAGCCAACCCTCCGGGCGGTGGTCCTGGAGGTGCCCGCGCAACCCGGTGAGACCGGCGACGGTGTTCGCGGCCAGCGCGGCGAGCACCATCATCGACGTGGTGAACACGCACCGGTGGGGCGGGCGGGAGGCGTCCCAGCGGCCGACGACCCACCAGCGGTGCACGTAGACGAACACGACCAGCGCGACCGCGAGGGTCGGCGGCAGCACGAGCGCGCCCGCCAGGATCCAGATGCTGCACAGGTCGACGTGCGGCAGGTGGCTGTGGTCGCGGCGGATCCGCTCGATCCAGCGGGAGCAGTGCAGGTGCAGCGCCGCGCACCCGGCGAGGACGCCGAAGGCGACCCAGGAGCCGGTGGTGAAGCGCCCCTCGAAGGTGAGCCCGGTGGCGAGCAGGGCCAGCAGGTCCACGGCCAGGACGTAGGCCAGGGCACGGGGCGGCAGGGACCATAGTGCCCAGCGCCGATCACCCGACGACGCTGACCGCGCTCTGCCCATGTTCCCTCGCGCCCTGATCAGACCCGGACCGCACACGCTCCCGGACGGAGCGTCACAGTAATTGTGACCTGGGTGGATGTCAGCCGCTAGCGGGGTGACGCTAACCACCGGAGGTGATCGCTGTGCGCGACAAGATCTGGTGACCACCCTACCGAACGGGTCATTCCGGACGTACGGGGAGGTGTGACGATTATGCGCGACAAGATCTGGTGATCCCCACCCCCGAACCGCCACCGGCGACCACGAGGGAGGTGGGCGGCGTGCGCGACAAGATCTGGTGAGCCGACCCGTCCCGCGACCGTCCGCGACGACGAGGGAGGTGCGCCGCCATGCGCGACAAGATCTGGTGACACCCGCCGACGGCGAGGTGCTCCACAGTGGACGACCAGGCACAGCCGACCCCCGACACGCGGCCGGCGGGCCGCGGCGACCCGACTCCCGCGGCCCCGCCACCGCGACGCCGACGCGCCCGGATCCGGCGCCGCGGTCACCCGCGACCCGCTCGGGCCCGCCCGGTCCACGGCGGCCGGAACGGCCTCACACCTCGGTCCGCCACCACGCCACCGACACCAGCGCGGCCAGCACCACCCCGACCACGCCGGCCACCGCGACGGCCGTGCCGGCGGAACCGACCAGCGTCGCCAGCAGACCACCGCCCGCCACCCCGACACCCTGCGCCGCCACCAGCCCGCTGCGCGCGAACCCGAGCGCCTGCCCGCGGCGTTCGTCCGGCACCAGCCGCACGAACGTGGCGCCCGCCGTGACCTGGTACGCGCTGAACACCCCGCTCACCGCGAGCAGCGCCACGGCGCCCACCAGACCGGGCCGCAGCCAGTACGCGGCCAGGGGCAGCGCGGTCGCCACCGCCAGCAGCCCCAGCAGCCGCACCCGGCGGTCGGTCGGCAACCACCGCAGCAGCACGGCGCCCAGCACCATCCCCGCCGGGTCCGCCGCGAGCAGCAACCCGACACCGGCCACGCCGAACCCGACCTCGGCCGAGAACGGCGCGGCCAGCCCCTCGGGCACCACCGTGAACAGCGCCAACCACCCCAGCGCCACCAGCAGCCGCAACCGCCGGTCCCGCCACACCAGCACGGCGCCGGCCGCGATCCGGGTCCGCGTCCGCTCCCGGCCACCCGCCGCCGGCCGGTGCGCCAGCCCGAACCGCAGCAGCACCGCCGACACCAGGAACGTCGCCGCGTCCGCGGCCAGCGCGCCGGACGTGCCGAGCCACGCCACCGCGAACCCGCCGCCCGCGAACCCGAGCAGCAGCCCGGTCTGGTGGGTGATCAGGTGCGCGGACTGCCCGGCCTCGTACCGGTCGCCCAGCACGGTCGGCAGCAGCGCGCCCTGCGCGGCCGAGAACGGTGCCTCGGCCAGCTGCGCCACCACGAGCAGCGCGGCGACCAGCGGCAGCGGCACGCCCGGCACCGCCATCACGCCCAGCAGCACCGCGCGCACCACGTCCGAGGCGACGAGCACCGCGCGCCGGGGGAACCGGTCGGCCAACCCGGACAGCAGCACGCCGGACACCAGCGCGGGCAGCAACGTCAGCGCGTAGGTCAGGGCCGTCCACGCGGCCGACCCGGTCCGCTGGAACACCAGCACCGACAACGCGACCCGGGCCAACTGGTCCCCGACGGTGGACAGCGCCGCGGCCGCCCACAGCACCCGGAACTCGGGCACGGCGAACGCCGCCCGGAACCCCGTACCCATGCGCCTCCGATGAGCGTCCCGGACCGTGAGCCCGTCACCGTACAAGCAACGCCCGGCTCCGGTAGGCCCGTTCAGCCGCGCAGGAGTGCCACCACTTCGGCCGGTGCCGACTCCAGCGATCCCGCGTCGTAGGGCGGCTTCGGGTCGTACTCCAGCATCAGCTGCACCGCCATCGCCACCTGGTCGCCCCACAGCAGTCCGGCGAGCGTCAGCCCCATGTCGATGCCCGCCGACACGCCCGCGCCGGTGACCACCCGGCCGACCCGCACCACCCGCTCGGTGCTCACCACCGCGCCCAGCCGCGCCAGGTCCTCGCGCGCCGCCCAGTGCGTGGTGGCCTCGACCCCGTCGAGGATGCCCGCGGCGGCGAGCAGCGTGGACCCCGTGCAGACCGACGTGGTCCACGTCGTGGTCGGGTGCACCTCGCGCAACCAGGCCGCGACGACGCCCTCCGCCAGCACACCGGTCCAGTCGCCGCTGCCCGGCACCACGACCACGTCGGCCCGGCGCAGCCGCGCGAACGTGGTGGTGGGCACCAGGGTCAACCCCGCGTCGGTCACCACCGGGTCGAGCGAGGCGGCCACGAAGTGCGCCGTCACGTCGGGCCGGTGCGCCAGCACCTCGTACGGCCCGACCAGGTCGAGCGCCGTCATCCTCGGGTACAGCACGAACGCGATGTCCACAGTGGACTCCCCCTTCACCCGCTACGCCGCACCGGTGGTGCGGAACCTCTCCCGGTACCCGCCGGGCGCGACGCCCAGCACCCTCAGGAACGCCCGCCGCAACGTCTCCGACGACCCGAAACCACAGCGCCGCGCCACCGAGTCCAGCGCCTCGTCACCCGCTTCGAGCAGGGTCGCGGCGGCCTCCACCCGGGCGCGTTCGACGTGCCGCGCGGGCGACGTGCCGACCTTCGCGGTGAACAGCCGGCCGAAGTGCCGGGTGCTCATCGAGGCGTGCCGCGCCATCGTCTCCACGGTCCAGGTCGCGGCGGGGTCGACGGCGATCGCGTCGAGCACCGCGCGCAACCCCACCTCGCGGACCGGCCGGACCGCCGCGCGCACGCTGAACTGGGACTGGCCGCCGGGCCGTTGCAGGAACACGACCATCCACCGGGCGACGAGCCTGGCCAGCGCGGCGTCGTGGTCCCGCTCGACCAGCGCCAGCGCCAGGTCGATGCCCGCCGTGACGCCGGCGGAGGTGACCACCCGGCCGTCGCGCACGAAGATCGCGTCCGGCACCACCTCGACGTCGGGGTGCCGCGCGGCCAACTCCGCGCAGTACGCCCAGTGCGTCGTCGCCCGCACGCCCGCCAGCAGCCCGGCCTCCGCGAGCACGAACGCGCCGGTGCAGACGGACGTGACGCGGCGCGCGTCGGCGGCCAACCGGCGCAGGTTCGCCACCAGCACCTCGTCGCGCGCCGCCGCGAACGAGCCCGTGCCGCCGACCACCACCAGCGTGTCCACCGACCCTTTCACCTCGCGCAGGTCCACGCCCTCCAACCGCACGCCGCTCGCGGTGAACCCGCCGCCCACCCCGGCGACCCGCACCCGGTACCCGCCGCGCAGCCGACGCGCGCCCTCGAACACGTCGACCGGACCCGCCACGTCGGTCAGCGTCGCGTCCGGGTACCCGACGACCAGCACTTCGCGTTCCACACCGCCACCCTCCCGCCGCCACGACGTGGCCGCAACGACGCGGGACCCTCGATTCCGGCCGCGCTACGGTCGACGGGTGCTGAGGATGGAGATCGACGGCGCCGCGCCGGACGCCGAGTCGATGCTGCGCGGCAGGTTGGGCAACTACGGCCACTTCACCGCGATGCAGGTGCGCGGTGGCCGGGTGCGCGGGCCGCACGCGCACCTCGACCGGCTGGCGACCGGCCAGCGCGAGCTGTACGACGCCGAACTCGACCGGGACCTGGTGCGCCGGCACGTCGCGCACGCGCTGGAGGGCATCGCGGACGCGTCGGTGCGCGTGGTGTTCTTCGGCCTCGACGAGCCGCGGCTGATGGTGTCGGTGGACGAGCCCTACACCCGGCTCGACCCGCCCCAGGCGCTCATGCCGGTGGACTACGCGCGGCCTGCCGCGCACCTCAAGCACCTGGGCGGGTTCGGCCAGGTGTGGCACGCGCGCCGGGCCGGGCGGGCCGGGTACGACGACGCGCTGCTCACCACGTCCGACGGCGTGGTGGTGGAGAGCTCCATCGCCAACATCGCGTTCCTGGACGACACGGGCGTCGTGTGGGCGGAGGCCGACTGGCTGCACGGCACGACCATGCGCCTGTTGGAGGAGAACCACCCGTCCCGGCGCGCGGTCGTGCGACTGGCGGACCTGCGCTCCTACCGGGCCGCGTTCCTGGCCAACTCGCGCGGCATCGCGCCGGTGTCGCGGATCGGCGACGTGGAGTTCGCCGTCGACCCGCTCGCCGACGTCCGCGCCGCGTACGACGCGGTGCCCTGGGAGGAGTTCTAGACCGCGGGCGGGCGGTCCTCGTACGGCGTGGACAGCACCACGGTGGTCCGGGTGGACACGTTCGCCACCTCGCGGATCTGCCGGAGCAGCTCCTCCAGCGCGGTCGGCGAGGCCACCCGGACGCGGAGGACGTACGAGGCGTCCCCCGCGACCGAGTAGCACGCCTCGATCTGCGGCAGGTGCTCGAGCCGCTTGGGGTAGTCGTCCGGAGCCGCCGGGTCGATCGGGGTGAGCGAGATGAACGCGGTGAGCGGCAACCCGATCTCGTCGCCGTCCAGCCGCGCGGCGTAGCCCCGCAGGACGCCGCGCTGCTCCAGCCTGCGCACCCGCTGGTGCACGGCCGACACGCTCAGACCCACCCGTTCGGCGAGGTCGGTGAAACTGCACCGGCCGTCGGCGGCCAGCTCGCGCAGGATCGCCCGGTCGATCGGCTCCAGAGTCGTCACGCGGGGAGCACCACCAGCTCGTGAGGTCGGTTGTTGAACGATTCCACGCCCGTCTCGGTCGCGACCACGATGTCCTCGATGCGGGCGCCCCACCGGCCGGGCAGGTAGATGCCCGGCTCGACGCTGAACGCCATGCCCGGCTCCAGCGGCAGGTCGTTGCCCGCGACGATGTAGGGCTCCTCGTGCACGTCGAGCCCGATGCCGTGGCCGGTGCGGTGCACGAAGTACTCGCCGAACCCGGCGTCCGCGATCACCTCGCGCGCGACCGCGTCCACCTCCTCGCAGGTCACCCCGGGGCGGACGGCGTCGACGGCGGCCCGCTGCGCGGCCTGGAGCACCGCGTAGGTCTCCGCCACGTCGGCGTCCTTCGGCTCGCCCAGCACGTAGGTGCGGGTGGAGTCGGAGTTGTAGCCCTCGGCGACCGGGCCGCCGATGTCCACCACGACCACCTCGCCGGCCCCGATCACCCGGTCGGACAGGGCGTGGTGCGGCGACGCGCCGTTCGGGCCGGAGCCGACGACGACGAACGCGACCTCCTCGTGCCCCTCGGCGAGGATGGCGGCGGCGATGTCCGCACCCACCTCGGCCTCGGTGCGCCCGACCTTGAGCCACTCGCCGATCCGGGCGTGCACCCGGTCGATCGCGGCGCCCGCCTTGCGCAGCCCCTCGATCTCGGCCGCGTCCTTGCGCATCCGCAGCTCGCGCAGCACGGGACCGGCCAGCACCTGCTCGCCGCCGATCGCGTCGCGCAGCGCCAGGGTGTGCAGCGCGGCCGTCATGTCCGACACGGCGATCCGGTCGGTGCCCTTCAACGCGCGCTTGACCAGCGCGTACGGGTCCTCGCCGTCCACCCAGGCGGCAACCTCGACACCGAGGTCGTCGGTCGGGATGGCCGCGTAGCCGGGCTGTTCCAGCTTGGGCACCACGAGCACCGGGGTGCCGCCGACGGGCAGCACCAGGCAGGTGAGCCGCTCGTAGGAGGAACCGCCGGCGCCGATCAGGTACCGGAGGTCCGAGCCGGGTGAGATCAACAGGGCGTCCACACCGGCGACGGCGGCCGCGGCGGTGGCCCGGTCCAGCCGCGCGCGGAGCGCGTCCACGTCAAGGGGTCCAACACGGGTCGACATGACCACTGAGCCTAGTCGTGCGGTCGGGCGGAGCGGAGCACCGAGGTGGCGAGCGTGCCGGCACGCTGATGTCGGTGGCTTCTGGCAAGCTTCGCGGCGTGAGTGGCCCACTGGTCCTGATGGACGCCGCAAGCCTGTACTTCCGCGCCTTCTACGCCCTGCCCGAGTCGATGACCGCGCCCGACGGCACACCGGTCAACGCGGTGCGCGGGTTCGTGGACACGATCACCAAGGTCGTCACCGACCGCGGCGCGGGCCGGGTGGTCGCGTGCCTGGACGCGGACTGGCGGCCGGAGTTCCGGGTCAAGGCGCTCCCCTCGTACAAGGCGCACCGCGTCGCGGCCGAGGCCGTCGAGGGCGAGGAGGACGTGCCGGACACGCTCACCCCGCAGGTCCCGATCATCCTCGACGTGCTGGACGCGGTCGGCATCGCCACCGCCGAGGCGGCGGGCTACGAGGCGGACGACGTGATCGGCACGCTGGCCCACCGCGAGGCCACCGACCCGGTCGAGGTGATCACCGGCGACCGCGACCTGTTCCAGGTGGTCCGCGACGAGCCGACCCCGGTGAAGGTGCTGTACCTGGGCCGCGGCTGGGCGAAGGCGGAACTGCTCGGCCCGGCCGAGTTGGCGGTGAAGTACGCGCTGCCGGCGGAGTCCACCGGCGCGGCGTACGCGGGCATGGCGGTGCTGCGCGGCGACCCGTCGGACGGGCTGCCGGGCGTGGCGGGCATCGGCGAGAAGACGGCCGCGAAGCTGCTGACCGAGTTCGGCTCGCTGGAGGCCGTGCTGGCCGCGGTGCACGACGGCCGCGACCGCAAGCTCACCACCCGCAACCGCAAGGCGCTGCTGGAGGCGGCCGACTACCTGGCCGTGGCGCCGACCGTGGTGAACGTGGCGGTCGACGCCCCGATCGTCCAGGACCGCCCGGACCCGGTACCCGCCGCGCCGGTGGACCCGGCCAGGGTCGCCGACCTGACCGCCCGCTGGGGTCTGGGCAGTTCGCTGCCCCGCCTGCTGACGGCCCTGGAGCGCCGCGTCCCCTGACCGACCGACGGGGTCACCCGCCCACGCCGTGCCTCCCCACCAGCAGGTGGGGTCACTCGACCACCCGGCCGAGGAACGCCGTGACCTTGCCCAGGGTCCGGTCGATCAGGTCCTCGAGCGGGAGCGACTCGTGGATCCGGCTGCCGGGCCCGGCGTCCTTCTTGCCGCGCAGGTACAGCGGGCACGCGAGGTCGGCGCAGATGTAGACGCCCACCGAGTTGCCCTGCTGCCCGCTGCGGCCCGCCTTGCGCGCGGTCATCAGCGAGACGCCGTCACCCCGGTGCGTGGTGAGGCACAGCGAGCACATGCTGCGTCGCGTCGCGCCCACGCCCGGCGTCGCCAACCGCAGCGCCACGCCCACGAGCCGACCGGCCACGGGTGCGACCAGGTAGGCGCGCTGCGGCGCGGACGGGTCGCGCCAGCCGAGGAAGTCCAGGTCGTCCCACGGCCGCTCGGCCAGGTCGCCCGGCACGTTCAGCCGTTTCGCCTCGCCCTTGGTGCAGTTGACGAAGGACGCGCGGATGTCCGACTCGGTCAGCGGTTCCATGGGAAGAAGGTGACACCACCGAGCCCACCGGCGCAACTCATTAGCTGCTAGCCTAGGGCTCCTAGGCTGGAGGCGAGATGGTCCGCGAGAAGGTGACCGTCGAACGCCTGACCCGCGCGGCGGCCGAGATGGCCGACGAGGTCGGCTTCGACAACGTGACCGTGTCGGCGCTGGCACGGGCGTTCGGCGTGAAGGACGCGAGCCTGTACTCGCACCTGGGCAACGTGCACGAGCTGCGGGTCCGGGTCGCGGTGCTGGCGCTGACCGAACTCGCGGACCGGGTCGCCGACGCGCTGGCCGGCCGGGCGGGCAAGGACGCCCTGGTCGCGTTCGCCGACGCCTACCGCGACTACGCGAAGGCCCACCCGGGCCGCTACACGGCCCTGCGCGTCGACCTGACCCCGGGCACCCCCGCCACCGCGGCTGCCCGCCGCCACTCGGACCTGACCAGGGCCATCCTGCGCGGCTACCACCTGCCCGAACCGGCCGCCACCGACGCGATCCGCCTCCTGCACAGCACGTTCCACGGCTACGTGACCCTGGAGCAGTCCGGCGGCTTCGGCCACCACCCGCGCGACGCCGACACCTCGTGGTCCCGGGTCCTCGACGTCCTCGACACCGCGCTGCGGCACTGGCCGCCGGACTGAGCCCTCAGAAGAACGTGCCGCTCCACGGGATCTCGGCCGAGCGGAACAGGTCGTCCGCGACCGCGAGCGCGGCCGGGTCCACGACGTCCAGGTGACCGGTCGTGGCCAGCGCCGAGAAGGTCACGTCGCCCAGGTACGCCGCGCTGAGCACCGGCACGTCCACCACCAGCTGCGGTTCGTCGGCGGTGCGCTCGACACCGTCCGCCGTCACCGCGTAGGAGCCCTCGTTCTCCGCCAGGACGCCATCCCGCACGCCCAGCACCACCCGACCGGCACCCTCGTGGACGCGGGCGGACAGCGCGGTCGGCACGTCCAGCAGCCGCAGCCAGGTCTCGTCCTCCACGCCCTCCGTCACCACCGCGCGGCGGTCGACCAGCAGCCACTCCAAGGGCTCGTCCAACGGCCGGCCGGGCGCCACCACCTCGTCCACCAGGTCCACGCCCAGCAGGAACGTCCACAGGTCGGCCCACGCCTCCGGGGTGCTCGCCCACAGGTCGTGCACGGTCATCCGGGTCGGTCGCGAGCCCGGTCCGCCGAACTCGCCCGGCGCCACGCGGTACACCGCGTAGCCGTCGTCGCCGTCCGGACCGCGGCGCACCGCGACCTTCAGCTCCTCGTCGGTGCCCACCTGCCGGCTCAGCGACAGCGCCCACCAGCCGTCCCACCGACCGTTCGTGCCCGGCCGGCCGGGTGACACCCGGTCGAACAGCGACCGGGCCGTCGTGACACCGTCCGCACCCGGCACCAGCCGGATCCGACCCGACGGCGCGAGCCTGGGCCTGGCCTTCGCGCGGTCCACCCGCACCGTCCGGTACCGGGTCGCCACGCCGTAGCCGTACCGGCCGTAGATCGCGGTCTCCGACGCGCGCAGGGTCGCCGCCACGTCGCCGGACTCGACCATCGCGCGCAACTGGGCGCGCTTCAACGCGCTCAGCACCCCGCGCCGCGTCCAGTCCGCGCGCACGCCGACCCGGCTCACCGCCGCCATCGGCACCACCGCGCCGCCCGGCACGGCCAGCGAGGACGGGAACGACATCACGGTGCCCACCAAGTCGTCGTCCACGAACGCGCCCAGCGTGCGGCCGGGCAGGTAGGACGTCGCGGCGAACGCCCACGCCTCGTCCGTCGAGGGTTGGTGGTGGAGGGTTCCCCGGAACAGCGTGTGCGCCGCGCGGTAGTGGGACTCGTCGAGAACGCGGATGTCGTGGTCGGTCACACCCGGCATCCTGCCTCCCGATCGCTCGCCGCGCTAACGAGTTCGGGGGCGAAAGGACGAACAGCCGCCCCCGATCGCCGGGGGCGGCTGTCGCGAACCGGGAGGTCGATCAGCCCGCGGGCTGCCCGACCTCGTACTCACCGTCGGCCGTCTTCACGGTGATCTTGACCTTCTTGTCCTTGCCGGCGACCTTCGCGGTGCACTCGAACGTCGTGTTCGGCTTGACCTCGCGGTCCGCCGGGCACGTCGCGCTCTCCACGTCGGAGATCTTGTAGTCGTCGGTCAGGATCCGCACGACGCCCTTCTGGACCTCGGCGTTGTCGAACACCTTCTTCTTGAGGAACCCGGGCGTGACGAAACCCGTGATGCCGAACGCCGCCACCACCAGCACGACCAGCGCCACGACCACCCAGACCACCGCGCCCGACTTCTTCGCGGGCGGCTGCTGGCCGTACGGGTTGGGTTGGCCGTAGGGGTTCTGGTGCTGCCCGTACGGGTTGGGCTGCTGCCCGTACTGGCCCGGCTGCGGCTGCTGGCCCCACTGCTGGGCCGGATCCGGCTGGCCGTAGGGGTTCTGCTGCGGCGCGGGCTGCTGCTGCTGGGTCGGGTCGTACCCGCCCGGGTACTGCTGGGTGTACTGCTGCGGCTGCGGGGGCTGCTGGCCCCACTGCGGCTGCTGGGGCTGCTGCTGCGACGGATCCGGCTGCCCGTAGGGATTGGGCTGCTGAGCGGGGAAACCACCCGACGGCGTGCCGGGGTACCCACCACCGTAGGGCTGCTGGCCCCACTGCGGCTGCGGGTCGTTCCCTCCGGACGGTCCGTACGGACTGGTCATGCTCGGCCTCCGACGGCTCGTGTCTGGAAAAGGTTCGTTCAAGGCTTGCGGGCGCGATCAAACCACAGGTGTGCCGAGCGTACCCAGCCACCCCGCAAAGCTTTCTCAAACGGTGGCCATGGCCACCACACCGCGCCGCAGGGCGTCCACCGCCTTGCGCGCCGTCGCGCCGACCGGGTCCCCGCCGCCGACCACGTCCCGGATCTGGTCCAGGAAGTCGATCACCTGGCGGCACCACCGGACGAAGTCGCCCGCGCCCAGCTCGGTGCCGTTCTCCTCGGCCGACGACAGCACCTTCTCCAACGACTCGCCGCGCGCCCACCGGTACACCGCCCAGGCGAAACCCGGGTCGGGCTGACGGGTGCGGTCGAGCTTGTGCCTGCGCTCGTCCTCCTCCAGTTCGGCCCACAGCCGCGCGGTCGCCGTCATCGCGTCCGCGACCTTGCCCGGGGGCAGCCGCGACTCGAGCGGACCGTCCCGCCGCGCCTCGTACACCAGCGCCGACACCACCGCCGCCAACTCGGCCGCGTCCAAACCCTTCCACACCCCGTGCCGGAGGCACTCGGCGGCCAGCAGGTCGGACTCGCTGTAGAGCCGGGTCAGCCGGCGACCGTGCTCGGTGACCTCCTCGCCCGGACCGCGCTCCTCCTCGTGCAGGTACCCGCGTTCGCGCAGCAGGCCGCGGATCCGGTCGAACTCCCGGGCCAGCGAGTGCGTGGTGGCCGCGACCTTGCGCTCCAACTGCTCGGTCTCGGCCAGCAGCCGGTGGTACCGCTCGCCCCACCGGGCGTGGTCCTCGCGCTTCTCGCACGCGTGGCACGGGTGCGAGCGAAGCGCCCGCCGCAACGTCGCCAGCTCCGCGTCGTCGTCGGCCGTCGACCGCCGCCTTCGCGCCTGCGGCGCCACGATCCCCGTGTTGCGCACGGTCGACGCCAGGTCCCGCCGCGACTTGGGCGATCGCACGTCGACCTGCTTGGGCAGCCGCACGTGACCCAGCACCTCCACCGGCACCGGGAAGTCCGCCGCGGACAACCGGCCCGACCAGCGGTCCTCGGTCACCACCAGCGGACGGGCCTCGCCCAGCGGCTCCAGGCCGGGGTCGATCACCACGGCCAGGCCGGACCGGCGACCCGACGGCACCGCGATCACGTCGCCCTTGCGCAACCGCTCCAGCGAGGCCGCCGTCTCCGCGCGGGTGGCCGACGAGTTCTGCCGCGCCAGCGCCTTCTCCCGCTCACCGACCCGGCGGCGCAGCGACGCGTACTCCGTGAAGTCGCCGAGGTGGCACGTCATCGCCTCGGCGTACCCGTCCAGCGCCTCGCGGTTGCGCTCGATCCGCCGCGCCAGGCCCACCACCGACCGGTCGGCCTGGAACTGCGCGAACGACTGCTCCAGGATGTCCCGCGCCGCCGCCGCGCCCAGCTGGTGCACCAGGTTGACGGCCATGTTGTAGCCCGGCCGGAACGAGGACCGCAGCGGGTAGGTGCGGGTGGACGCCAGCCCGCCGACCGCCTTCGGGTCGACGCCCGGCTGCCACACGACGACCGCGTGCCCCTCGACGTCGATGCCCCGCCGCCCGGCGCGCCCGGTGAGCTGGGTGTACTCGCCCGGCGTGAGGTCGACGTGCGCCTCGCCGTTGTACTTGACCAGCTTCTCCAGCACGACCGTCCGCGCCGGCATGTTGATGCCCAGCGCCAGCGTCTCGGTCGCGAACACGACCCGCACCAGACCCCGGACGAACAGCTCCTCCACGGTCTCCTTGAACGCGGGCAGCAACCCGGCGTGGTGCGCCGCGATCCCCCGTTCGAGAGCCTCCCGCCACTCCCAGTAGCCGAGCACCATCAGGTCCGCCTGCGGCAGGTCCCGCGTCTTGGACTCGACGACCGCCCGGATCTCGTCGATCTCGTCCGGCGTGGTCAGCCGCAGCCCGGCGCGCACGCACTGGAGCACCGCCGCGTCGCACCCGGCGCGGCTGAACACGAAGTCGATCGCGGGCAGCAGGCCCGCGCCGTCCAGCCGCTGCACGATGTCCACCCGCGACGGCGGCTTGAACCCGGACCCGCGCGGCGGTCGGCCACCGGCGCGGTTGCCCCGACCCCGGCTCCACGGCACGTGGAACCGCTGGAGGTCGTCGGTGTGCCGCAACAACTGCGGGTTGATCCGGTTGTGCCCGTCCGGACCGTCGCCCGCGAACAGGTCGAGCATCCGGCCGCCGGCCATCATGTGCTGCCACAGCGGCACGGGCCGGTGCTCGTCCACGACCACCGTGGTGTCGCCGCGCACCTCCACCAGCCACTCGCCGAACTCCTCGGCGTTGCTGACCGTCGCGGACAGCCCGATCAGCCGCACCGACTCCGGCAGGTGCAGGATGACCTCCTCCCACACCGGCCCGCGGAACCGGTCGGCGAGGTAGTGGATCTCGTCCATCACCACGTACGCGAGGCTGCCCAGCGTGGACGAGCCCGCGTAGAGCATGTTGCGCAGCACCTCGGTCGTCATCACGACCACCGGCGCGCCGCCGTTGACCGACGTGTCGCCGGTCAGCAGGCCGACCTTGTCAGCGCCGTACCGCGCGACGAGGTCCGCGAACTTCTGGTTCGAGAGCGCCTTGATGGGCGTGGTGTAGAAGCACTTGCGACCCTCCGAGAGAGCGAGGTGGACGGCGAACTCGCCGACGACGGTCTTGCCCGCGCCGGTGGGCGCGCACACGAGCACGCCGTGCCCGTCCTCCAGCGCCTCGCAGGCGCGCCGCTGGAACGGGTCGAGCTCGAAGGACAGCACCGAGAGGAAATCGGTCAGCTTGGGCCGGGTGGAGCCGCGGCGGAAGTCCGCGTAGGCGTCGGCCGGGGACCGCGAAGCGCTTGACACCCTTCCAGGCTGTCACATCGGTACGACAAAAGTGGGTCCAAATAGCGCCGGTCGCCCGCGGACCCTAGCCCGACGAGGTCACCGC
The DNA here is from genome assembly GCF_040642015.1 of Actinosynnema sp. NPDC020468. Classification (NCBI taxonomy): domain Bacteria; kingdom Bacillati; phylum Actinomycetota; class Actinomycetes; order Pseudonocardiales; family Pseudonocardiaceae; genus Actinosynnema; species Actinosynnema sp. NPDC020468. The sequence continues at coordinate 82,462 of NZ_JBFAEO010000010.1, forward strand.
GAGCAGCGCGCCGGCCTCGCAGGACGCGCCCACGGGCACCTCGCGCATCCGCTCGCCGTCGGCGTAGCCCACCCAGGAGGGCCCGGACAGCCGGACCTCCCGGGCCCGGAACGTGTGCACGGCGGGGTGGTCCACGTGCCTGCCGGTGCGCAACGTGGGCAGCATCCGGACCAGCGCCCGCCGCGGCGCGGCCGCCACCACCGTGACGTCGAACAACCCGTCCGCGACCTCGGCGTCCGGGCACACCGGGATGCCGCCGCCGTAACTGGTCGTGTTGCCGACCGCGACCAACAGCGCGTCCAACTCGAGCACCCGGTCCTCGGTTTCCACCACCAGCCGCTCGGGGCGCAACGCGGCCAGCTCGGCGAGGATCGCCAGGTCGTAGCGCCGCGGCCCGGCCGGCCAGCGCATCGCGTTGGCCCTCTCGTTGACCGCCGAGTCGAACCCCGCGCACAGCACGGTGGCGAACCACCGCCCGTCGTCCAGCCGACCCAGGTCGAACGGCCGCCGGACGCCGGCGCGCAACGCGGCCACCACGTCGTCCACCGACCGCACCCCGAAGGCGCCGGCCAGGTCGTTGCCGGTCCCGGCGGGCACCACGGCCAGCGCGGTCGACGTGCCGGCGCACGCCTGGACACCCAGGTGCGCGCCACCGTCGCCCCCGAGCACGACCAGCACGTCGACACCGTCCGCCACGGCCCGTCGCGCCAGCGCCGCGGTCCCCTCGGCGGAGGGCGCGACGAGCAACTCCAACGAGTCCACGACCTCCCGGAGGCGCGCGGCGACCGTGCCCGCGATCCTGGCGGCACGCCCCTTGCCCGACGTCGGGCAGACCAGCAGTGCCGCTCGGGTCATGTGGCGTCGTCGTAGTTCACGCGCTCGCGCGGCGTCTCGACCGGCCGGGCCTCGGGCCTGGTCACGGTCGGCGGCTCCTCGATCGAGGACGGCGTGTAGTCGAACGGCGCGGCCTCGTCGTCGTCCAGGTCGTCCAGGCCTTCGGCCTTGCGCCGGCGCGCGACGCGCTTGTCGTGCACCCGGGACACCTGGATCGCCAGTTCGAACAGCAGCGTCAGCGCCACGGCCAGCGCCACCATCGAGATCGGGTCGGTGCCGGGCGTCGCGATCGCGGCGAAGATGAACAGCGCGAAGATGATGCCGCGCCGCCACTTGGCCAGCGTCTCGTAGCTCACGATGTTGGCCTGGTTGAGCATCACCACGATCAGCGGCAACTCGAAGCTGACCCCGAAGATGAGCAGCAGGGCGAGCACGAAGTCGATGTAGTCGCCGCCGGAGAGCGCGGTGAGGAACTGGTTGTCACCGAAGCCCACCAGCACCGTGAGCCCCTGGGGCACCACGTAGAACGCCAGCGCCGCGCCGACCGCGAACAGCACCGAGGCGCAACCGACGAACGTGAGCGCGAACCGCCGCTCCCGCGCGTAGAGGCCGGGCGCGATGAAGCGCCAGACCTGGAACAGCCACAGCGGCGCGGTCAGCGCCATGCCCGCCGCCGCGCCCACCTTCAGCTGGATCATGAAGGCTTCGAACGGCTTGGTCTGGAGCAGTTGGCACTCGCCGTTCTGGGTCAACCGGTCGGTGACCGGGATGCCGCAGTACGGCGAGATGACGATCTGGCCCAGGCTCGGCAGACCGAAGAACCTGGTCTGGAACCAGAAGAAGCCGAAGATCGCGCCGATGGCGATGAACAGCATCGCCCACCCCAGCCGGTGCCGGAGGTCGTAGAGGTGGTCCTTCAGCGACATGGTGCCGTCGGGGTTGCCCCGACGGCTCGTCAGCTTGCGGCGCTCCTGGCGCTGCGCCCACCACCGGACGGGAGTAGCCCCCACCGCGCGGACCGTCCTTCGGGCTAGTCGGGACTAGTTCTTGTTCTGGATGTTCTGCGAGGTCTGCTCGATCGGCGGCGCGACCTGCGGCTGCTGCTGGACGGGCTGCTGCACCGGCGGCTGCTGGTACTGCGGCTGCTGGTACTGCTGCTGGGCCGGCGGCAACTGCTGCACGGGCTGCTGCTGCGGCGTGGTGTGCTGCGGCGCCTGCTGGTCGTCCTCGTCGCGCAGGCCCTTGGTCTCGGCCTTGAGGATCTTGGCCGACTTGCCCAGCGAGCGCGCCATGTCGGGCAGCTTCTTCGCGCCGAAGAGCAAAATGATCACCACGGCGATGATGATCAGCTCGGTTGCTCCGAGGTTACCCACGGTGGTCCTCCTGTCTCCCCCGGTCCGTCGATGGTACGCGGGGCTTGCCCTGACGGGCCGGTTGCGGACGCCGTTCGGCGAAGGCGACTCCCAGCGCGGCGGACCGCGCCTTGAGCAGCCCCACGCCGTCGCCGACCTGGTCGCCAACCAGGGTGGTGGCGGCGCGGAAGCGGCGCAAGGCTCCGATGACCCGGAGCGACACCGCCGTGAGCGCGGTCACCCCCACCAGAACCACCACCGCGATCGGCAAGTACGGCACATGCCCACCGTACTTGGCCTATGTGTGGAGAAGGTGATCCGCCCGGCGCAACGCGGCCTCCGCCCGGCGGGCGACCTCGGCCACCAGATCGGCCGGTTGCTCCACGTGGACCTCGCCGCCCAGCCCCAAAAGGAGGCGCACGACCCACGCCGTGTCGGCGTAGCGCATGAGCACCCGCGCGCGCCCCTCGCCGAGCTCGGTGAGCCCGTCCACCGGGTAGTACTCGGCGACCCAGCGGGCGTCCGGTTCGAGCACCAGCACGGCCGTGCGCTGCGACGGATCGGGTTGGAACAATCCCTCGGACGTGTCGGTCGGCGTGGCGTGCGGCGGCGGGCTGGCGGCCTCGGCGAGCACGTCGACCCCGTCGATCCGGTCGAGCCGGAACAACCGCACGTCGTCGGCGGCCCGGCACCAGGCCTCCAGGTACGACCGGCCCTCGACCAGCAGCATCCGCATCGGGTCGACCACCCGATCGGTGACCTCGTCCCGTGACGGCGTGTAGTAGCGCAGCCGCAGCGCCCGGCCCCGGCGCACACCGTCGGACACCGCGTCGCGCACCCGCGCCGTCTCCGGCGCCTCGCGCATGGCGAGCCCGACCGCGACGCCCGCCGGCTGGGCCTGACCCACGGCGGCCTCGATCTTCGCGACCGCCCGCTGCACGGCCGCCTTGTCCGCCACGCCGGGGGTGCCCGCCAGCGCGCGCAGCGCCACGAGCAGCGCCGTCGCCTCGGCCGCGGTCAGCCGGAGCGGCCGGGACATGCCCGCGTCGAACGTGACGGTGACCGTCTCGCCCTCGAAGGACAGGTCGATCAGGTCGCCGGGTCCGTAGCCTGGCAGCCCGCACATCCAGAGCAGCTCGAGGTCCTTGCGCAACTGCTTGGGCGACACCTCGAAGTCCGCGGCCGCCTCCACGATCGGGATGCCCGGCCGGGCGAGCAGGTAGGGCACCAGGGCGAGCAGCCTCGGCAGCCGTTCGGTCGACCCGTTCACGCCCTGACCCCCGTACCGCGCAACGCCCCGAGCAGCTTCTCGCGCACCGTCTTCGCCAACACCTCGGGCTCCAGCACCACGACGTCCGCGCCGAAGCCCGCGATCCAGGTGGCCGCCGAGTCCGGGAACCGCAGGTCGACCTCCAGCACGTCGCCGAGCTCGCCGTCGAACTCCTGCCTGCCGGTGACCCGCGCCCGGCGGCGCAACCCCTGGCCCCGGCCCTGCGCGACCCACAGCTTCGCGGTCGCGGGCGGCTGGTCCGCAGCGGGCTGGCTGCGCGCGACGAAGCTCAGCAGGTCGACCTGCTCGGGCCGCCGCACCTCGCCCGCCCGGCCGGCGGCCCGGACCGCGCCGACGATCCGGGACAGCCGGAAGCAGCGCGGCGCGTTGCGGTCGCGGTCGTGCCCGACGAGGTACCAGCGACCACGCCAGGCCACCACACCCCACGGCTCGACGGTCCGACCGCGCACCTCGACGGGCACCGGGCGGCGGTAGTCGAACTCGACCACGCGACCCTCCTGCACGGCCGCGAGCAGCGGCGGGAACGCCGGTTCGCTGGTGCGCACCTTGGGCTCCACCCCGACGTGCACGTCCTGGTCGACGTCGACGCCCGCCGCCCGCAGCTTGATCAGCGCGCCGTGCGCGGCGCCGGTGAGCTGCGGCGAGTCCCACAGCCGGGCCGCCAGGGCGACGGCCGCGGCCTCGTCGGGCTCCAGGTCGATGTCGCCCAGCTCGTAGTCGCGCCGGGCGATCCGGTATCCGTCGGTGGCGTCGAACGCGCCCGTCCGACCCACCTCCAGCGGCACGCCGAGGTCGCGCAGCTCGGTCTTGTCGCGTTCGAACATGCGGAAGAACGCCTCGTCCGTTGCTGCGTCGGCATAGCCGGGGACGATGACGCGGATGCGCTCGGCGGTCAGGTACTGGCGGGTCGACAGCAGGCACAGCACCAGGTTGACGAGCCGTTCGGCACGTGCGGTGGCCACCCCGAAACCCTAACCCCGAACGAACACCACATGACGCCTCCCCCACCACGAACTCGGGAGAATGGTCCATCCACCCGCGTTCCCGGCGGGTCGGCGCTACCCGCGCTCCTCGGCCAGCATCCCGTCGGGCAGCCCCGGCACCTCGACCCGGTGCCAGATCGGCCGCCAGTCCGGCACCTCGTGGAACCGGCGCAGCTCGCCGACGCCCGAGAGCCAGCCCGCCCAGGCGCTGAACGGCGGCGTGCCCTCGTCGAACCCGCTCTGCACGAAGGTCAGCCGGGTGCCGCCCGCCGAGTCCTCCAGCTCCCAGGTGGACACCATGCCGTGCCAGTCCACGGTCATCGACCGACCGGGCTCGTAGGCCAGCACCTTCGCGGGCTCCGGGTTGTTCTCCAGGCCGCCCATCGCCACCCGGCCGCCGACCCACGCCTCGATGTCGATCTTCGCGCCGAACCACCGCTCGTACACCTCGGGCTCCACCAGCGAGGCGGCCACCGCCGCCGGCGGCGCGGCGATCAGCACGGACCCGCTCATGTCGGCCGTGACGTAGTCGACCTTCGGGGTGAGCGGGCGGCCCTCGACGTGGTCGACCAGGTTCGTCAGCGACAGCGCCCAGAACGTGTACAGCCAGCCGCGCACGTCCTCCTCGCCCACCGCCGCGAGCCACCCCGGGAAGTGGCTCTGCGACAGCGCCACCACGGTGAGGCCGTCCTCCTCGACCCACTCGACCGACACGGTGGTCCGCTCGCCGCCGATCTCCCAGCCGAACCGCAGCGACCGGTCGTCCCGGTGCTCCAGCGTCTGGCGCGGCGCGTCGCCCTGCGGCGTGTGCCGTCCCCAGAACGCGAACTCGCCCTCGGACACCGTCGCGTGCTCGGCCAGCCAGGTCGACACCTCCTCCGCCGAGGCGAAGGCGCGGCGCACCCGGTCGGCGGGCGCGGACGTGCGCACGCGCAACGTCACCGTCTCATTCATCCTGTTCCTCCTGATGTGGGTAGCAGGCCACGGCCAGCCGGAACGCGTCGCCCGACGCGCCCCCGTACCGGCCGAAGAGGTCCTGAAGGGTCGTGCGCAACTCGGCGAAGAACTCGGCCCGCCGCTCGGGGTCCACCCGGATCTCGCCGGACACGCCGAGCGACGGCAGTTCGGGCCGCGTCCGGTCCAGGCCCGCGATGTCCGACTGCACCTGTTCGACCAGGTCGAGCAGGTAGCCCAGGCTCAACTCGTCCTGTGCCCGGCGCAGTCCGAGCCGGCCGACCAGGGCGGGCGACAGCCAGTAGGCCCGTGCCGTCGCCTGGTACACGCCCTCGGTCAGCGCGCGCACCCGGCGCTGGTCGACCTGGGTCGCCAACCCGGCTTCGACCAGCCGTTTCACGTGGTAGTGGACCCGCTGCGGGGTCTGCTCCAGCGCCGCCGCCACCTCGGTGCACGACCGCGGCTCGGCGAGTTGCCGCAGCACCTCGATCCGCTGCGGCTTGAGCAGTGCCTCGGCCTGCTCGATCTGCTCCAGGTAGATGACGTCTCTCATCGCAAAAACCACCTTGAACGTACAAAACTTCTTTGTCAATAGGGCACGCACCGTCCACGCACGACCACTCCGCGCACTAGTCCCTGGTCAGCACCCCGACCCGACCGCGCTCACCGGACGCCCAGCACACCGACGGGCAGTCCACGGTGTCGAAGCCGTCCGTCGACAGCGACCGCCACGTCCGCCCGCCGTCCCGGCTCAGGTCGGTGCCCGCCGTGCCGACCGCCACCACCGACGACCCGAGCCACGCCGCCCCGGACCGGTACCCCGCCGGGCCCTTCGCCGCCCGCCACGACCGACCGCCGTCCGCCGTCAGCGCCAGGTTCGCCACCGCGCCGGTCGGGTCCGCGTAGTCGCCGCCGATCGCGATCCCCCGCCGCGGCGACCGGAACGCCACCGCGAACACGCCCGCCGACGCCGAGCTGAACAGCGGCGTCGACTCGGCCGACCAGTGCCGCCCGCCGTCCCGCGACCGCAGCACGCGCGCCGTGGCGCCGCCGCCGGTCGCGATCCACGCGTCCGCCGGTCCCGCCGTCGCCACGCACTGCCCGCTCGCCGCGAACGAGAACTCGCCCTCCAGCGCGGGCGGGAGGTCCTCGGCCGGCACCTGCCGCCACGTGCGACCGCCGTCCGCGGTGGTCAGCACCCGGAACGCGCCGGCGACCGGGTCGCTCACCGCCAGGCCGCGGAACCGGTCGAAGAACGCCACGCAGTCGTAGAACGCGGCCGGGTCGGTGTTCTGGAACGCGAGCGACCAGGTCCGGCCGCCGTCCGCGGTCCGGTAGATCCGCGAGTCCGCGCCCGGCCCGATGGACAGCACCACGGCGCGCCGCGCGTCGAACGCCTCGACGTCCCGGAAGTCCAGCGCGGTCGTGCCGGGCGGGGCGACGGACGACCACGTGCGTCCGCCGTCCTCGGTCCGCAGCACGGTGCCACCACTGCCGCTCACCCACGCGACCCGGTCGTCTACGGCGGACAGGCCGCGCAACTGCGCGGTGACGCCGGTCGGTTTCAACGCCCAGGAGGGTGACGCCTGGGCGGGCGAGGCCGCGAGCAGGGATCCCAGCACGGCCACAACGACGAGAAGGCTCCTCATGAGGTGTGAGCCTCACGAGGAGCCTTCCCGCGGAACACCGCTAGAGGGAGGAGATCAGGCGCTCCACCCGTTCGTCCACCGCGCGGAACGGGTCCTTGCACAGCACGGTGCGCTGCGCCTGGTCGTTCAGCTTGAGGTGGACCCAGTCGACGGTGAAGTCCCGGCCCGCGGCCTGGGCGGCGGCGATGAAGTCGCCGCGCAGCTTCGCCCGGGTGGTCTGCGGCGGGGTGTCCTTGGCGGCCTCGATCTCGCCGTCGTCGGTCACCCGGTCGACCTGGCCCTTGCGCTGGAGCAGGTCGAAGATGCCGCGGCCCCGCCGGATGTCGTGGTAGGCGAGGTCGAGCTGCGCGATGCGCGGGTTGGACAGGTCCATGTCGTGCTTGGCCTGGTAGCGCTCCATCAGCCGGTGCTTGATGGCCCAGTCGATCTCGCGGTCGATCTTGGACAGGTCCTCCGCCTCGATCGCGTCGAGCGTGCGACCCCACAGCTCGAGCACCCGCTCGGCCATCGGGTCCGGCGCGCGCTTGGCCACGTGCTCCACGGCGCGCTCGTAGTACTCCCGCTGGATGTCCAGCGCGGAGGCCTCCTTGCCGCCCGCGAGGCGCACCGTGCGCCGCCCGGTCAGGTCGTGGCTGATCTCGCGGATCGCGCGGATCGGGTTGTCCAGGCTGAAGTCGCGGAACTGGACGCCCTGCTCGATCATCTCGAGCACCAGGTTGGCGCTGCCCACCTTGAGCAGCGTGGTCACCTCGGACATGTTCGAGTCGCCGACGATGACGTGGAGCCTGCGGTAGCGCTCGGCGTCGGCGTGCGGCTCGTCGCGGGTGTTGATGATGGGCCGCGACCGGGTGGTGGCGCTCGACACGCCCTCCCAGATGTGCTCGGCCCGCTGCGAGAGGCAGAAGACCGCTCCGCGCGGCGTCTGGAGCACCTTGCCCGCGCCGCAGATGAGCTGCCTGGTCACCAGGAACGGCAGCAGGACGTCGGCGATGCGGGAGAACTCGCCCGCCCTCGCGACCAGGTAGTTCTCGTGGCAACCGTAGGAGTTGCCCGCGGAGTCGGTGTTGTTCTTGAACAGGAAGATGTCCCCGCCGATGCCCTCGTCGGCCAGTCGGCGCTCGGCGTCGACCAGGAGGTCTTCCAGGATCCGCTCGCCCGCCTTGTCGTGGGTGACGAGCTGGGCGAGGTCGTCGCACTCCGCCGTGGCGTACTCGGGGTGCGACCCCACGTCCAAGTAGAGCCGTGAGCCGTTGCGCAGGAACACGTTCGAGGAACGGCCCCACGACACGACCCGGCGGAACAGATAACGCGCGACCTCATCCGGGGACAGCCTGCGCTGCCCGTGGAAGGTGCAGGTCACCCCGAACTCAGTCTCAATGCCGAAGATCCGCCGCTGCATCCCTCAACAGTAGGCGCATCCGGAGCTTCGTCCAGTGATCCAATCGGGCGGCGCGTTGTTTTCGCGGATAACGTTCCAGTGTGCTCCGACGAGTGAACGGCGTTGACGAAGCCCTGATGAGGCGGTCGGGCAGACTGCACCCCTCGCCCCTGGACCAGGGCATGAAGCGGTTGTCCAAGATCGCGAACCACAGCGTGCTGTGGTTCCTGGTGGCGGGCGTGCTGGCGACCAGGAAGGGCCGAACCCGGCGGGCCGCGCTGCGCGGTGTGGTCGCGATCGCGGGTGCCAGCACGAGCGCCAACCTGATCGGCAAAACCCTGTTCCCCCGCCGCCGACCTGCGGCGGAGCTGCTCCCGATGGCCCGACGGCTGACCAGGCGACCCACGTCGTCCTCGTTCCCGTCCGGGCACTCCGCGTCGGCCGCGGCGTTCACCACGGCGGTGGCGATGGAGTCGCCGAAGGCCGCGATGGTGATCGCGCCGGTGGCCGCGGCGGTGGCCTACTCGCGGGTGCACACGGGCGTGCACTGGCCGTCCGACGTGGCGGCGGGCGCGCTCGCGGGCGTCGGTGCCGGCCTGCTCACCCGGCGGTGGTGGCCTCTCGGCCGGGACGAGCCCGCGTCGGCGCGCGAGCACGCGTCGCTGGAGGCGCTGGTCGACGGCGAGGGCCTGGTCGTGGTGGTCAACCCGGGTTCGGGCCTGGGCGACGACGACCCGTCGGCGCGGATCTCCGAGGAGTGGCCGAAGGCCGTGGTGGTGGGCATCGACCAGCTCGACACGGTGCTGGAGGAGCACTCGCCGCGCGCGCTGGGCGTCGCCGGCGGTGACGGCTCGGTGGCCGCGGTCGCGTCGCTGGCGGCCACCCACCGGCTGCCGCTCGTGCTGATCCCGGCGGGCACGCTCAACCACTTCGCCCGCGACGTGGGCGTCACCGGGTTGGACGACACCGCCCGGGCGGTCGCGGACGGTGACGGCGTGCTGGTCGACCTGGCCGAGGTGTTCGTGGACGGCGAGGGTCCGCGCTGGTTCGTCAACACCGCGAGCCTGGGCGGCTACCCGGACATGGTCCGGGTGCGTGAACGCCTCCAGGACCGGTTCGGCAAGTGGCCGGCGGCGGCGATCGCGATGGCCAGGGTGCTCGCGACCTCCCGGCCGCTGCGGGTGGAGCTGAACGGCGAGCCGCACGAGGTGTGGATGCTGTTCGTCGGCAACGGCCCGTACCGGCCGAAGGGGTTCGCCCCGACCATGCGCCCGGCGCTGGACGCGGGGCTGATGGACGTGCGCTACATCCGGGCCGACACCCGGCTGTCCCGCTCGCGGTTCTTCCTGGGCGCGCTGCTCGGGTCGCTGCACCGGTCGCGCACGTACCGGCACATGGAGACCAAGCGGCTGCACGTGAAGGTGCACGGCGGACCGGTCGCGATTGCCACGGACGGCGAGGTGGGTCCGAGCGGCACCGACTTCGCCTTCCACGCCCGTCCCGCCGCGCTGGGGATCTACCGGCCGTGACCGTACGACTGCGTTCCCTCCGACCGGGTGACCTCGGCTGGGTGGTGCAACGTCACGGTGTGCGCTACGCCGAGGAGAGCGGCTTCGACCAGACGTTCGAGGCGCTGACCGCCCGCGTGGTGGCGGACTACGTCCGGGACCACGTGCCCGGCGACGACGCGTGGATCGCCGAGCTCGACGGCGAGCCGGTGGGCTCGGTGTTCTGCGTGCGGGTCGACGAGAGCACCGCGAAGCTGCGGCTGCTGCTGGTGGAACCGGCGGCACGCGGCCTGGGCGTCGGACGGGCGCTGGTGGACGAGTGCGTGCGCTCGGCCCGCGCGGCCGGGTACCGGCGGCTGGCGCTGTGGACGGTCGCGGACCAGGTGGCGGCCCGCCGGATCTACCGACGGGCCGGGTTCGTGCGGCTGGACGAGACGCCGCAGCGGCTGTTCGGGCGCGACGTGGTCGGCGAGAACTGGGAGTTGACGCTCTAGCTTCGCCCCGACCGGGGTCGACGGTGTCGAACACCGGCACACCGAGACCGTCGGCCGGCGTTTGCCGGCGTCACGATGGTCGAACGCCGGCATGCCGAGGCCGTCCGCCGAGGTCTGGTGCGTCGCCTACGGCGTCGCGCGGGCGAGCTTCGCGGGCGTGCCGGTGGCGTCCGCGCCAGGCGGCCGGCAGGGCAAGCCGGCCCACCCGGCCCGAGGCCGCGGGCAGCCTCACCGGGCGAGGTACCCGTCCACCGTGGTCAGGAGGCGCCGCCGTCGCGGGCGATCAATCCGTCACGGCAGCCGTACGGGGCGACGTACCGGCCTACCACCGCGGCGTGGTGCCACCGGCCGGGACCCACCGCGATCGTCTGCGAGCCCTGCCGACCGGAGTCCCGGCCCACGACCGTCCCGACCGGAGTGCCGACCCACGACCGTGTCGTGCCCCCGTCCGGCGCACCGAACCGCGACCACGACACAAGGCTCCCGGGGCACACCCCGGGAGCCCGCGTCGTCGTGGACTACTTCTCGTCGTCGTTCGGCGGGAGGTTCACGTCCGTCACCGGCTTCGCCGCCTCCGGCTCGCCCGCGGGCGCGGGCTCGTCGCCGGGGAGCAGCGGGACCAGCGCCGCGCCCAGGATCCGGCGGAACGCGCGGCGGGGGCGGTCGCGTTCGAGCACCGCCACCTCCAGCTTCGCCGAGTCGAGCAGCTCGGGCTTGCCGTTGCCGGTGCTGGTGCTGCCGGCGCTCAGCGCCTTCACCGCCACCTTCACCGCCGCCGCCAGGTCGAGACCCTCCGCGTACGCGTCCTTCAACGCGGTCGCGGTGGCTTCGGCCTGACCACCCATCACGGCGTGCTGCGGCTCCTCCACGATCGAGCCGTCGTAGGTCAGCCGGTAAAGCGTGTCCTGCTCCGGGGTGTGGCCGACCTCGGCCACGCAGATCTCCACCTCCAGCGGCTTGATCTGCTCGGTGAAGATCGAGCCGAGGGTTTGCGCGTACACGTTGGCCAGCGAACGGCCCGTGACGTCGCGCGGGTCGTTCTGGTAGCCGCGGATGTCGGCGAACCGGATGCCCGCCTGCCGCAGGTTCTCGAACTCGCTGTACCGGCCGACGGCCGCGAACCCGATCTTGTCGTAGATCTCCGAGACCTTGTGCAGGGTGCTCGACGGGTTCTCGGCCACGAACAGCACACCGTCGGCGTACCGGAGCACGACGACGCTGCGACCGCGCGCGATGCCCTTGCGGGCGTACTCCGAGCGGTCGCGGAGCACCTGCTCGGGTGAGGCGTACAACGGCATCGTCACGGGTGCGGCTCCTGGGGGACGAGGCGGATGGGGATCGGCACGGCTCAGCCCGCCGGACGGGACCGGCGGCTCTCGACGACGGCTTGCGCCAACGCCTCGGTCCGCTCCTCGGACACGTGCGCCGCGCCCTCGGCCGCGGTGATCGTGACCACGACGGGGTAGATGCGCCGGATGACGTCCGGACCGCCGGTGGCGGAGTCGTCGTCGGCCGCGTCGTACAGCGCCTCGATGGCCGTGCGGGTCGCCGCCTCGGCGTCCGCGTCCGGGTCGTAGAGCTTCTTCAGCGCCGACTTGGCGTACGGCGAGCCGGAGCCCACCGCCTGGTAGCCCAGCGTCTCCTCGAACCGGCCGCCGGTGACGTCGTAGGACACGATCCGCCCCGCTCGGTCCGGGTCGGGCGCGTCGGTGTCGAACCCGGCGAACAGGGGCACGACCGCGAGGCCGGCCAGCGCGGCGTCGAGGTTGCCCTTGATCATCGCGGAGAGCCGGTTCGCCTTGCCGTCCAGGGACAGCGAGACGCCCTCGATCTTCTCGTAGTGCCGGAGTTCGACCGCGTAGAGCCGGACGATCTCGATGGCGATGCCGGCCGTGCCCGCGATGCCCACCGCCGAGTAGTCGTCGGTGATGAACACCTTCTTCATGTCGCGCTGGGCGATCACGTGGCCCATGGTCGCGCGCCGGTCGCCCGCGATCACGACGCCGCCCTTGAACGTCAGCGCGACGATCGTGGTGCCGTGCGGAGCCTGCACCACGGCGCCCTCCGGGAAGTGGCGCGAGGAGGGCAGCAGTTCGGGTGCCTGGGCGCGGAGGAAGTCGGTGAACGACGACGACCCCGGCCTGAGGTAGGCCGGGGGCAGCGACGCGGCCGGGTAGTGCCCGGTCGAGCTGTGGTCCATGTGTTGGTTCGTCTCCTGTCCCGCCGTCGGCCTACTGGCCGCCCTTTTGCACGTACGCGCGGACGAAGTCCTCGGCGTTCTCCTCCAGCACGTCGTCGATCTCGTCGAGGATCGCGTCGACGTCCTCGCCGAGCTTCTCCCGGCGTTCCTGGCCGGCCGCCGCCGCGCCGTCGCCGTTGTCGTCGCCGTCACCGCCGCCTTGGCGCTGAACCTGTTCCTGGGCCATGTCGACCTCCCGGTCCTGGGGTCCTGCCTGCTCAACAGTACCCATGGGGTACGACATTCTGCGCCTGCCACTCGGGGAGAGTTGATCAGCCCCTGGTCAGCGCCTCCACCAGTTGCTCGGCGGTCTCCGAGGCCTCCAGCAGCGCCCCGACGTGCGCCTTCGTCCCGCGCAGCGGCTCCAGGGTGGGGATCCGCACCAGCGACTCGCGGCCCAGGTCGAAGATCACCGAGTCCCACGACGCGGCGGCCACCGACGAGGCGTACCGCTCCAGGCACCGGCCGCGGAAGTACGCCCGGGTGTCCTCCGGCGGCGCGAGCACGGCGGCGCGCACCTCCTCCTCGCTGACCAGCCGCTTCATCGAGCCGCGGGCCACCAGGCGGTTGTACAGGCCCTTGTCCAGCCGCACGTCGGAGTACTGGAGGTCGACCAGCGACAGCCGCGGCGAGCCCCACTGCAACCCGTCACGGCGGCGGTAGCCCTCCAGCAGCCGCAGCTTGGCCACCCAGTCCAGCCGGTCGGCGCACTCGTCCGGGTCGCGGGAGAGCGCGTCCAGGACCTCGCCCCACACCCGCAGCACGTCGCGGTCGCCGTAGCCCTCCTGCTCCACGAACTGCGACGCGCGCTCGTAGTAGGCGTACTGGAGGTCCAAACCGGTGAACTTGCGCCCGCCGGTCAGCTCGACCTTCGTCTTGAGCGTCGGGTCGTGGCTGATCTGGTGCACCGCGCGCACCGGCTCCAGCAGCCGCAGGTCGTCGAACCGGCGGCCGGCCTCGATCATGTCCAGGACCAGCGACGTGGTGCCGACCTTGAGGAACGTCGAGTACTCGGCCAGGTTCGCGTCGCCGATGATCACGTGCAGCCGGCGGTACTTGTCCGCGTCGGCGTGCGGCTCGTCGCGGGTGTTGATGATGCCGCGCTTGAGCGTGGTCTCCAGGCCGACCTCGACCTCGATGTAGTCCGAGCGCTGGGACAGCTGGAACCCGGCCTCCTCGCCGGACGGGCCGAGGCCCACCCGGCCCGAGCCGACCACGACCTGCCGCGACACGAAGAACGGGGTGAGGCCCGCGATCACCGCGGTGAACGGCGTGCTGCGGGCCATCAGGTAGTTCTCGTGCGTGCCGTAGCTCGCGCCCTTGCCGTCCACGTTGTTCTTGTAGAGCTGGAGCCGGGGCTGGCCGGGCACGGTGGCGGCGCGCATCGCGGCCTCCTCCATCACCCGCTCCCCCGCCTTGTCCCAGATCACCGCGTCGCGCGCGTTGGTGACCTCGGGCGCGGAGTACTCGGGGTGCGCGTGGTCGACGTAGAGCCGCGCGCCGTTGGTGAGGATGACGTTGGCCGCGCCCAGGTCCTCCACGTCGCCGTCGCCGCCGGGGTGCCCGCCGGGTGCGCCGAGGTCGAAGCCGCGCGCGTCGCGCAGCGGCGACTCGACCTCGTAGTCCCAGCGGGCGCGCCTGGCCCGGGGTATGTCGGCGGCCGCCGCGTAGGCGAGCACCACCTGTGTCGAGGTCAGCACCGGGTTGGCCGTAGCGTCACCCGGCACCGCGATGCCGTACTCGACCTCGGTTCCCATGATCCGCCGCATACGTCGCAGCCTACGACCTGGCACCGACAAGGTGCCGGGAGCCAGGTCACGTTTCAGCCGGCCGCGAGCCCGGCCGCCGGTCGGATCCGGGAGGCGCCCCTGGCCGGCCCGAACGCCGCGAGCACCGCCAGCGCGACCACACCGGCGCCACCGGCCAACAGCGGCACCAGGGCGCCCGTCGGCCACACCATGACCCCGAACACGCCCAGCGCGAGTTCGGCGTAGAGGAACCCGAACACCCCGCCGCCGAGCACGCCCACCAGCGCCAACAGCACCGCCTCGGCCACCACGCCGCCCTGCACGCCGCCCTTGGTCACGCCCAGCGCGCGCCGCAGCGCCATCTCCTTGCGCCGCTCCTGCACCGAGATCGTCAGCGCCGTGCCGATGCCGGTCACCGCGACCGCGACGGAGAGCCCGAGCAGCACCATCAGCAGCATGATCCCCATGTCGAGGTAGTGCTGCGTCCGCGCCGCCTCGTCCACACCGGTCTTGACCAGCACCGTCGGCGCGGCGGGCAACGCCGCGCGGACACCGGCCTGATACGCCGCCGGGTCGGCGCCCGGCTTGAACGACACCAGCACCGCCGTCGCGGGCGCCAGGGTCGGATCGGCGATCACCGCGTCCGCGTCGTCCAGCAGCGTCTCCGGGAACGTGCCGACGAGCGTGCCCGTGCGGGCGCCGCCGGGCAGCCCGTCCAGCGTCACGGATTCACCCAATCGTGCGTTGAGCCGGGTGATCGCGCGATCGGACAGCAGCACCGTCCCGCTTCGGAAATCCGCTCCGACCGACGCCCGGCCCGCCAGCCACGCGCTCATCGACGCCGGGTCCACGCCGAGCACCGTCGTCGGCCACCGCCGTCCCAGTTCGTCCAACCGGCTGCCCTCCGCGGCGTGCACCACGACGCTGCCCGCCACCTCGGGCCGGTTCACCGCCGACGTCACGTCGCCGCCCAGCGGCCGGTTGCCGGCGTCGGTGACGACCGCGTCGGGTTTCGGCTCGGTCGCGAAGTCGTCCTCCATGCGCTGTGCGGACCCGGCCGTGACGGCGAAGAAGACGACCATCGCGGACGCCAGGATCAGCGGCATCGCCACCGACGCCGACCGCTGCGGCACGCGCCGCACCTCGGCCGCCGCGAGCTTCCACTGCGCGCCGCCGAACCGGCTCGCGACCGAGCCGAAGATCCGTCCCAGCGCGGGCACCACCACCGGCCCCAGCACGCCGAACAACCCGGCCACGCCGGCGATGCCGGAGAACAGCGCCAGGAAGATCGCCGCGATCGACCCGCCGGCCATCAGCGCGAGCCCGGCCAGCACGACCGCCCCGACCACCAGGACCCCGCCGAGGATCCGCCGCCGGCGCACCACCGAGCGGTCCGGGGTTTGGCCCTCGGAGGTGCGCAACGCGGCCAGCGGCGCGACCCGGGTCGCGGCCAACGCCGGTCGCACGGCCGCGAACGTGCTCAGCGACGCGGCGACCACCGCGCCCAGCACCAGTTGCGGCGTCGAGGGCAGGAACGACGGGCTCAACTCGACCGCGCCCATGACCGCGGACATCCCGGTCACGTCGAGCAGCCGCGCCAGCAGCCAGCCGACCGTGCCGCCGAGCAACGAGCCCAGCGCGCCCGCGACCGCGCCGGTCACCAGTGCCTCGACCAGGTTCGCCAGCACCAGCGGACCGCGGAAGGCGCCCAGGCACCGCAGCAGCGCCGTGTGCCGCTGCCGCTGGAGGTAGACCGCGCGGTAGGTCGCCGAGGCGACGAACACGGCGGTCGCCAGCGCCAGGATGCTGAACGGCAGCAGCAGGAGCAGGATCTCCCGGCTCGGCGGCTCGGCGGACACCGACGCGGCCGACCCGACCCGGAAGCTCGGTCCCGCCGCCGCGGCCACCGCGCCGGCGTCGCCGCCCACCACGTGCAGCGACAGGACGGCAGGCGTGCCGCCCAACCTGGCCGCGAGACCCTCGCCGACGACGAGCAGCGGCTCCTCGCCGAGCGACCCGCGCTTCGTGACGCCTCGCACCACGACGTCCATCGGCCTGCCGTCGGCGTCGGCGATCCGCACCGCCGAGCCCGGGCGCAGGCCGCGCTGGTAGGCGGTCACCCGGTCGACCGCGATCTCGCCGTCCGCCGCGGGCGACCGACCGTCGAGGATCGGCACCCGGCGGTACCCGTCCCGGTCGACCTCGACGTCCGCGGTCGCCCGGTCCCGGCCCGCGCGCCCGTCCGCGCCGAGCAGGTCGGCCCGCACCTGCCGGGCGGGCAGCACCTCGGTCACGCCGGGCACCGCCGCGATCCGGTCGACCACGGCCTGGTCCAGCGGCACGGGCTGGTCGAGTTCGGGGAGCGTGCGCACCACCAGGTCGACCTTCGCCGGCACGACCGGTTGGCCGTCCCTGGTCGCCGCGACCATCGCGTCGCTGAGCATCAGGGCGGCCAGCAGGCACGCGACGCCGACGACCAGCGCCACGCCGGGCAGGACCGCCCGACCGGGTCGCTCGCGGAACTCGGCGACCGCGAGCCGCAGGGAAGTGGGCACAACTCCTCCTAGTGACGTGCAACGTCACGAAGGTAGGAAGCGCGGGCGTCGGCACGCGTCGCCCCTCGGTAGCACGGCGGGCTACGACCTGGGGAGGATCTCCGCGTGGAACTCGTGAGCGTGGTGGACGAGCAGGGCACTCCCGCGGGGTCGGCGACCCGGGCCAGGGTGCGCGCCGAGGGCTTGTGGCACGAGTGCGCGGCGATCGTGGTGCGGTCGGTCGACCTCACCCGGTTGTACGTGCACCGGCGCACGGACACGAAGGACGTCTACCCCGGGTTGTACGACCCGACCTGCGGCGGGGTGGTGGCGGCGGGCGAGACCGCGGCCGAGTGCGCCCGCCGGGAGGCCGCCGAGGAGTTGGGCATCCGGGCGGATCCCGAATTCCTCTTCGGAATTCCGTTCGTGGACGGAACCATCCGGTACTGGGCGCACGTTTACCAGGTGCTCTACGACGGCCCGTTCACCCACCAGCCCTCCGAGGTCGCGTGGGGCGGGTGGATGCCGGTCGACGAGGTGCGCACGAGGGTGGAGGACCCGGACTGGCCGGTGGTGCCGGACGGACGGGCGTTGATCCGGGAGTGGTTCCGTTGGGCATGATCTTCGCGATGTCGATCCCCGGCCTGGCCGTGCTGCTGGTGGTCCTGGCCGCCGGCGAGCGGGCGCTGCGCTGGGCGCGTCGCCGCAAGGGGATCCACCAGCCGGTGACCGCCGCCGGCGTGGAGCAGTTCGACACCCTGTTCACCGGCGGCAAGGCGATCGAACTGGACGAACGCCTCTCCCAGTCGATGATGCGCGACGACGAGGAGGAGGGCGCCACCCCGAACAGCCCGGTGAACCTGGACTCGGGCACCATCCGGCTCACCCCGCGCTGACCACCGGGCCGCTCAGTCCCAGGCCAGGGCGGCGCGGGTGGCCCAGTACTCCTCGGGCGGCTCGGCGAGGCCCGCCAGCGCGTCCCGCGGCACCTCCACCGGCGCGAGGTTGGCGCGCAGTTGCGCCACGCCCGCCGCGCCGGACAGCACCACGTCCGCCCACGGCTGCGCCCGCGCGTAGGCCAACGCGACCGCGTCCGGACCGACGCCGTACTGCCGGGCCAACGCCCGCACCCGCTCCGGCGGCCGCACGGCCAACCTGCCGTTGGCCAAGCCCTCCTTGACGAACACCTCCGCGCCGGACTCGTGCGCCTCCGCCAACGCGGGTCCCGCGGACGTCTCCAGCGCGTTCCAGGTGGACTGGACGGCGTCGAACAACCGCCTGCCCTCGACCTCCACCGCCAACCCCCGCCGCACGGCGTCGGCCTGCCGCGGCCCGCTGGTGGAGAACCCGAGGCGCACCCCGGAGTCCCGCAGCCCGGCCAGTGCCGCCAGCAGGTCCGGCGCGTCGAACAACGGGCTGTCGTGGGTCAGCGAGTGCACCTGGTACAGCTCGACCCGCGCGCCCAGCAACTCCCGGGTTTCCCGCCACTGCGCGGTGAACCGGGCGAGCGAGTGCTCCTTGACCTCGTGCACCGGCGCGTCGACCCGCCAGTCCGCCACGTAGGCGTAGCCCCACTTGCTGGAGACGCGCACGTCCTCGCGGTCACCCAGCCACTGGGCCAGGAACTCCTCCGCCCGACCGTAGGAACGGGCCGCGTCCACCCGGCGCACCCCGGCCGCGTAGGCGGCGTCGAGAACCGCGTGGCAGTGGGCGCGCATCGCGTCGACGTCCCGCACGTCGGGCAGCACGCCCTCCCGACCGAGGTTGAGGTACGCGGGCCGCCCCAGCGCGGCGAGCCCCAAGCCGAAGGAAGCCACGCCCGCCACGGTAACCGCCGCCCCGGCCCGCAGCCCGTCCGGTGCCCGACCCCGGACGTGCGTCGGACCCGCTCCCCCGGTGGGAGAACGGGTCCGACGGCCACGGCTACAGGTACTGGCCGGTGTTCGTCGCCGTGTCGATCGCCCGACCCGACTCCTGGTTCTTGCCGGTCACCAGGGTGCGGATGTAGACGATGCGCTCGCCCTTCTTGCCGGAGATGCGAGCCCAGTCGTCCGGGTTGGTCGTGTTCGGGAGGTCCTCGTTCTCCGCGAACTCGTCCACGATCGCGTCGAGCAGGTGCCGCACCGACAGGCCCGGCTGCTTGGTGTCGAGGAGGCTCTTGATGGCCGCCTTCTTGGCCCGGTCCACGATGTTCTGGATCATCGCGCCCGAGTTGAAGTCCCGGAAGTACAGGACCTCCTTGTCACCGTTGGCGTAGGTGACCTCGAGGAAGCGGTTCTCGTCCGTCTCCTCGTACATGCGCTCGACCGTGTGCTGCACCAGACCCTCGATGCACGCCTGCGGGTCCCCGCCGAACTCGGCCAGGTCGTCGGCGTGCAGGGGCAGGTCCGCGGTCAGGTACTTGTTGAAGATGTCCTTCGCGCCCTCGGCGTCCGGACGCTCGATCTTGATCTTCACGTCGAGCCGGCCCGGGCGGAGGATCGCCGGGTCGATCATGTCCTCGCGGTTGGACGCGCCGATCACGATCACGTTCTCCAGGCCCTCGACGCCGTCGATCTCACTGAGGAGCTGGGGGACGATCGTGGTTTCCACGTCCGAGGACACGCCGCTGCCGCGGGTGCGGAAGATCGAGTCCATCTCGTCGAAGAACACGATGACGGGAGTGCCCTCGGAGGCCTTCTCCCGCGCCCGCTGGAAGATCAGCCGGATGTGCCGCTCGGTCTCGCCGACGAACTTGTTGAGCAGCTCCGGACCCTTGATGTTGAGGAAGTAGGACTTGGCCTCGCGGTGGTCCTCGCCACGCGCCTTGGACACCTGCTTGGCCAACGAGTTCGCCACCGCCTTGGCGATGAGCGTCTTGCCGCAGCCGGGAGGGCCGTAGAGCAGCACGCCCTTGGGCGGGCGCAGCTTGTACTCGCGGAACAGGTCGGCGTGCAGGAACGGCAGCTCCACGGCGTCGCGGATCTGCTCGATCTGCCTGCCCAGTCCGCCGATGTCGCTGTAGTGCACGTCCGGGACCTCTTCGAGCACGAGGTCCTCGACCTCGGCCTTGGGCACCCGCTCGTAGGCGAACCCGGCCTTGGAGTCGACCAGCAGCGAGTCGCCCGACTTGAGGGGCGAGTCCAGCAGTGGTTGGGCGAGCCACACGACCCGCTCCTCGTCGGCGTGACCGACGACCAGCGCGCGGGAGACCGAGCCGTCGGCGTCCGACGACTCCAGCACTTCACGAAGCGTGCAGACCTCGCCGGTCCGCTCGAAGTCGCCGCCCTCGACGACCGTCAGCGCCTCGTTCAGGCGGACGGACTGGCCGAGGACCAGGGACGGCGTCTCGACGGCGGGCGAAACGGAGACCCGCATGCGGCGGCCGGAGGTGAACACGTCCACCGTGCCGTCCTCGAAACGCGCCAGGAACACGCCGTAACCGCTGGGTGGCTGGGCCAGGCGGTCCACTTCCTCGCGCAGCGCGAGGAGTTGGCTGCGTGCCTCTCGAAGGGTGTCGATGAGCTTCGTGTTGCGCTCGGTCAGTTGGCTGACGCGTTCCGTCGCCTCGGCCAACCGCTGCTCCAGCAAGCGGACGTGTCGTGGGGATTCCGTCAACTTGCGCCGCAGCAACGCGATCTCGTCCTCGAGGAACCGGATCTGCGCTGTCAACTCACCAGGGTTGTCGCCATTGTTCAGCTCGCCGCCCTCGTCAGGGTGGCTGCCGGGATGACCGTGCTGCATGTCGGCACCCTCCTCCCGTGTTCGTACGACAACGGTACCGGCGATCACCGACAAAAGCCGACACCCTGGGGCTTCCCGCCGAAAACGTGATCACGCATCGGCGCCGTGAAGCCGGGGCGACTGCTCCATCCCGGTGTCCGCCCGAACCACCGGACCGCTACCGTGAGTCCGGGTGGCACGACCACTCGCGTGGTGCGCGAAGTGTGGCCGCAACCTGCGGAAAGAGCCAGGAGAACGTGACATCCGCCCCATCGTCGGATGGGGGGCCGTCCGGCCGGGGCAGGCCCGCCACCAGGCCTGTCCGGCCAACAGCCGAGGTACATCCGGCGACGGCCGGGACAACCCCCGACCACGCCCGTTCCCACAGGGTGGGCGCGGACGACCGGCTTCGAGGGCCGTCGACGCCCGTCCGCACCACCCGTCGCGGTTCCGCCGCGACCCGCTCCTGGGGCCAACCGGGTGGTTTCCGCGATGTCGGCGAGTCGTGTTCCGGACACGTTCCGCGAATTGCGCCGATTTCCGCCGGCGAACTCCGCCAAACGTGACGATCGACCGATTCCGCGGTTCGGGTCAGCCCTTCGACGGGCGGCGCTGCGGTCGCGGCGGGGTGACGCCGTCCGCGAGTCGCCTGGTCGTCAGCAGGAACGCCGTGTGGCCGATCATCCGGTGCTCCGGGCGCACCGCGAGGCCCACCACGTGCCACGGGCGCACCAACGTCTCCCAGGCCTGCGGCTCGGTCCAGTGCTGCTGCTCGCGCAGCGCCTCGGTGACCCTGGACAGCTGCGTCGTCGTCGCCACGTACACCACCAGCACGCCGCCCGGGATCAGGTTCGCCGCCACGGCCGGCAGCACGTCCCACGGCGCCAGCATGTCCAGCACCACCCGGTCCACCTCGCCGGTGTGCTCCACGACGTCGCCGACGGTGAGCGACCAGTTGCCCGGCCGCTCGCCGAAGAACTGGTCCACGTTGCGCAACGCGTGGTCCGCGTGGTCCTGGCGCACCTCGTAGGAGGTGACGCTGCCCTTCTCCCCCACCGCGCGCAGCAGCGAGCAGGTCAGCGCGCCGGAGCCGGCGCCGGCCTCGAGCACCCGCGCGCCGGGGAACACGTCGCCGTACATGACGATCTGCGCGGCGTCCTTGGGGTAGATCACCTGCGCGCCGCGCGGCATCGACAGCACGTAGTCGGCCAGCAGCGGGCGCAGCGCCAGGAACGACGTGCCGCCGACGGAGACGACCACCGACCCCTCGGGCTGACCGATCAACCGGTCGTGCGACAGCGCGCCGCGGTGCGTGTGGTACTCCTTGCCCGGTTCGAGCACGATGGTGTAGTGCCGTCCCTTCGGGTCGGTCAACTGCACCCGGTCACCCGGTTGGAACGGACCACTGGCGGTGCTCACCGCGTCGAACCTCCTGCTTTACCACCTGGACAACAGCGCCGAATGGTCCCACGGGTGTCACTCGTCGCCCTTCCCGGCCTGCGCGAACGAGTGGTACACCGGCCACCCGAGCAGCCACACGACACCCACGACGGTCATGCCGTGCACCTGGCCCCACAACGCGCGCGTGCGTTCCGGATCGCCCACCACGACCGTCACCAGCGCGACCACGCCGCACGAGATCGCCCAGGCCAGTGCGAACCTGCCCCACTCACGCCACTCGTACCGAACCTTGGCCGGACCCGCACGGGGCGGCTTGCGGGGCGGCGGACCGCCCGCGAACCGGTGGGCCACCCACTCGTCGGCCCGGCGCAGCACCCCGTGCCCGAACGCCGCGCTCACGCCCAGGTAGACCGCCGCGAGCCCGTGCGCGGCGGTCGCGGTGCCGCCGGACCGCAGGTCCACCGCGGTCGCGACCAGCAGCACGACGTCCACCAACGGCGCGCACCACAGCAGCACCGCCCCCGGCCCCGGCCGCCGCAACCCGTACCGGGCGGCCAACCCCGCGCCGAGCACGACCCAGAACCCGATCTCGCACGCCACGATCACGACCACCACGGGCCGAGCCTCGACCGGGTGGCCCCGTCCGCGCGTCGTCGGTCGAGGCGGTCCGGGGTCATCACTTCGTAGGACGCCCACCACGACGCCCGTGTGCTGTGATGCGGGACGTGTGGATCCGCGCCCCGCGCCGCGACGTGCTCGTGGCACTCGCCTTCCTCGCGTTCGGATCGCTGGTCGACCTCACCGGCCTGGACGGCGCCCTCGGCCACGACCACGTCGGACCGCTGTGGGCCCGGGAGACGCTGTTGGTGCTCGCGTGCGCCGGCCAGTGCTTCCGGCACCGCGCGCCACTGCCGGCGCTGGCGGTGGTGGTGCCCGCGACCCTGGCGGACCTCGCGTCCGGGCTGAGCACGGGCGTCCTGCTGGTCTTCCTGGACACGCTGTTCGTCGCCACGCTGCACGGACCACGCCCGCTGCACCGGTCGATCGTGGCGGTGGTGGGCGCGGCCACGGTGGGCTCGACGGCGGTGGCCGCGCTCGTGGGCGACTGGCGGTTCTCGATCGCGATGGGCCTCCAGGCGTTCTCGCTGCTCGTGGTGCCCGTGTGGTGGGCGACGAACGTGCGGACCCACCGCGAGGGCGCGGTGCAGGTGGCCCGGATCGCCGAGTTGGACCGGCGGGCGGCGGTGGACGCGGAGCGCACCCGCATCGCCCGCGACCTGCACGACGTGGTGGCGGGTCACCTGTCGGCGATCGCGATCCAGTCCGAGGCCGTGCTGAGCCTGCGCCAGGACGACCCGGAGGCGGTGCGCGCGGTGCTGAGGTCGGTGCGGGAGAACAGCCTGCGGTCGCTGGCCGAGATGCGGACCATGATCGACGTGCTGCGGGCCGACGACGACGTGGACGACCCGGTGGCGGTGCGGCTGGCGGACGTGGACCGGCTGGTGTCCTCCGCGCTCGCGGGCGGCCTCCGCGTGCGGCTGCACGGCGGTGACGTGACCGACCTGCCGGTGGCGGTGGACGTCGCGGCGTACCGGATCGTGCAGGAGGCGTTGACCAATGTGCTCAAGCACGCGCCGGGCGCGGAGACGTCGGTGACGCTGGACCGGCAGCTCAGGCGGCTGGCGGTGGTGGTGCGCAACGGGGTGCGCGGGCACCCGCCGCGCGGTTCGGGGACGGGGCTGGTGAGCATGGCGGAACGCGCGCACGCGGTGGGCGGCGAGTTCAGCGCCGGGCGGGAGGGCGCGGAGTGGGTCGTGCGGGCGGGGTTGCCGGCGTGACGCGCGTGCTGGTGGCCGACGACCACGCGGCGATCCGCGCCGGGCTGGTGATGATCCTGTCCGGCGCGGACGACCTGGAGGTGGTCGGCGAGGCGGGTGACGGCGCGCGGGCCGTGCGGCTGGCCCGCGAGCTGCGGGCGGACGTGGTGCTGATGGACGTCCGGATGCCCGGGATGGACGGTATCGAGGCCACCCGGCAGCTCGCCGGGGTGTGCGAGGTGCTGGTGCTGACGACGTTCGACTTGGACGAGTACGTGCACGGCGCGCTGCGGGCCGGCGCGGCGGGCTTCCTGCTGAAATCGGTCGACGCGCCCGCGCTGGTGGACGCGGTGCGGCGGGTCGCGGCCGGTGACGGTGTGCTCGCGCCGGGCGTGACCCGGCGGTTGATGCGCGAGTTCGCGGCCACCGCTCCCCGGGCGCGGCCGGCGGGTCTGGACACGTTGACCGACCGCGAGGTCGAGGTGCTGCGGTGCCTGGGCGAGGGGTTGTCGAATCACCAGATCGGGCGGCGGCTGCACATCGGCGAGACGACCGTGAAGACGCACGTGTCGCGCGTGCTGACGAAGCTCGACCTCCGGTCGCGGGTCCAGGCGGCGATCCTGGCGCAGGACGCCGGGCTGCTCACCGGCGGTTCAGCGCGGCCTTGAGGTCCTCCCGCCGCAGCACGCCCGCGGGCCTGCCCTCCAGGTCCACGACCAGGTACTCCCACGCGGCGGTGCCGTGCACGCGTTCCACGACCTCGTCGCCGCTCTCGTTCTCCAGCAGCACGGTCTCCGGCCGGATCGGCACCGCGGCCTGCTCGGCGGGCGCGTGCGGCGAGGCGTCGGCGAGCCGGCGGGCGAGGTCGCGGTCCAGCAGTCCGGCGGCCACCCCGTCCGCGCGCACCAGCACCACGCCCCGGCCGGCGGACGCGCTCAACGCGCCCGACACCGGGCTCTCGGCGGGCAGTTGGAGCACCGGGCGCACCAGTTGCGCCAGCGTCAGCCCCTCCGGCCAGGACCGCTTGCGCTCGGCTGCCAGTTCGCCGCGGGCGCCCGCGACCACGAACCACGCCGTCAGCAGGCACACGCCGGAGCGCAGCCAGCGGTCCTCGCTGCCCTCCATCAGGCCCCACAACGCCCACACGACCAGCAACGCGGCCACCACGCCGCCGCCCGCGACCGCGGCCCTGGTGCCCGTCGCGCGCCGGCCCGTGACGGCCCACACGCCGGCGCGCAGGATCCGCCCGCCGTCCAGCGGCAGTCCCGGCAGCAGGTTGAACACGGCCACCGCCGCGTTGGCGAACGCCGTCTGCGCGATCAGCAGCCACACCGCGTCCGGTTGCGGAATCGCGGCGGCGGCCAGCGCGAAGGCGCCCGCGAGGAACACCGACACCACCGGACCGGCCGCGGCGATCAACCCCTCGTGCCCCGGTTTCGCCGGGGTGCGCATCACCTCGGAGACGCCGCCGAGCAGGAACAGCCGCAGCCTGCGCACCGGCAGCCCGAGGCGGAGCGCGACCAGCGTGTGGCCCAGCTCGTGCGCCAGCACGGACAGTCCGAGGAACACCGCGAAGGTCGCCGCCACCAGCACGCCGGTCAGGCCGCCGGTGCCGGGGGCGAGCCTGCCGACCAGCGGCGCGTACAGGGCGACCACCACCGCCGAGCCCAGCCACCAGGACGGCGCGAGCAGCACGGGCACCCCGGCGGCCCGGAACAGCGGCAGTCCGCCCTCCCGGTCGAGCTGCCG
Source organism: Actinosynnema sp. NPDC020468 (assembly GCF_040642015.1). Taxonomy (NCBI): domain Bacteria; kingdom Bacillati; phylum Actinomycetota; class Actinomycetes; order Pseudonocardiales; family Pseudonocardiaceae; genus Actinosynnema; species Actinosynnema sp. NPDC020468. The sequence continues at coordinate 108,095 of NZ_JBFAEO010000010.1, forward strand.
TCGCCAACCACCCGTGGTCGTCACGGGCAGAGCCTAGGTCCCGGAGTGTGGGACCGACGTGTTGGATCGCGGCGGGACGATCTTGTCGGTGGTCTTGTCTATGGTTCTGGGCATGGCAGTGCCGACGATCACCGAGCGCCCTGTTCGCAGGCCCGCGCTGTCGCCCTCGCGTGCGGGCGACTTCAAGCAGTGCCCGCTGCTGTACCGCTTCCGGGCGGTCGACCGGCTGCCGGAGAAGCCGACGCGGGCGCAGGTGCGCGGCACCGTGGTGCACGCGGTGCTGGAGGACCTGTTCGCGCTGCCCAAGCAGGAGCGGGTGCCCGAGGCGGCGCGGTCGCTGGTGGGTCCGGCGTGGGCGCGGGTGAAGGCCGAGCGGCCCGAGTTCGCCGACCTGTTCGAGGGCGCGGAGGAGCCCGAGGAGGGCGAGTGGCTGTCGTCGGCCGAGGGGCTGCTGGACGGGTACTTCGGGTTGGAGGACCCGCGCCGGTTCGACCCGGACGCGCGCGAGCTGCTGGTGGAGTGGGAGCTGCCCTCGGGCGTGCTGCTGCGCGGGTACGTCGACCGGGTGGATGTCGCCCCGACGGGTGAAATCCGGGTGGTCGACTACAAGACGGGCGCCGCGCCGCGCGAGGTGGGCGAGGCGAAGGCGCTGTTCCAGATGAAGTTCTACGCGCTGGTGCTGTGGCGGCTGCGCGGTGTGGTGCCGCGGCAGTTGCGGCTGATGTACCTGGCCGACCGGCAGGCGCTGGCGTACACGCCGGACGAGTCGGAGCTGAGCCGGTTCGAGCGGACGCTGGAGGCGATCTGGGACGCGATCCTGCGCGCCGCCAAGTCCGGCGACTTCCGGCCGAACCCGAGCCGGTTGTGCGACTACTGCGACCACAAGGCGCTGTGCCCGGCGTTCGACGGCACCCCGCCGCCCTACCCGGGGTGGCCGGAGCCGGACGCGGGCGTGGAGACGGTGCTGGACCGGGCCGACTAGTGCCGGCGTTCTACCGGCCCTTGGGCGGTGACCGGTTCGCCGCGACCCCGCACACCGCGGGTCCGTGGTCGAGCGAGAGCCAGCACCTCGGGCCGCCGTCGGCGTTGCTGGCGCGCGCGCTCGAGAGGTGCGCGCCGCGGCCGGAGGCGGTGCTGAGCAGGGTGTTGTTCGACGTGCTCGGCCCGGTGCCGGTGGCGGAGCTGTCGGTGTCGGCGCGGGTGGAGCGGCCCGGCCGGTCGGTCGAGTTGCTGTCGGCGGAGTTGGCGCACGAGGGCAGGCCGGTCCTGCGGGCGAGCGCGTGGCGGATCGTCGCCGGCGACTCGGCCGCGGTCGCCACGCCCGACTCGGTGCGCCTGCCGGCACCGGAGGCGTGCGAGGTGATGGAGGTGCCCGGGGGTTGGCGGTACGGGTACCTGTCCGCGATGGAGTGGCGCGTGGTCCGCGGCGGCGTCTTCACGCCCGGTGACGCGACGGTGTGGGCCAGGCCGCTGGTGGCGGTGGTCGAAGACGAGGAGCCGACCGACGTCCAGCGGCTGTTCACCGTGGCGGACTCGGCGAGCGGCGTGTCCAGCCGGGTGGACCTCGCGAAGTGGTACGCGATCAACACCGACCTGACGGTGCACCTGCACCGCCGGCCGACGGGTCCGTGGTTCGCGCTGGAGGCGACGACGGAGGTGGGCGCGGAGGGCGTCGGCGTGGCCGGCAGCGTCCTGCACGACGCGCGGGGTCCGGTGGCGCGCACGGCGCAGTCGCTGTTCGTGCGGGAGCGCGCTAGCGGCTGAGCAGGAGGACGACGGCGGACAGCGTGACCATGGAGAGCGCGGTGGACAGCAGCACCGAGTCCCGGGTCAGGGCGGCGTCCGGCCGGTACTGCCTGGCCAGCACGTAGACGTTCTGCGCGGTCGGCAGCGCGGAGCAGACCACGGCGGCGAGCCGCAGCGGGCCCTGGACGTCGAGCGCCAGGCAGGCCAGGAACGTGACCAGCGGGTGCAGCAGGGTTTTCAGCGCCACCACGACGCCCGCCTCGGCCAGGTTCTCCCGGCGCGGCGCGACGTTCAGGGACAGACCCAGCACCACGAGCGCGGTCGGCACCGCGGCCGCGCCCAGCGCCTCCAGCGGCTTCAGCATCAGCTCGGGCGGGCGCCACCCGAGTGCGGCCAGGACGACGCCCAGCAGCGAGGCCAGGACGATCGGGTTGCGCACCGGCAGCAGCACCAGGGTCCGCAGCGCGCCGCGTTCACCCGAGCCGACCTCCACGGCGGCCAGCACCAGCGGCACCATCACCAGCGGCTGGAACAGCAGCACCGCGACGATGAACGACGAGTCACCGAGCACGCCCACCGCGACCGGGATGCCGAGGTTGCCGGAGTTCACGTAGGAGCCCGCCATCGCGCCGAACACCCGGTCGGGCAGCGGGCGGCGGAACACGCGCCACTCGACCAGCATCCCGATCGTGGCCGTCACCGCGGTGCCGATCACGAACGCGAGCAGGCCGCGGTGGGCGAGTCTGGCCGGGTCGGTGCCGAGCAGCGTGGTGAACAGCAGCGCGGGCATGGCGAGGTAGATCGAGAACCGGCCGAGGACGGTTTCCGCGCGGTCGCCGAGCACGTCCGACCGCGCCGCCGCGAACCCGACCGCGGTCAGCACCCAGATGGGCACGAAACCGGCGAGGACGCCGGACATCAGGCCGACCGGACGCGCCGGACGCCCGCCGCGCGTGGTGCCCGGCGGTCGGGCGTGCCGCCGCGGTCGGTCACAGGTGCTTGTAGACGTCTTCCAGCGTGAGCCCGCGGCCGAGCAGCAGCACCTGCACGCGGTAGAGCAGCTGGGACACCTCTTCGGCGAGGCGGTCGTCGGACTCGTGCTCGGCCGCGATCCAGACCTCGCCCGCCTCCTCCAGCACCTTCTTGCCCTGCGCGTGGACGCCGGCCTCCAGGGCGGCGGCGGTGGCTGACCCCTCAGGGCGGGTTCGTGCGCGTTCGCTCAGCTCGGCGAACAGCTCGTCGAAGGTCTTCACGAGGGTTCATCCTCGCATCCCCCGGAGCGCGCCGACCTCCCGGAGGTCGACTGCAAGATTTCGGGACGCGCAAGCTTGCCTGCCCCGCACTTTTCCGCTACCGTGGACCCATGGACGAACCCATCGGTCTACGCGAACGCAAGAAGCTGGAGACGAGGCAGGCGCTGAGCCTGGCCGCCCTCCGGCTGGCGGTGGAGCGCGGCCTCGACAACGTCCTGGTGGAGGACATCGCGGCCGCGGCCGGGGTGTCACCCCGCACCTTCAACAACTACTTCTCCAGCAAGGCGGAGGCGATCGCGTCCCGGCACTACGACCGGGTGGTCAAGGCGGCGGCCGACCTGCGCGGCAGGCCGTCCGACGAGCCGCTGTGGCCCGCGATCATCGCCGCGACGCTGCGCCAGTTCGCCGAGGAGCAGCCGCCGGACCCGGTCTGGACGGCCGGGGTGCGGATGATGGTCACCGAGCCCGCGCTGGTGGGCGAGTTCCTGCGGACCAACTCGTTGGTCGAGCGCGAGCTGGCGGTGGCGATCGCGGAGCGGATCGCGGCGAGCGGTGACGATTTCTACCCGCGCCTGGTGGCGGCGGCGGTCGGAGCGGCCATCCAGGTCGCGACCGAGCAGTGGCTGCGCACCGATCCGCCGGTGGAGATCGACACGCTGGTCGCCCGTGCGCTGGCCGAGATCTCCGCCGGGCTGCCGGAACCGGAGGTCGCCTGACGATCACCCCACTCCCCCACCCGTTCGAACTCCACCCGTCCGACCTTCACACACCGGTCTCGACCCGCCGCGATCACCGCGCACTGCCCGAGGCCACCCGCTAGTCATCCCGGGGACCGTCCAGGACACCCGGTTCGATCACAGCCGCGCGCGCACCGCGCCGGGAGCCGCTGTCACGCCTTCCCGTCGTGATCCCGTGCTGCCCACCTCAGGGAATTCCTCCCGCCTGCTCGTCAGTCGACGCCTCGGCACACCCGAGGTCTATTCGCCATGTCCACAAGGAGAAAACCCATGCACAGCACCGTCGTCATCGTCGGCGCCGGCCCCAACGGCCTCATGCTCGCCGGCGAGTTGCTCCGCAACGGGGTCGAACCCCTCGTCCTCGACGCCCTGCCCGAGCGGTCCGCCTACCCCAGGGCGAACGGCCTGGTCGGCCAGGTCGTGCAGGCCCTGGACCGCCGGGGTGTCCACGAGCTGATCACCGGCAGCCCGCACCCGCCCTCCCCCGCGTCGTCGTTCCAGTTCGGCGCGCTGCCGCTGGACCTGTCCGGAATGGACGACAACGCGCTGCACCTGTTGCCCGTGCCGCAGCGGAGGTTGTCCGAGGTGCTGGAGAAGCACGGTGGCGTGCGGGTGCACCGCGGCCACCAGGTCACCGACCTCACCCGGGAGGAGGACCACGTGGTCCTGCGGGTGACCGGGCCGGACGGCCCGTACGAGCTGACCGCGGGCTGGGTGGTCGGCGCGGACGGCGGCTCCAGCCTGGTGCGCAAGCGGTCGGGCATCGACTTCCCGGGCGTCACCCAGCACGGCATGGTCACCCGGAGCGGCCAGGTGTGCGTCGACGAGCCGGTCGCGGTGCCGGACTCGGGGCAGCTCCACGTGCCGGGCGTCGGGCTCCTGTGGCCGGGCACGTTCCACCGGACCGAGCGCGGCGTGTTCGTCTTCGGCATGTTCGAACCGGGCGTGTACCGGGTCGCGGCGATCGAGTGGGAGCAGACCGACGAGCCGGACACCACCGAGATGCCCCTGGCCGAGCTGCGCCAGGCCGTGAAGCGGGTGCTCGGCGCGGACCTCCCGATGAGCGAACCCCCGGAGCCGCACCACCCGGCCCTGAGCCGCCGGAGCGAGGGCACGAACTCCCGCATCGCCGACCGCTACCGCCGAGGTCGGGTGCTGCTGCTGGGCGACGCGGCCCACGTCCAGTCCGGCATCGGCGGTCCGGGGTTGAACCTGGGGTTGCAGGACGCGTTGAACCTGGGCTGGAAGCTCGCGGCGGAGGTCAAGGGCTGGGCGCCGGAAGGTCTGCTGGACACCTACGAGTCCGAACGCCGCCCGGTCGGCGAACGCGTGATCACCCACAGCCGGGCCCAGACGGCACTCCTGTCCCCCGGCCCGAACATCACCGCACTCCGCGAAGTCCTCACCGAACTCCTGGCGGACGCCCCGGCCGTCGCCCGCCTGTCCCACCTGCTGTCCGGCGGCGACACCACCTACGACCTGCCCGACACCGGCGCGCTGGTCGGGAAGTGGCTGCCGGACCTGACATTCACCGACCACACCACCGTCACCACGCTGAGCAGGCCCGGCAAACCCCTGCTGCTGCTCCTGGACGACGAGGCAGCGGACGCGCTCACCCCGATCGCCGAACGCTGGTCGGACCGAGTGGAACTACACCGGAAACACCCCACCACACCGCCGCCGGCCGCCGCGCTCCTGGTCCGCCCGGACGGCTACGTGGCCTGGTCCGGCACCTCGCCCACGACGCTGGAGGCGGCGCTGAGGACGTGGTTCGGCGATCCGCTGGACCACAGCACGCTGGGCGAGTGGGACGTCTACGAAACCTACAGGGAGGTGATCAGCTGACCCCTGAGCCCCTCGGAAGCACGCCGATCGGGCGTGGTGATCAGCCGGGCACCGATCGCGCGCCGGGCACAACGGGGTTGGGACTGGTGGTGGCAGCCATGGGCAGGACCGCGTGGCTCCGCGGCAGCAACGTGCCGGTGTGCGAGATGGCCGGCGGCTGACGTCGTCCGCCCTGCGGAGGTTCACCGACCTCCGCGAGGTGTCGCCGGAGGCGTGGGCGGAACTCGAAGCGTTGCGGGCGGGCGAAGCGTCCATCCCTCTATGCCGCGCCTCTGTGCCGCGCCTGCGTGCCCGAGTGGGCGCCGGGTCGCACACCACGAGCCGTGGGTGATCGCGGGTACGGCAACTCCCAGCACGCCGCCCGCCTCACCCTCACCGACGCCGCGTCCCGGCACCGTTCCGGAGCGCCGTGACCAGCAGGGCGACCTGCTCGACCGGTGACCGGCCGCCGACGTGCCGGCCCCTGCCGCGCACCTGCTCGAAGCGATCGGCGCGGCCCACCGGCGCGGTGGGCGGTGGGCGGGGTCAGATCGCGTAGCGGGGGCTCGTGAAGGGCCAGTCGCGGGCGATCCAGGCGGGGACGAAGGCGTCCAGGGCGCGTTCGAGGGCGGTGCCGACGTGGTCGTCCACCACCCACCACGAGATGAGCGCGTCGTCGGCCGGGTCGATGTAGACGCAACCGAGGAGGGCTGTTTCGGCGTTGTCGAAGAGGGCGTAGTTGAACGACTCGTGGGCGTTCTGCTCGCGCTCGTGGCGGGCCAGGTCGGCGCGGTCCTGCTCGTGGGTCATGGTTGCCGGCGGCCAGCCCCACTTCTCGCCGTACAGGGACCACAGGCGGTCGCGGGAGCCCATCACGGCCGGGTGGTCCAGGTCCACGTCGGACTCGCGGATCGGGCGCAGGTGGTGGCCGGTGCCCAGGTCCACTCGGGTCGGGTGGGCGAAGTCGGCGGGGAGCCAGGGCATGGGGCGGATTGTCGATCACGACGTCGTTCGGCGCCAACGAAAATCGGTGGCCCGGCGGGATTGGAGGTGGCCAGACTTGCCCGGTGGGTGACGATCTGGTGTTGCGCGTGGCACAACCCGGGGACTTGGATCGGATCGGCGCGCTGCTGACCGATCGGGGGACGGCCGACGACGCCGTCGACCACCGACTCGTGGTCGAGGACCCCGACGCCGGGTGGGAGCGGTGCGCGGTGGTGGTCGACGGTGATCGGGTGGTGTCCACCTTGACGCTGCTGGACGAGACGCTCCACCTGGGCGGGGTGGAGATCCCGGCCGGGCAGATCGAACTGGTGGCCACCGACCGCGCGTACGAGGGGCGCGGGCTCGTCCGGCGACTCGTGGCGTGGGCTCACGAGCTGTCGGCGCGGCGCGGGCACCTCACCCAGGTGATGCTCGGGATCCCGTACTTCTACCGGCAGTTCGGGTACGGGTACGCGGTGCCGATCTCGGCGACCCGGGCCGTCACCGGGAAGCCGGTCACCGAGGGGCACACGATCCGGCGGGCGACGGTCGCGGACATCCCGGCCATGGCGTCGTTGCAGGCGGGTGAGCAGGAGCGGGCGGATCTGTTCATGCCGCACTCGGCGGGGTTGTGGCGGTGGCTGGTCGAGCGCGCGGGCAGCACCGAGTGGGTGGTCGAGCGGGCCGGCGTGCCGGTGGCCACCGGGCGCACGACGCCTCCCGAGGAGGGGGTGCGGTTGTGCGAGCAGGCGGCGGTGGACGTCGACGCGGCACGGGCGCTGCTCGTGCTGTCCGAGGCGGCCGAGGTGACCGAGCGGCCGGACACGGTGGCGGGTGACGCGGTCGAGCCGTTCCTGGCGCCGGCGGCGGAGCAGGCCGAGTCGTACTACGTGCGGGTGGCCGATCCGGTGGCGTTGTTCGACCGGTTGCGGCCGGTGTTCGGGGCGCGGTTGCGGGACGCGGGGTTCGACGCGGGCGAGGTGCTGGTGTCGTTCTTCCGGTCGCACCTGCGGATGCCGTTCGCGGACGGGGTGGTCGGGCCGGTCGTCGCCGGTGGCCGGATGCAGGGTCCGGGTGCCGAGGGCGGTGCGGGCGTGGCTCCGGACATGGTGGCGGCGCTGCTGTACGGGCCGTGGGGCATGAAGGGGTTGCAGGCGCGGTTCGCCGACGTCTACCCCGGGCCGAAGGCGGACCTGATGTACGCGCTGTTCCCGCCGGTGCGGGCCGACCTGATGACGTTCTACATGCCGTGACCGACCGCCGCGCGTGATCGACTCGGTCACGTGACCGGAGCCGACGCGACCGAGTCGATCAGCCGGGCGGTGGTGTCGGCCGGTCGAGGTTCGTCCTCGAGGTTCGGCTTCGAGGTTCGTCTTCGGGGTTCGGCTTGTTCGGCTTCGGGTGGGCGTGGGTCAGGTGCCGTAGGTGGCGAACTCGAGGCCCAGGGCCGCGCCGGCGAGGATCAGGAGTGCGCCGGCGGCGGTCAGAGTGCGGCGGTAGGTCGGGTCGCTCAGTCGGCGGCGGGCTCGGGAGACCAGGGCGGCGACGATGACCTTGCCGCCGACGAGGGTCAGGTAGAAGCCGAGCAGGAGGGCGATTCCGGACGCGGGCGACTGGCGCCAGGTGGTGACGGTCAGCGGGCCGAGGGCCGTTGCCCACGCCACCCACGGGTGCGGGTTGAGGATGTTGATCAAGGCCGCGCGGTGGAGGGGGATGCGGGGCGCGTCGCCGGACAACGTGGCGGTGCGGGCTTCGCGGATGGTCTGCACGCCGCTCCACACCACGAACACCGCGCCGACGACGCCGATGACGGCCAGGGCTCGGGCCGGGAGTCGGTCCAGCACGAGGAGGGTGATCGCGACCACCACCGAGTCCGACAGCAGCGGGGCGCAGGCGGCCAGGGCGCCGGCGCGCCAGCCCGAGCGCAGGGCCGAGGTCACGACCAGGACCAACAGGGGGCCGGGGCTGATGCTCGCGGCCAACCCGAGGGCCAGCCCCAACCCCAGGGCGTTCACGACGGGCAGACTAGTCGGGTGTCCGACTACGCCCGCGTGCTGGCCGCGCTCCGCCGCGTCCGGGGTTTGAGCCCGTTCTTCGCCCTCGACGTCGGTCGGCCGGACGACGGGTGGCGGGCCGGAACCGAACTGCTCGACGGGCCGGCGCTCGGGGAGACCGTCGGGCGGATCGGCGAGCGGTACCGGGCCGGTGAGGCACGGGTGGCGGCGTCGTTGTTCTTCCTCGGGTACTCGGCGCGGTTGACGTGTCCGGTGGTCGCGGCGCACGCGGTGGGCGAGGCGGTGCCGGACATCCGGCCGGACAACGTGTGGTGGCACTACGGGCCGGAGGGGTTCCGGGTCAGGTTGCGGGAACCGGTGGGTGGGACGGCGACCGTCGCCGAGTCGTTGGCGCCGGTCGTGGCCGCGCTGCGGCGGGTCGTCCCGGTGGCCGAGGGACTGCTGTGGGGCAACGCCGCGTCGTCCATGGCGGGTGCGCTGCGCACGGTCGCGCGCAGCGGTGAGCGGACCGCCGAGGAGTGCGTGGACCTGGGCGAACGGCTGTTGGGCGAGCACCCGTTCGCCGGGTCCGGCGAGTTCGTGCCGTTCCCCGGCGAGGTGGCGTTCCGGCGGCGCAGTTGCTGCCTCTACTACCGCCTCGACGGCGGTGGCACGTGCGGGGACTGCCCGCTTCCGCCGAGGTGAGGTGCGTGACAACTCGTCCGGCCGGTTGTGCGCAGTGGTCCGGGAGATCTACGGTCACCTGCGCCGCAGTGGACGGGAAGCCGGTGTGAATCCGGCGCGGTCCTCGCCACTGTGACCGGGGAGCCGACCCGCCGAGAACGTCACTGGCCGCACGGTGCGGCTGGGAAGACGCGGGCACGGCGTCGATCCGGGAGTCAGGAGACCGGCTGCGGCACGTGTTGTTGTTGACCTTCCACGAGGTATGGAGGAGGCCGTCATGACGAGCCCCGCACTCCCCTTGACCGTTCCCATCCCGAAATGGGCCTACGCGGTGGCGCTCGTCGCGCTGTTCGTCGCGTGGGTCGTCCTCCAGGAGAACGGGATCGCGCTCGGCCAAGCGGCCGAGACCGTCCACGAGTTCTTCCACGACGGGCGCCACGCGCTCGGCGTCCCCTGCCACTAGGGGCTGGGACGCCTTGAGCACTTACAAGAGCTTCCTGCTGCGCGGAATCGCGGCGGGAGGCGTTGCCGGCCTGCTCGCCGGACTCGTCGGTCTGATCGTCGTCGAGGTTCCGATCAAGGCCGCGCTCGCCATCGAGGAGGCGCGCGCGGCGACGGAACCCGCCGAAGAGGCAGGTCACGAGCACGCCGAGATGTTCGGCCGCGGCACCCAGCTGCTCGGTGGCGTGCTCGCCGCCGTGGTCGTCGGCCTGGCCGTCGGCGCGCTGTTCGCGACCGCCTACGCGGGGTCGCGACGCTGGTTCGTCAACCGCACCCCGTTCAGCCGCAGCGTCACCCTGGCGCTGGCCGTGTACGGGGCGGCGGCCGTGCTGCCCGCGATCAAGTACCCGGCGAACCCGCCCGCGGTGGGCAACCCGGACACCGTGGACTACCGCACGGTGCTCTACCTGGGCGTGATCGCGGCCGGTCTGCTGCTGGTGTTCGCGGCGAGCTTCCTCGCCTCGAGGCTGGCACACCTGCCGCAGCCGATCTCGTCCACGATCGTCACGGTGGCCGTGGTGATCGGCGTGGTCCTGATCCTGGTGCTGTTCCCGGCGCCGCCGGATCCGGTGCCCGCCGACATGCCGAGCGACGTGCTGTGGGACTTCCGCGTCGCGTCGCTGTTCGAGACCGCCGCGCTGTGGCTCGGACTCGGCGTGGTGTTCGGCCTCCTGATCGACCCCGCGACGAGGAACGCGCAGGTCAAGCAGGTGTCAACGGTCTAGCAGCCCGGCGAGCGTCGCGCGGTCGACCCCTTCGAGGGTTTCCCGGAACACGCGGCGCTCGCCTTCGGGCACCGGCACGTCGCACGGCACCACGAGCACCGTGCAGCCTGCCGCGACGGCCGAGCGCACGCCGGTGGGCGAGTCCTCCACGGCGACGCAGCGCGTCGGGTCGACGCCCAGCGACCGGGCCGCCCTGAGGTACGGCTCGGGCAGCGGCTTGTTCAGCCCGTCCACCTCGTCGCCGCACACGGTGATGTCGAACAGGTGACGCCCGATCGTGTCCAGGGCGACCTCGGTCAGCCCGCGCTCGGTGGAGGTGACCAGCGCCATCGGGATCCCGGAGTCGCGGACCGCGCGCAACGCCTCGGGGGCGCCCGGCCGCCACGGCAGCCCGGCGCGGAACACCTCCTCGGTGCGGCGCTTGATCCACTCCCCGCCGTCGCGCAGGTCCGCGTCGGTCGGTTCCACGCCGACCTCGGCGAACAGCAGGGTCATGGTCGTCAGCGTGTTGGAGCCGACCATGGCCTGCCTGGTGGCGTGCGACAACGTGCCGCCGAGCTTCTCGGTGAACTCCCGCAGCGGGATGTCCCAGAGCTTCTCCGAGTCCAGCAACGTGCCGTCCATGTCCCACAGCACGGCTTCGAGGCCCACCGCGTCCCCTCCCGATCCGGACGATTCCGCGCGATCGGGCACCAGTCTCCCCTGATCGATCCCGAACCCGGGCACGCGGGCGGCGAAGAACACATCCGCCGAGGGTGAAAACGATGATCGACCGGAAGGTTCGCGCAGTTCGCGGCGGGTGTACCCGGCCCGGCCCCGAGACACGCGCCGACGCGCGCCACGCCTACGGCGTCGGGGGCGCGCCGAGGGTCGTAGTCTGACGCCGTGACCGATCCGGACCAGGCCGCCCAGACACCCTTCGACCCCGCGAAACCGCTCACCAACCCGATCATGGTGGCGGCGTTCGAGGGTTGGAACGATGCGGGCGACGCAGCCAGCACGGCGATCGAGCACCTACAACTCACCTGGGACGCCACGCCGCTGGCCGAGATCGACCCCGACGACTACTACGACTTCCAGGTGACGAGACCGACGGTCCGCATGGTGGACGGAATCACCCGGCGGGTGGAGTTCCCGACCACCCGGCTGTCGGTGTGCCGCCCGCCGGGCTCGTCGACCGACGTCGTGCTGGTGCACGGGATCGAACCGAACATGCGGTGGCGGAAGTTCGCGGCCGAGTTGCTGGAGCACATCGACAACCTGGGCGTCACCACCGTCGTGACCCTGGGCGCGCTGCTGATGGACACCCCGCACACCCGGCCCGTGCCGGTGACCGGCACCGCCTACGACGCGGCGGCGGCCGCGAAGTTCGGGCTGGAGCGGTCCCGCTACGAGGGTCCGACGGGCATCGTGGGCGTGTTCCAGGACCTGTGCGTGCAGGCGGGTGTGCCGGCCATCTCGTTCTGGGCCGCGGTGCCGCACTACGTGTCGCAGCCGCCGTCGCCGAAGGCCACCCTCGCGCTGCTGCACCGCGTGGAGGAGGTGCTCGACGTCGAGGTGCCGCTGGGCGCGCTGCCGGAGCAGGCCGAGGAGTGGGAGCGCACGGTCAGCGAGATGGCTGACGAGGACGAGGACGTGCGCAACTACGTCCGGGCGCTGGAGGAGCGCGGCGACGCGGAGATCGAGATCACCGAGGCCAGCGGCGACGCCATAGCGGCCGAGTTCGAGCGCTACCTGCGCCGCCGCGGCCGGGGACCGGGCCGGGGTCCGACGGGCCTGTAGGCGGCCGCGGCGCGCGTCACACCACCGGATCACGCCGCCGGGGTACCGGAACGCGCCGCGCGCGGGTTCCTCCCGACGGAGGACGACCCGGCGAACCCGGACCACGCGCGCGGGTCCCGGCCTCCGGGGTCCGACCGGCCGCAGGGTCCTCACAGGGGCTCGACGGCGCGCGGGTCCGGCGGGGAAAGCCCCGATCGCACGAGGTCCGGACGGAGAGGCCCGCACGCGCGGAGTCCGGCGGAGCGACTCGGGGCCTGGACGGAGGACCCGGCGGCAGGACACGTGGTCCGGGCAAGGGGACCCGGCAGGGGCGTGGTCCGGACGGAGGTCTCGCGAAGATGTCGGTGGCACGGGGGACGATCGAACCGGGGGCCGGAGGCCACCCCCGACGTCGGATCGCCGTCGCGGCGCTGTACGCGGGTGGCTTCCTCGGGCCGTTCGGCGGCGCGGTCACGTCGTCGGTGCTGCCCGAGATCGGCGGGGACTTCCGGGTGTCGGCCGGGGTGGCCGCCGGATCGTTGACCGCCTACCTGCTGCCGTTCGCGGCGCTCATGGTGGTGTCGGGGGCGTTGGGCGCGCGCTGGGGCGCCCGGCGGACGGTGCTGGTGGCGTACGTGGTGTACGCGCTGGCGTCGGTGCTGTGCGTGGTCGCGTGGACGTTCCCGGTCCTGCTCGCCGGTAGGGCGCTCCAGGGCGCGGCGAACTCGTTCACCACTCCCCTGCTGCTGGCGACCATCGCGGCGGTGACGCCGGCCGAGCGGTTGGGGCGCAGCCTCGGGTTGTTCGCGTCCATGCAGGCGGCCGGGCAGACGACGGCGCCGCTGGTCGGCGGGCTGGCGGCCGAGGTGTCGTGGCGGTGGGCGTTCGCGGGAGCGGCCGTGGTGGCGGTGGGGCTCGCGGTCGGCGGGCTGCCCGCCGACCCGCCGCGCGAACAGCGACCGGGACTGCGGAGCGCGTGGACGTGGCGCACGCTGCGGTTGGCCGGCACCGGGATGGTGGTGTGGGGTTGTCTCGGCGGGTTGTCCTACCTGGTGGCGCTGCGGCTGGGTGACGACTTCGGCCTCACGTCCGGCGAACGCGGGCTGCTGCTGACCGGGTTCGGGGTGGCGGGCATCGCGACCGCGCGGCTCACCGGCTGGTTCGTCGACCACGTCGGTCCGCGCCGGTCGGCCCGGGTCGGCGCGGTGGTGGGCGCGGTGGTGGTGGCGCTGGTGGGCGTGCTGCCGAACCTGGTCGCGGTCGGCGTGCTGTGGGCGGCGGCGGGCGCGTTGTCGCAGGCCGTGGTGGTCGGGTTGAACGCGATCGCGTTGCGCGGCGACACCCCGGGCGGCTCGGTGTCGGTGGTGCAGGCGCTGCGGTTCCTGGGCGCGGCGGTCTCACCGCTCGCGTTCGTGCCGCTCTACCACCTGGACGCGACGGCGGCGTTCCTCGCGCCGGCGGTGGCCACGGCCGTCACCGCGGCGGTGCTGCTCACCCGAAGAGGCCTGCCGACCGGGTGAGGGTCGCCTCCATCGCCCGTCGGGGGTGCCGTCACGCGATGAGCCGGTCCTCGTACTGCACCACGGTGTTCTCGATCCTTGTCGCGAACCCCGTGCGCCGGACGGGGGCGGTTCGGGTGACCGACACGCGTGCGGCGAGCGCAGAGGTTCACTCGAAGCGGTGAAGGCGAACGCTTCCGGGCGTCGACCTGCCGATACTCCCGAGGATGAGCGACGAGTCCTGGAACGCCGAGCCGCACCGCCTCGCCGCGCTGCGCGCGCTGCGGTTGCTCGACACCCCGCGCGAGGAGCGCTTCGACCGGATCACCCGGTTGGCGTGCGACGTGCTGGAGGCGCCGATCGCGCTGGTCACCCTGGTGGACGAGGACCGGCAGTGGTTCAAGTCGTGCGTCGGGCTGACCGCGACCGAAACGCCGCGCAGCGTCTCGGTGTGCTCGTTCGCGATCCGCCAGGACGACGTGTTCGAGGTGCCCGACCTGGCCGCGGACACCCGGTTCCGGGAGTTCCCGGCGGTGCGCGACGAGCGGTTGCGGTTCTACGCGGGTCAGCCGATCAGCGCGCCGTCGGGGCAGCACATCGGCACCCTGTGCGTCATCGACCGCCGGCCGCGCGAGCTGGACGAGCGGCAGCGGCGGTGGTTGGCCGACCTCGGCGCGTGGGTCGAGTTGGAGTGCGCGGTCGTGCAGGCGGCGCTCGCGGCACGGGACGTGGAGCAGGCCAAGCACGACTTCGTCGCCCTGGTCAGCCACGAGCTGCGGACGCCGCTGACCTCGGTGCACGGGTCGCTGGAGCTGTTGGCGACGGGCCGGTTCGGCGCGCTGGAGGAGCAGGCCGAGAAGCTGGTGTCGATCGCGGTGCACAACACCGACCGGCTGGTGCGGTTGGCGAACGACGTGCTGGACCTGTCGAAGGTGCAGAGCGGTCGGCTGCTGCTGTGCCCGACGCCGGTGGAGCTGGACCTGGTGGTGCGCGACGCGGTGGACGCGGTCGAGGGCACGGCCGGGTTGAGCGACGTGCCGCTGGTCGCCCGGTGCGATCCGACGCGGGTGCGGGGTGACGCCGACCGGTTGGTGCAGGTGGTGACGAACCTGCTGGCCAACGCGGTGAAGGTGTCCGGCCCGGGCTCGCCGGTGGAGGTGCGGTGCGGGGTGCGCGGCGCGATGGCGTGGGTGGACGTGGAGGACCACGGCGGTGGCGTGCCCGCCGATCAGGTGGACCGGATCTTCGAGCCGTTCGTGCAGCTGGGCCCGGGTGGCGCGGGGCTCGGGTTGGCCATCACGCGGGGCATCGTGGAGGCGCACGGCGGCGCGGTGGCGGTCAGCTCCCGGCCGGGCGAGGGCAGCACGTTCACCGTCACGCTGCCGGTCGCCGGACCCGCGGTCGACCGACCGTGGTGGTGAGCGCGAGGACGCCGGCGGCCAGGATCACCGCCGCCTGGCCGTCGAGCAGCGCGGACAGTCCGACCACCGGCGTGAGCACGCCCGCCAGGGTCATGCCGAGTGCCTGACCGCCGTCGAACAGGCTCAGGAACGTGGCCGACACCCGGCCTCGGGTGTCGTCCTCGGTGTGCAGTTGGAGGATCGACGCCAGGCCCGCGCCCGCCATCACGCCCGGCGCGCCGACCAGTGCGAACGCGCCGAGGAAGAAGGCGAACCCGGTGGTGGGCGCGTTCCAGATGACGCCGGACACCAGTGCGAGCGCCACCACCGCCCAGCCGAACACCGCGCCGGGTTCCCACCGGCGGACCAGTGCGCCCACCAGCAGCCCGCCGACGAGACCACCGACCGCCTGCACCCCGCGCAGCAGCCCGACCTCGGCCGCGTCCCCGCCGAGCCGTTCGGCGACGAACACCACGAACAGCACCACGAACATGCCCTGCCCGATCGCCATGCCGCCGACCACGCCGACCATCGGGCGCAGCGGACCCCGGATCGCGCGCACGCCGTCCAGCCAGGCCCGCCACGGCGTCGGTCCGGGGTCGCGCGGCTCGTCCCGGGTGCCGACGAACGCCAGCAGCAGCGCGGCGACCAGGAACGACGCGACGTCGGCGACGACCACGCCGGTCAAGCCGGTCCAGCCCGGCACGAGGCCGCCCAGCGACGCGCCGACGAGCCGGGCGAGGGTGCCGCCCACCCCGACCAGGCCGTTGGCGGCGGTGATCTCGGACCGCGGCACGAGGGTCGGCAGCAGCGCGTTCTCGGCCGGTTCGAAGAGCGCGGCGAGGGCGGCGTGCACCGCGGTGACCACGTTGAGCACCACGAGGTCGCCGGTCAGCAGGGGAAGCAGGGTGGCCGCCTGCGCGAGGCTCACCACGATCATCAGCGCGCGACGGTCGTACCGGTCGGCGAGCACGCCCGCGAGCGGGGACAGCGCGAGGCCGGGCAGCAGCGCCACCACGAACGTGGTCGCGGTGGCGGCCGGCGAGCCGGTGCGCTGGTAGACGTACACGGGCAGCGCGACGAGCAGCGCCCAGTCGCCCAGCTCGGAGACGAACCCGGCGAGCCACAGCCGGCGGAACGGTGCGTGCCGCAGCGGGCCGGTCACCGGGGGAACGCCCGGATGCCGATGTGCGCGGGCACGGCGCCCTCGGGCACGTCCGCGCGCAGCGGCACCAGGTAGGGGCGCAGGATGTCGTCGATCATGCCGAGCAGGCCGGTGAGCTCCTCGGCGGTGACGTTGACCGTGTAGCCGTGCATGCCCGCCGCCTCGACCCACTCGTCGGGCAGCGCGTGCCGGCGGTCGAGGAAGCGCTGGGCGAGCCGGTTTTCCTCGTTGAGCCCCAGCACGGCGAGGGCGTCCTGCTGGGCGCGCACGGCGGGGTCGTCGTCAAAGGAGCCGATCTCGTAGCCGATGTCGGTGGCGCGCCACGGCCGGTCCCGACCGCCGGTGCCCTCGACCCGCGCCACGAACCCGAACCGGGCGAGTTGGCGCAGGTGCCAGCTCAGGTTGGACGCCGTGGAGCCGACGGCCTCGGCGCACTCGCTGGCGGTTCGCGGCCCGACCGCGATCAGGTGGTTGAGCAGGGACACGCGCAGCGGGTGCGCCAACGCCTTGAGCGCTTCGGCGTCGGTGATCCGTCGGGGCTGGGGAAGGTCCACAGCCCCGACGGTACATCTGAAAGCATTCTTTCGAAAGTTCTCTTTCAGCCGAGGTCGCGCCGGCGGAACCCGACGAACCCGGCCACCCCCAACGCCAGGGCCACCGCGGTCAGCAGCACCAGCGGGGTGGCGGTGAGGTCCGCTCCGGGCACCTTGGGGATGTGCGTGAACGGCGACAGGTCGAGCGCCCACCGGTCCAACCCGAGCACCGGGCCCAGCTGGCCGAGCACCAGGAACATCACCAGGAACGCCCAGCTCACCGCCGTCACCCGGGGGAACAGCCCGAACAGCGCGAGCGCGATGCCCGCGACCACCCAGGCGGCGGGCAACTGCGCCAGCGCCGCGCCGACGAGCCGGGGCACCTGGCCCGCGTCACCGGTTTGCAGGCCGTGCACGAGGCCCGCGCCCAGCCCGGCGGCGGCCAGCACGACCGCGGTGCCGACGACGGCGAACACCGCGTGGCTCGCGAGCCAGCGCGTCCGCGTCACGGGCGTGGCCAGCACCGGCTCGACGCGCAGGTCGGTCTCCTCCGAGCGCGCCTTGAGCAGGGCCGTGACCACGTAGATCGAGCTGAACAGGCCGATGATCCCCAGGATCGAGGCGAGGTAGACGTCCACCAGCTTCCCCGCGCCGCCCATCGCGGTGATGATCTTCGCCAGCGACGCGTTCGAGCCCAGCATGTCCTCGACGCCCCGCGCGACCGCGCCGTACACCGCGCCCAGCACGAACATCGCGACCGTCCAGCCCACGACCATGCCCCGCTGCAACCGCCAGGCCAGGCCGAACGCGCCGGCCAGCGATCCGGACGCACGCGCCGGCCCGAGCCGGGTGGCCAGCAGGCCGGCGCCGATGTCGCGCCGGGTCGCGAGCACCGCACCCGAGGCCACCAGCAGCGCCGTCAGCGCCACCGGGAGCAGCAGCACCCACCAGCGGTCGCCCGCGAACGGCCGGCCCTGCTCGAACCAGCCGAGCGGCGACAACCAGGTCAGCCACTGCGGACCGCGGTCGCCCGCCGCGTCACCGACCGCGCGCAGCAGGTAGGCGAGCCCGAGCACGCCGCCGGAGAGCGAGTTGGCCGTGCGGGAGCTCTCGGACAGCTGGGCGGTCACCGCGCCGACGCCCGCGAACACCCAGCCCACGCCGGTGAACCCGAGGCCGAACGCGAACGCGCCCGCCGCCTGCTGGTCCAGCCCGATCAACCCGCCCGCGACCGCGAGGCCGATCACCACGTCGGCCGCGAGCACCACCAGCACGGCGGCGGCGAGGGACGCGTGCCGGCCGACCACGGCGGAGCCGACCAGTTCGAGCCGACCGGCCTCCTCCTCCGCGCGGGTGTGCCTGACCACCAGGAACATGCTCATCAGGCCGATGAGCAGCGCGCCGAACACGCCCCAACGCCACGCCAGCACGCCGCCGATGGTCGACGGGTCGTGGAGCGGCCCGAGCATGGCCAGGAACGCCGGGTTGCCGTCGGCCGTGGCGGTCAGCTCCCGCCGCGCCTCCACGGTGCCGTACAGCGTCTTCAGCCCCGAACCGGTGGACAGCGTGACGCCGACCAGCGCCACGAACCAGATCGGCAGCAGCAGGCGGTCGCGCCGCAGCGCCAGCCGGACCAGCGCGCCGGTGCCGGTCAGCGCGCTCATGACGACACCGTCGGCAGCTCGTCCTCGTAGTGGCGCAGGAACAGCTCCTCGAGCGTGGGCGGCTGACTGGTCAGCGTGCGCACGCCGGACTCGACCAGGCCGCGCAGCGCGCCGTCCAGGTGGTCGGTGTCGACCTCGAACCGCACCCGGTTGCCGTCGACCTTGAGGTCGTGCACGCCGGGCAGCGACGCGAGCCCGTTCGGCGGGCCGACGAGTTCGGCGGACACGCTGGTGCGAGTCAGGTGGCGCAGGTCGGCGAGCGTGCCGGTTTCCACCGCGCGGCCGTTGCGGATGATGCTGACGCGGTCGCACAGCGCCTCGACCTCGGCCAGGATGTGGCTCGACAGCAGCACGGTCCGCTCGCCGCGCAGCTCGTGCACGCACTCCTGGAACACCGCCTCCATCAACGGGTCCAGGCCCGAGGTCGGCTCGTCCAGGATGAGCAGCTCGACGTCGGAGGCGAGGGCGGCGACCAGGGCGACCTTCTGCCGGTTGCCCTTGGAGTAGGTGCGACCCTTCTTGCGCGGGTCCAGCTCGAAGCGCTCCAGCAGGTCCTTGCGCCGCGTCTCGTCCAGTCCCCCGCGCAGCCTGCCCAGCAGGTCGATCACCTCGCCGCCGGTGAGGTTGGGCCACAGGCTCACGTCGCCGGGCACGTAGGCGAGCCGGCGGTGCAGGGCGGCGGTGTCGCGCCACGGGTCGCCGCCGAGCAGCTCGGCGGTGCCGCCGTCGGCGCGGAGCAGACCCAGCAGAACCCGGATGGTGGTCGACTTGCCGGCGCCGTTGGGGCCGAGGAAGCCGTGCACCTCGCCGGTGCGGACGGTCAGGTCGAGACCGTCCAGCGCGCGCGTCGGGCCGAAATTCTTCACCAGGCCCGACACGGATATCGCATCAGTCATGGTTCGCAAACTACAGTGTCTTCACAAACTCGTGAAGTTAAGGAAGCGTATAAACTGCCACCCGATCGAAACCCCCGAAGGGATGATGCGGCGGTGACCCAGGTGGGCAAACGTGACGACCAGGCCGTGCAGCGGTTCATCGAGCGGTTCGCCGCCGCGTTCGTCGAGGCGGGCATGGCCCGCATGCCGGCCCGGGTGTTCGCCGGTCTCCTGGCCACCGACTCCGGCACGCTGACCGCCGCCGAACTCGCCGACCTGCTCCAGGTCTCCCCCGCCGCGATCTCCGGCGCGGTCCGCTACCTGACCCAGGTGAGCATGGTGAGCCGTGAACGCGAGGCGGGCTCACGTCGTGACGTGTACCGGGTGTACGACGACGTCTGGTACGAGGTCGTGTTCCGCCGCGAGCAGGCGCTGGCCCGCTGGGAAGCTCCGCTCCGCGAGGGCATGAATGCCCTCGGGGCCGACTCCGCCGCAGGTCGGCGCATCTCCGAAACGCTCGAGTTCTTCGAGTTCCTGCACCGCGAGATGCCCGCGATGCTGGACCGCTGGCGGGTCTACCGGGCCGAGCGCTTCGGCTCCTGATCGATCACGGGCGCAACGCTCCTACCGCACGATTACGACTAACGGGGCTGTTCGGACATCCGTTTTGTCCCGACGATGCAGGTGACCAGGTCGCAACACCGCGTTCGCGCGAACGTCTCCACCCCTGCGAGCCCGTACCGCCCGGCGCACCCGCCGACGCGGTCGGGCCACCCTGCCCGAGGGAGAACCCTGACATGGGAGACGCCCGAACCACCTCCAGACTGGCCGCGCTCGGTCTCGCCGCCGTGTCGGCCACCGCGCTGGCCTTCGGCACGGCCGGCACCGCGCACGCGGAGGCCGACGTGCTCGGGGCCGAACGCGCCGACGCCATCCCCGGCTCGTACGTGGTCGCGTTACGCGACTCGGCCTCGCCCCGCGCGCTGTCCGCGACGACCGCGGCCACGCTCGTCGCGAAGTACGGCGGCGAGGTCCGCCGGACCTGGCAGCACGCGCTGAACGGCTTCCACGCCTCGCTGTCGGCCACCCAGGCCCGCCGGCTCGCCGCGGACCCGCGCGTGCAGTTCGTGCAGGCCGACCTGCCGGTCACCATCGCCGGCACCCAGAACAACCCGCCGTCCTGGGGTGAGGACCGCGTCGACCAGCGCGACCTGCCGTTGGACTCCAAGTACAACTACGGCACCACGGCGTCCAACGTCCACGCCTACATCGTGGACACCGGCATCCGGACGACGCACCAGGACTTCGGCGGGCGCGCCACCTGGGGCACCAACACGGTGGACAGCAACAACACCGACTGCCACGGCCACGGCACGCACGTCTCGGGCACCGTCGGCGGCACGTCCTACGGCCTGGCCAAGGAGGTGAAGCTGGTCGCCGTCAAGGTGCTCAACTGCGCGGGCTCCGGCTCCACGTCCGCGGTCGTCAGCGGCGTCAACTGGGTCGCGCAGAACGCGATCAAGCCCGCCGTGGCGAACATGAGCCTCGGCGGCAGCGCGGACACCGCGACGGACACCGCCGTGCGCAACGCGATCGCGGCGGGTGTCACGTTCGCGGTCGCGTCGGGCAACTCCAACACGAACGCGTGCAGTTCCTCGCCCGCCCGGGTGACCGAGGCGATCACGGTGAACGCGTCGACCAACACCGACGCCCGCGCGTCGTTCTCCAACTACGGCACGTGCACCGACATCTTCGCGCCGGGGCAGAACATCGTGTCGTCCTGGAACACCAACGACACGGCCACCAACACCATCTCGGGCACCTCGATGGCCAGCCCGCACGTCGCGGGCGCGGTGGCGCTCTACCTCGCGGACAACCCCAGCGCGTCGCCGGCCGCGGTGGCCACCGCGCTGATCGGCGCGTCCACCCCGAACAAGATCACCAACCCGGGCACCGGCTCGCCGAACAAGCTGCTGTTCACCGGCGGCGTGGTGCCGGCGGGTCCGACGGCGACCAACCCGGGCAACCAGACCGGCACCGTCGGCACGCCGGCGAGCCTCCAGCTGGCGGCGACCGGCGGCACCACCCCGTACACCTGGGCGTTCACCGGTCTCCCGGCCGGGCTGAGCGGCAGCACGTCGGGCCTGGTGTCCGGCACGCCGACGACCGCGGGCACCTCCTCGGTCACCGCGACGGTCACCGACGCGGCGGCCAAGTCGTCCGCCGTCACGTTCTCGTGGGTGATCACCAAGCCGGACGGCGGCTGCTCGCCGGTCACCAACGACACCGACGTGGCGATCGGCGACAACTCCGACGTGGACAGCCAGATCACGCTGACCTGCGCCGGGAACGCCTCCGCCACCACCGCGGTGACCGTCGACATCGCGCACACCTACGTCGGCGACCTGATCGTCGACCTGGTGGCGCCCGACGGCACGGTCTACAACCTGCACAACCGGGCGGGCGGCAGCTCGGACGACCTCAAGAAGACCTACACCGTCGACGCCTCGTCCGAGGTCGCGGCGGGCACGTGGAAGCTCCGGGTCCGCGACCAGGCGCTCCTGGACACCGGAACGCTCAACAGCTGGACGTTGGGCGCGTGAGCGAGCGGGGCCGTCCCGGCGACCGGGGCGGCCCCTCCCGTCCTACAGCTCGACGCCCAACAGCGAGTCCACCGCCGCGCGGAACAGCGTCGGCGCGGACTGCTCGGTGCCACCGGTCGACAAGGCCTCGGCGGCCCACGCGTCCAGCGCGGCGAGCGCCGACGGCGTGTCCAGGTCGTCGCCCAGGTGGTCGCGCAGCCGGGCCACGGTCGCCTCGGCGGACTGCGCGGCCGGCAGTGCCGCAGCACGCCGCCAGGTCGCCAACCGCTGCTTCGCCCCCGCCAGCAGCTCGTCGGTGTACGCGCGGTCGGACCGGTAGTGCCCGGCGAACAGGGCGAGCCGGATCGCGCCCGGGTCCACCTTCTCCGCGCGCAGCTTGGACACGAAGACCAGGTTGCCGCGCGACTTCGACATCTTCTCGCCGTCGAGGCCGATCATGCCGCTGTGCACGTAGTGCCGGGCGAACGGGTGCTCGCCGGTCTGCGCCTCGGCGTGCGCCGCGCTGTACTCGTGGTGCGGGAAGATCAGGTCCGACCCGCCGCCCTGCACGTCGAAGCCGCTGCCCAGCCGGTTGAGCGCGATCGCGCTGCACTCGATGTGCCAGCCGGGACGACCCTCGCCGAGCTCCGAGGGCCACGAGGGCTCGCCCGGACGGGCCATCCGCCACAGCAGCGCGTCGAGCGGGTGCCGCTTGCCCGCGCGGTCCGGGTCGCCGCCGCGCTCGGCGAAGAAGCCGAGCATCGTCTCGGTCGAGTAGTTCGACTCGTAGCCGAACCGGCCCGTGGCGTCCTTGTCGAAGTACACGTCGGGGTACTCCGGGTCGTCCACCCGGTACGCGACGCCGGCCGCGATGAGCTTCGCGATCGACTCCACGATCTCCGGGATGGCCTCGACGGCGCCGATGAACTGGCGCGGCGGCAGCACGCGCAGCGCCACCATGTCCTCGCGGAACAGCGCCGTCTCGCGCATCGCCAGGACCACCCAGTCGTCCTGGTCGCGCGCGGCGCGCTCCAGCAGCGGGTCGTCCACATCGGTCACGTTCTGCACGTAGTGCACCTCGTGGCCGTTGTCCAGCCACACCCGGTGGACGAGGTCGAACGCGAGGTACGTCGCCGCGTGCCCGAGATGGGTGGCGTCATAGGGCGTGATGCCGCAGACGTACATCCCGGCCGTCGGCCCCGGCGCGGTCGGGCGGACCTCGCCGGTGGCGGTGTCGAACAGCCTCAGAGGACGGGGCTGACCCGCGACCCGCGGGACTGGGGTGGATGACCAGCTCTGCATGGCTCCGACGATAACTCGCCGGTTCAAGGATCCGTCCGCCCACCGGGATGACGAGGACCACCGCCCCGAACGGCGGAAAGCGGGAATAGCCGGGTCGGTCGGCACCCGCCGGTGCGCCCGGGAGGATTCGGCACGTGCTTCGGTCGGGTGACCGGAGCACGTGCCGGTCCGGTCGCGCGGTACCGGTCACCGCCTCCGGTTGCGCAGGTAGTCGCCCACCACCGCCGCGCCGAGCCCGTCCACGTCCGGCGCCACGACCCGGCCGCCGCTGCGCCGCGCCACCAGGTCCACGAAGCTCGCGAGCCGCGGGTCGTCGCCCAGCCGGAACACCGTCACCGACGCGCCGAGCCTGGCCAGCCCGTCCACCTCGGCGACCGTGCGCGCGACCGTCTCCGGCAGCGGCGGGTAGTGGAACTCGGCGGTGCCGTCCGGCTCCAGGTGCGCGGTCGGCTCGCCGTCGGTCACGACCAGCACCACCGGCTGCGCGTCCGGGTGCCGGCGCAGGTGCCTGCCCGCGAGCAGCAGCGCGTGGTGCAGGTTCGTGCCCTGCTCCCACACCCCGTCCAACGCGGTCAGGTGGCCGATGTCGACCGCCTCGGCGTGCCGGCCGAACGTGATCAGCTGGAGCGCGTCGGTGCGGAACCTCGTCCGGATCAGGTGGTGCAGCGCCAGCGCGGTGCGCTTCATCGGCACCCACCGGCCGTCCTGGACCATCGACCACGACGTGTCGACGCACAGCGCCACCGCCGCCCGGGACCGCTGCTCGGTTTCGCTGACCTCGACGTCGGCCACGTCCAGCGCCACCGGGCCGCCCGCGGACCGCAGCACCGCGTTGGTCACCGTCCGCGGCACGTTCCACGGCTCGGTGTCGCCGAACCGCCACGGTCGGGTGCTGCCGATCGGCTCACCCGCCGCGCCCGCGCGGTCGTTGTCCCGCGCGCCCTGCGCCCGGACGCTGTCGATCACCCCGCGCAGCGCGGTCTCGCCCAGTCGCCGCAACGCCTTCGGGGTCAGCCGCAGCGTGCCGTCGGGCGCCTTCTCCAGCAGGTTCTGCTCGCGCAGCTGCCGTTCCAGCTCGGCGAGCCGGCGCGCGTCGACGCCCGCCTCGCCGCCCAACTGGCGGATCAGCGCCTCCAAGTCGATGTCCTCGAGCCGCGCGCCGGGGTAGGACTGCGCGAGCTGCTCGGCCAGCGCGTCCAGCTCGGCCAGGTCCGCCATCGCCTGCGCGCCCTCGCCGAGCCCGAGCGGCTGGTTGCCGCGGAACCGGGCGCTGCCCGACCAGTCCTCGCCCGGCCGCAGCCCCTGCAACAGCCCGTCCAGAGTGGACAGCTGCGCGCCGATGCCCGAGTCGCCGAACGCCTGCCTGCTCAACGACGCCAGCTCCTGGCGCTGCTCCTCGGTCATCGAGTTCAGCATCCGCTGCGCGGCGGCGGACCGGGCGGCCAGCGCGTCGACCAGCTCGTCGGTGTCGCGCGGGTTCTCCGGGAAGAACTCGCCGTGCTCGCGCATGAACTCGCGGAACGCCTCCGCCGTGTCCTCGCCGCGGGCGTGGCGCGCCAGCAGGTCGGTCAGGTCGGACAGCATCCGGCGGATCCGCTCGACGTCGGCGCCGTCCACGTTCTCCATGGCCTGCTTCATGCCCTGGAACCGCTGGTCGAGCAACTCCTTGCCGAGCAGGTCCTCGATCCGGCGGTAGGACTCGCGGGCCTGCGCGGACCGCCAGTCGTAGTTCGCCAGCTCCCGCACGGCGCCCGCGGTGCCCTGCGGCAACGCGTCCAGCTGCGCCTCGCGGAACCGCGCCTCGTCGTCCGGGTCCGGGAACAGCTCGCGGCGCTCGGCCGCCAGCGCCTCCTCCAGCAGTCGGCGGATCTCCTGGAGCGACCCGTCGAGCCGGTGCCGGCGCTGGATCGCGGCCCGGCGCTGCCACAGCCGCGCGGTCAGGTCGTCCAGGCCGGTCGTGCCGGGCAGGCCGCGGCGCAGCAGCTCGCGCAGCGCGCTGTCCGGCGAGGCGCCCTCCATGACCTCCCGGCCGAGCTCGTCCATGGCCGCGCGCAGGTCGGTCGGCGGCGCGAGCGGGTCCGGGCCGTCGACGTAGCGGTCGTAGCGGTAACCGCTCATCCGTACACCGAGCGGTCGTCCTCGCCGTCCTTGGCCAACTGGCGGGTCAGGTACAGCGACTCCAGCGCGAACTCGACGGCGGAGGCGATGCGCCCCACCGGGTCGGTCGGTCCCGCGCCGACCCTGGCCGCGACCTCGTGCAGCACCGGCAGTTCCGGAAGCGCGGCCAGCAGGTCGCCCGCGTGCACCCGTTCGCCGGTGGCCACCGGGTGCCCGTCGGACACGACCTCGGCCAGCGACCGCAGGTTCAACCCGGCGAACGTGGACCGCGCGGTGTCCGCGATCGCCCGGCGCAGCAGGTGGGTCAGCACCTCCTGCTCGCGACCCTCCTCACCGGCCTCGAACTCCAGCTTGCCGCGCAGCACCTGCGGCACGCTCTCCAGGTCGACGGGTCGGGCGATGGCCGGGGTTTCCCCGACCAGCGCGCTGCGCCGCAACGCCGACGCGGCCACCGTCTCGGCCGCCGCCACCGCGAACCGGGCCGACACGCCCGAGCGCTGGTCGATCGACGAGGACTCGCGCAGGTGCCGGACGAACCGCGCCACGACCTCCAGCAGGTGGTCGCCCACCTCGGCGACCAGCTCGGCCTCCTGGCGGACCAGGTCGACCTCGGCCTGCACCTCCAGCGGGTAGTGGGTGCGGATCTCGGCGCCGAACCGGTCCTTGAGCGGGGTGATGATCCGGCCGCGGTTGGTGTAGTCCTCGGGGTTCGCGGTCGCGACGAGCAGCACGTCCAGCGGCAGCCGCAGCGTGTAGCCGCGGATCTGGATGTCGCGCTCCTCCATCACGTTGAGCAGCGACACCTGGATGCGCTCGGCCAGGTCGGGCAGCTCGTTGACGGCGATGATCCCGCGGTGCGACCGGGGCAGCAGGCCGTAGTGGATCGTCTCCGGGTCGCCGAGGCTGCGGCCCTGGGCGACCTTGACCGGGTCGACGTCGCCGACCAGGTCGCCGACGCTGGTGTCGGGGGTGGCGAGCTTCTCGGAGAACCGCTCGTCGCGGTGCCGCCACGCGACGGGCAGGTCGTCGCCGAGTTCCGCGGCGCGGCGCTTGGACTCGGGCGTGATGGGGTCGAGCGGGTGTTCGCCGAGTTCGGCGCCCGCGATGACGGGCGTCCACTCGTCCAGCAGGCCGACGAGGGTGCGCAGCAGGCGGGTTTTGCCCTGACCGCGTTCGCCGAGCAGCACCACGTCGTGGCCGGCCAGGATGGCGCGTTCGAGCTGGGGCAGCACGGTGCGGTCGAAACCGACGATGCCGGGCCACGGGTCGCGCTTCCCGCGGAGCGCGGCGAGCAGGTTGTCCCGCAGTTCGGCCTTGACGCTGCGCGGCGCGTGGCCGGCCGCGCGCAGTCCGCCCGCGGTGGTGGGGAGTCCAGAGGTCACCCTTCGACGCTACGCACGAATGCCGCGTCGGTCGACGTGGAGCGACTCCAGCCCGCACCACCGGGGCGGGCCGGGAACGAACCCGATCCGGGCGGAAAAAAATTCGATCGGGTGGTTTGGCCCCTGGCGGACCCGGGAATCACAGGGTCGGCGTGTTCGGGAATGGCGGCCCGGCGCGGTGGGTGACGGGCGGGCGGGGACATCGGGGTCCCCGCCCGCCCACCTCGTTCCGGGGTCCGATCCGGGGCGACCGACCGACGCGGGTGCGGGCCGACGGCACCCGGTCGCGGACCACACCAGGGCGCCCGGTGGGCGTGCGCCGGCCGAATCGACCGCGGACGTTCGGCGGAGTACGCCGTTCCGCCCTCATCGGGATCGACCGCGGCCCTGCACCATTCGGCGACATGGGTTCCCGTGTGGCCGCACGGAGGATTGGCGCACCGCCACCACGTGCCCGGCACGTCACCCTTCCGGAGGCTGTGCCGGGTGGACCTCACGCCGAGGCTTGTCCTGACGCCCGCGGTGGGCTCACGCTCGAAGTCGACACGACGTCCCACCGCCGGGTGAGAGGGCGATCACGCCCTCATTGGATCGGCGCCGCGCCCCCACCCGGTCGACCGGGCGCGGCGCCGCCGACGCGTCGCGCACCGCGCTAGTGGCGGCCCGCCTCCTGGTCGGACAGCACCCGCACCGCCTCGTCCACCGCCGCCAGCCTGGCCCGCCGCACCGCGTCCGACAACGGGCGCAGCGCCTCGTCCCTGGCCGCGGTGGCCGACGCCGAGATCGCGCCGCCCGGCGCGTCCGAGGCCGCCACCTGGAGGATCGCGCCGACCTCGGCGGCGCGTTGCAGCACCCGCAGCGACCGCGGCGGCATGCCGGCGGGCCACGACAGGCGCTGGTGCTCGGCCGAGAGGTCCGCGATCTCCTTGCGCACGTTCGGCCGGTGCCGCGCCACGTCCAGCGTCACGAGCGCCGTCGCCGCCTCGCGCATCGCCGACTGGAGCCCGTGCTCGGCCTCGCCGATCGGCAGGTGCTCGGCGGGCGTGACCGACGGCAGGTCGAACACCGTCCACCGCAGCACGCCGTCCGCCACCAGCTTCGGCACCAGCCCGACGCCCGCGTCCGGCAGCACGACGGCCTGGCCCGCGCGCAACGCGTACTGGCTCAGCAACCCCTGACCGCCCAACCCGCGCACGTCGCCCGCCACGGGCAGCACGAGCCGCGCCGTGGTGACCGACGCGCGGCGCAGGGAGGCGAGCAGGAGGGCCGGGCCGACGGGGCGTTCGTCCGGGCCGGGCAGGTCGAGGGCGGTGGCCGTGCCGTCGTCGTCGGCGACCACCTCGTGCAGCTCGGCCCACACACCCAGGGCATCGAGGACGTCGTCCGCCGCGGCCGCGCCGTGCAGCCAAGCCGACGTCCAGACGACCAGCGTCACACTCGCACAGGACACGCTCGACAAGGGTACGCGCGGTCAGGCGGCCGGTCCGACGTGCTCCGCCAGAAGCGCGCGGAACCGGTCGACGGCCTCGGTGCCGGCGAACGCCCGGTGCGGCACCGCGTACATCCCGGAGTCGGGCGTGCGCAGCACGAACGTGCGTCCGCTCTCGGTCCACCCCGGCAGTTCCGCCCAGCTCAGCTCGCTGCGCGCGGCGTTGCCGACGGACATCCGCAGCGAGTGGGCGTCGGCCGTGCCGGCGACCGCCTTGGCCGCGAGCGGGTGGTTGTGGAAGTTCACCGCGGTGCCCACCGGCACCAGTGCGATGATGATCACAGCCAGCACCAGCCCGAAGACGCCGGCGACGGTCATGCCCAGCACCAGCACCACGACGCCCAGGGCGGCGAGCACCAGGCCGAACCACGGCGCCCACCGGTACAGCGGCACGGCGGTGCGCAGCGCGACGCGCCAGTCGGCCGGGTGCGGCGACCAGGCGAAGTCCACGCTCACCGCCGCCTGGCCGGTTCGCAGCACAGCGGTGCGCAGGGCGCGCCGTTCAGCGTGCAGCCCGCGACCGGGAACGCGGAGAGCTTGCGCGGCGCGGCGCCGGACGTGTGCTCGGCGACGAGTTCGGCGACCAGCCGGGCGAACCGGGGGTCGGCGTTGGGCGTCGCGGCCCGGGCGAACCCCAGGCCCAGCTCCTCGGCGCGCTCCCGGGCCTCGGTGTCGAGGTCCCACACCACCTCGAGGTGGTCGCTGACGAACCCGATCGGGCACACCACGACGTTCGCCACGCCCTTGTCCCGCAACAGGTCCACGTGGTCCACCACGTCCGGCTCCAGCCACGGGATCTGCGGCGGGCCGGACCGGGACTGCCACACCACGTCGTACTCGGCGACGCCGACCGCCGCGGCGACCAGCCGGGACGCCTCCGCGATCTGCCGGGAGTACCGGTGGCCGCCCTCCTCGGGCGGTCCGGCGGCCTTGTCCGCGGCCACCGGCACCGAGTGCGCGGTGAACACCAGCCGGTAGTCGGCGAACCCGGCCGCCGCCGCGCGCACCGAGTCCGCGAAGGACTCCACGAACAGCGGGTGGTCGAAGAACTGCCGCAGCTTCACCAGTTCCGGCGCGTCCGGCACCGCGGCGCGGGCGCGCAGGACGTCCTCGTCGTACTGCCGGCACGCGGAGTAGCCGCCGTAGGCGGAGGTCGGGAACACCAGCGCCCGGCGCACCCCGTCGGCCTTCATGGTGGCCAGGGTGTCCTCGACCATCGGGTGCCAGTTGCGGTTGCCGAAGTAGATCGGCAGGTCCACCAGCGGCTCGACGGCGGCGATGGCGGCGCGGTTGAGGGCGTTGATCGGCGAAACCCCGCCGAAGTGCCGGTAGTGCTGCTCGACCTCGTCCAGCCGTTCGGGCGGCACACCACGTCCGCGGGTCACGTTCTCCAGGAACGGTCGGACGTCGTCGGGTCCTTCGGGTCCGCCGAACGACAGCCAGAGCAGCGCGTCGTAACTCACCCGGACATCCTCGCCCTGCCCGGGAAGGGCCGCACAACCGGGTCGGCGTGATCGCGCGCACGCCGACCCGGTCGGACGCGTCCTACAGACCCAGGAAGTGCACGCCGCCGTCGACGAACACCATCGAGCCGGTGGTGGCCGGGAACCAGTCGGACAGCAGGCCGCACACGGACTTCGCGACCGGGGTCGGGTCGTCCACGTTCCAGCCGAGCGGCGCCTTGTCGCCCCACATGGCCTCCAGCTCCGAGAAGCCGGGGATGGACTTGGCGGCCATCGTGCGCACCGGGCCGGCCGACACCAGGTTGACCCGGATGCCCTCCGGACCGAGGTCGCGCGCCAGGTACCGGTTGATCGACTCGAACGCCGCCTTCGCCGGGCCCATCCAGTTGTAGGCGGGCCACACCTGGCGGGCGTCGAAGTCCAGGCCCACCACGGACGAGCCGCGGGTCAGCAGCGGCAGCAGCGCGCCGACGAGCGACTTGTACGAGTACGCCGAGACGTGCAGGGCGGTGGCCACGTCCTCCCACGGCGCGTCCATGAACGGCGCGCCCAGGCAGCTGGGCGGCGCGTAGCCGATCGCGTGCACGACGCCGTCGAGGCCGTCGACGTGCTCGCGGACCCGGTCGGCCAGCGTGTCCAGGTGTTCCTGGTTCTGCACGTCGAGCTCGATCACCGGCGCGGGCTGGGGCAGCCGCTTGGCGATCCGCTCCACGAGGCTCATCCGGCCGAACCCGGTGAGCACGACCTGCGCGCCCTGCTCCTGCGCGACCTTGGCGATGTGGAAGCCGATGGACGCGTCCGTGATCACACCGGTGACCAGCAGCCGCTTGCCTTCGAGCAGACCCGACACGAAAGTTCCTCCGAGATAAGGGGGTTGGTGAAGTCAGTGGCCCATGCCGAGGCCGCCGTCGACCGGCAGCACCGCGCCGGTGATGTAGGCGGCGGCGTCGGAGGCCAGGAACGTGACGGCGGCGGCGATCTCCTCGGTGGTGCCGTACCGGCCGGACGGCACCTGGGCGAGGATCTGCTTCTTGCGGTCCTCGGGCAGCGCGTCGGTCATGTCCGTGGTGATGAACCCGGGCGCGACGACGTTCGCGGTGATGTTGCGGGTGCCGAGTTCGCGGGCGATCGACCGGGCGACGCCCACCAGGCCCGCCTTGCTGGCCGCGTAGTTGACCTGGCCCGCGCCGCCGGTGAGGCCGACGACCGAGGAGATGAACACGATCCGGCCGTAGCGCTTGCGCAGCATGCCCTTGGACGCCCGCTGGGCGACCCGGAACGCGCCGGTGAGGTTGGCGTCGACGACGCGGGAGAACTGCTCGTCGGTCATCCGCAGCAGCAGGGTGTCGTCGGTGATGCCGGCGTTCGCCACGACCACCTCGACCGGCCCGTGCGCGGCCTCGACCTCGGTGAACGCGGCGTCCACCTCGGCCGCGCTCGTCACGTCGCACTTCACGCCGAACAGGCCGTCGGGCGCGCCCGAGCCGCGATGTGTCACCGCGACCTTGTCGCCCTGCGCGGCGAACGCACGGGCGATCGCCAGGCCGATTCCCCGGTTGCCGCCGGTGACCAGTACGGACCTCGACACGCGTACTCCCATCGCTGCTGGTTGATGCGGGGCGAGGCTATCCCGTACCCCCGGGTACCCCCTCACTGGCCGGTCCTGGATCACAATCTGTCGGGTGACCGGATTCGAGGAGCAGCTCAGGGCGGCCGTGGACGGCGACGTGCTGACCGACCCGACCAGCCGAGCGCTGTACGCGAGCGACGCGTCCAACTACCGGCACGTGCCGTCGGTGGTGGTCAGGCCCCGCTCGCTCGACGGCGTGCTCGCGGCCGTGGCGCTGGCCGCGGAGCACGACGTGCCGATCACGAACCGGGGTGCCGGGACGAGCATCGCGGGCAACGCCACCGGGCGCGGGCTCGTGCTCGACTTCTCCCGCCATCTCGACCGGGTGATCTCGATTGACCCGGTCGAGCGACTGGCCGTGGTGCAGCCCGGTGTCGTGCTCGACCGGCTGAACGACGCCGCCCGCCCGCACGGGCTGGTCTTCGGGCCGGACCCGTCGACGCACTCGCGCTGCACGATCGGCGGCATGCTCGGCAACGACGCGTGCGGCTCGCACTCGGTGGCCTGGGGCAAAACCAGCGACAACGTGCGCGACCTCGACGTGCTGCTGGTCGACGGCAGGCGGTTCGCGACGAGCGCGCCGCCGCCGCTGGACCTGCCGGAGGTGGACCCGGCGTGGTTCCCCGCGCTGGACCGCCGGGTGTCGGGGTACCGGCTGGACGCGCTGCCGGACCTGACCCGGGCGCTGGTCGGCTCCGAGGGCACCTGCGCGACCGTGCTGGGCGCGACGCTGGAGCTGGTCGAGGCGCCGGAGCGCCGGGTGCTGGCCGTGCTGGGGTTCGACGGCGCGTACGACGCGGCGGACCGGGCCGCGGAGCTGCGCGAGTTGCCCGTGCTGACCATCGAGGGCGTGGACGCGGCCCTCGCCCGGGCGGCCGGCGACTCGCGGCTGCTGCTGCCGCGCGGGGTCAGCTGGCTGTTCGTGGAAACCGCCGACGAGGCGACCGCGCACCGGGCGGCCGCGCTCGCGCCGCACTCGGCCGTGGTCACCGACCCGGCCCGGCAGCGCGCGCTGTGGCGGGTGCGCGAGGACGGCGCCGGGCTGATGACCCGGATGGCCGACGGCGGCGAGGCGTGGTCGGGCTGGGAGGACGCGGCCGTGCCGCCCGCGCGGCTGGGCGCCTACCTGCGCGAGTTCGACGTGCTGCTGGCCGGGCACGGTCGGCGCGGCGTCACCTACGGGCACTTCGGCGAGGGTTGCGTGCACGTCCGGATCGACTTCGACCTGCGGCGCGGCTACCGGTCGTTCCTGGAGGACGCGGCGGACCTGGTGGTGGCGCACGGCGGGTCGCTGTCCGGCGAGCACGGCGACGGCCAGGCCCGCTCCGAGCTGCTGCCCCGGATGTACCCGCCGGCCGCGATGCGCGCGTTCGGCCGGTTCAAGGCCGCGTTCGACCCGGAGAACCGGATGAACCCGGGTCGGATCGTCGCGCCCGCGAAGCTGGACGCGGACCTGCGGGTGCTGGTCGCTCCCCCGCTGATCCCGACGCGCGCGACGCTCGCGCTGCGCGCCGACCGGGGCGACCTGGCGGCGGCGACCCGGCGGTGCGTGGGCGTCGGCAAGTGCCTGAACACCTCCGGCGGCGTGATGTGCCCGAGCTACCGGGTGACCCGCGAGGAGAAGCACTCGACGCGCGGACGGGCGCACCTGCTGTTCGAGATGCTCGCGGGCGACCTGGTCGAGGACGGTTGGCGCTCGACCGAGGTGCGCGACGCGCTCGACCTGTGCCTGGGGTGCAAGGGCTGCAAGCGGGACTGCCCGGTGGACGTGGACATGGCGTCGTACAAGGTCGAGTTCCTGCACCGGCACTACCGGTGGCGCCCGAGGCCGCTCGCGCACTACTCGATGGGGTGGCTGCCGCTGTGGCTCCGGCTGCGGCTGGTGAACCGGTTCTCCGCGCGGTTCGCCCGGTTCGCCGGTGTCACACCGGAACGGCCGCTGCCGACGCCGACGCGGTCGTTCCAGGCCCGGTTCGCGGGCGGCGCGGAGGGTGAGCGGGTGGTGCTGTTCCCGGACACCTTCACCAACCACTTCGAACCGGGCGTCGGCCTGGACGCGGCGGCCGTGCTGGGGCACGTCGGGCAGGGCGTCGAGGTGCCGGCGAAGGCGGTGTGCTGCGGGCTCACCTGGTACTCGACGGGTCAGCTGTCGATGGCCCGGCGGGTGCTGCGGCGGACCGCGAGGGTGCTGCGGCCGTGGACCGAGGCCGGGGTGCCGGTGGTCGGGCTGGAGCCGAGTTGCACGGCGTTCCTGCGGTCGGACGCGCTGGAGGTCGCGGGCGACGACCCGGACGTGCGTCGGCTCGCGCGGTCGACCCGGACCTTCGCCGAGCACGTCTCGCCGCTGCTGGACCCGTTGCCGGACAACGGTTCCGCGGTCGTGCAGCCGCACTGCCACGGGTACGCCGAGCACGGCACGGCGGCGGACCGGGAGCTGCTCGCCCAGGCCGGTGTCGACGCGCGGCTGCTGGAGGGCTGCTGCGGGTTGGCCGGGAACTTCGGCTTCGAGAAGGGCCACCACGAGGTGTCGGTGGCGGTCGGCGAGCAGGTGCTGCTGCCGGCCGTGCGCGCGGCGGACGAGGACACCGCGATCGTGGCCGACGGCTTCAGCTGCCGGACCCAGGTGCGCCACGGCTCCACGCGCGAGCCGGTGCACACGGCGACGCTGCTGGCCAGGGCGCTGGGACTGCGGCGGTAGCGGGGGACGGCGCCGCCCCCCGCCGTCCGGTCAGCGCGGCAGCCGGTCGAAGATCCACTCCGACAGCTCGCGGGTGATCGCGGTGTGCGCGGTGTTGCCCTCCGACGACACCAGGAACTCGTCGAGCTCGCTGGTCGCGGGGTCCAGCTCGTCCACCGGGCCGAGGTGGTCCGGGTCGGCGATCGCGACCGCGCTGCCGGTGGGCACGAAGTTGACCGTGCGGTGGGCGATGGTGACCTTGCCGGTCGCCTTCAGCTTGTCGCCCGCGATGCCGAACGTGTCGAGCGTGCCGCCGGACGCGCCGTCCAGCTCGGGCAGGTTCTCGGTGGTGATCTCGCGGTCCTGGAACAGGCCCTTGAGCCGGGCCACCTTGACCGTGCCGGCCGCCTGGGTGCGCAGGTCGGTGTCGGTGAACCAGCCCGTTTCCACGGTCAGCGCGGACTCGCCCGCCGGCACGCCGTTGCCCGCGCCGGTGCCGACGCCGTTGGCCACGCCGATCAGCCTCGGGACCCGCGGCCAGTTGCCGACGGCCTCCAGCGCCTCGAGGAACGCGCCGCGCAGCGGGTCCGGGCGGACCTCGCCGTCGACCGACTCGACGTGCCGCCACAGCAGCTGGCGGGAGGCGTCGCTGTTGATCTGGTCACCCAGCGCGGGCACCGAGGTCAGGAAGTGCGCCAGGTTCTGCAACGCGATCGGCACCCACGCGCCGCGGTGCGGGCTGTCGTAGGACACGTACACGGCGGTCTCGTGGTCGAACTCCTGGCGCTCCAGGGCGGCCAGCGCGTACCGGGTGACGAGGCCGCCCATGCTGAAGCCGCCGACGGTCAGCCGCGCCTCGCCGACGCGCTCGGCGATGGCACGCCGGATCACCTGCTGCACGAAGAGGGCGTTGTCCAGGATCGACGCGCTGCGCTCCTTGTAGCCGACCAGCACGAGGTCGTGGCCGCGGTCGCGCAGTTCGCTGACGAACGCGTAGTCGCCGCGCTCCAGGCCGTCGTAGAGGCCGTCGAGGCTGCTCGGGCCGGAGTTGAAGCCGTCCGAGAGGATCACCGGCCTGGCGAGGCCGAACTTCGGGTTCGCGAGGTAGACCCACGCCCAGCCGCCGTCGAACTCCCAGGTGTGGTCGGGGTTCGGCGCGGGCTCGGGTGCGGGCGGGTTCGGGTTCAGGAACCCGAAGGGTTCGATGACCGGCTGGTCCTGTTCGGACATGGTGGCGCGCTCCTCGCTCGTGATCACTCACCACCAGCCTGGTCAGTCGGGGCGCGCACGGGGAACCGCGGTCATGCGTCCAGGCGGACGGCTCGACCCGGTCGGGGCAGCGGTACCCACCCGACGTGAACCCCGTTCGTCGGTTCGGGCAGACCTTTCGCCAGAACCGCTCACCGGTACAGCCGCCGCGGGATGCGGGCCGGTGCCCGGGCTCGCGATGTCCGGGTGGCCGGCGCGGGTGCGCGGCTCGCGATGTCCGGGCGCGCGGCGGGCGAGGGCGAGGCGCGCGGGCGGTGCCCGGGCGGGCGGTGTCCCGGCTTGCAGTGTCCCGACTCGCGACATCGAGACCCGCAGCATCCCGACTCGCAGCATCCCGGCTCACGGCATCCTGGCTCGCGGTGTCCCGGCTCGCGGCATCGAGACCCGCGGCATCTCGACTCGTGTCGTCCCGACTCGCGGCATCCCGGCCCGCGGCATCCCGGCTCCCGGCCTGCGGGATCGAGACCCACGGCGTCCCAGCGGGCGGCGCGGGCTCGCGGTGTCCGCCTCGCGGTCCGGGCGCGCGGCGCGCGGGCCTAGGCTGGGGTGGTGAGCAGCACTGACGAGGTGATCGCGGCGTTGGGCGACCCGGCCACGCCGCCGGAGGAGAAGTACCGGCTCTACACCGACCTCCAGGCCGCCGCGCTGGCGGGCGACGCGGAGGCGGGTGTCGCGGTTCGCTGGCTGCGCCTGGACCGCAGCGACCGCACCGGGTGCGACGTGCGCGAGGACGACGCGTGAGGTGCCCGTGCGGCTACGGCGAGGCCTACGACGAGTGCTGCGGTCGCTACCACGCGGGCACCGCCGCCCCGACCGCCGAAGCCCTCATGCGCTCCCGCTTCACCGCGTTCGCCCGCTCCGACGAGCCGTACCTGCTCGCCACGTGGCACCCCTCGACCCGGCCGCCCTCGCTCGACCTGGACCCCGACCAGCGCTGGCTGCACCTGGAGGTCCTGGGCGCCACCGGCGGCTCGCCCCTGCACACCGACGCCACGGTGGAGTTCCGCGCCCACTACCGGTACCGGGGCGTCCGGGACTCGCTGCACGAGAACAGCCGCTTCGTCCGCGAGGACGGTCGCTGGCTCTACGTCGCCCCGGTGTGACGCCGGAACCGCCCGGGCGCTAGGGCTTGCGCACCGACGCGAGCAGGTTCCCGGCCACGTCCCGGAGCTTGGTGTTGTGCCGCTGCGACTCCTCGACCAACCGGGAGAACGCCTCGGCCGCGCTGATCCCGTGGGCGGCCATCAGCACGCCCTTCGCCTGGTCGATCTCGGCCCGCGACCCGAGCGCCCGCTCCAGGTGCGCGATCAACGCCCGGGACCGCTCGTTGCGCCGGAACCCGGTGATCGCGGTCGACGCGGCTGTGGTGAACAGCCGCAGCAGCGCCTCGTCGAACGGGTCGAACGCGCTCTCGTCGGTGCTGAACAGGTTGAGCGCGCCCAGCACCTGCTCCTCGATGACGATCGGCGCCGACAGATAGGCCCGCACGCCGACGCCCTCCGCGGCCCGCGCGAAGTCGGGCCACCGCTCCCGGCCCTCCCGCACCGTCGCCCGCACCGGTCGCAACGTCCGCGCGGCCTCCAGGCACGGCCCGTCACCGGCCGCGTACTGGTCCTGGTCGATCACGACCACCCGCCGATCGGTCGCGCCGGCGGTTTCGGCGCTGCCGTCGGGGTGCACCACCGTGACGCTGATGTCCTCGGCGTCCGGGATGACCTTGGACGCCGACTCCGCCAACTGCTGGAGCGCGTCGGACAGCGACAGGTCGTCGGCCAGCACGCCGGCGAGTTCTTCCAGCGCCTCGCTGGCCTCGTCCAGCTGGCTGGTGGGCAGGTGGTCCTCGATGCTCACCTGCATTGTGTACACCGAGGAGGCCATAATCGCCGCAACCTGAAAGGGGGTTCGTCGTGCGCGTGCTGCTGGTCGAGGACGACGACGGCGTCGCCGACGCCCTCGTGGCCGCGCTGGCGGCGGGCGGCCACCTCCCGCACCGGGTCGCGCGGGGCGCGGACGCGCTGCTCGCCCACCGCGACTTCGACCTCCTCCTGCTGGACCTCGGCCTGCCCGACCTGGACGGCCTCGACGTGCTGCGCAAGGTGCGGAAGATCGCCGGGGTGCCCGTGCTGGTGCTGACCGCGCGCGGCGACGAGCGGTCGACCGTGCGGGCGCTGCGCCTCGGCGCGGACGACTACCTCGTCAAACCGGTGCGGTCGGGCGAGTTGCTGGCCCGGATGGACGCCGTCGCGCGCCGGGTCGCCCGCGTCGGTCCGACCGACCGGGTGGTGCGCGTCGGCGACGTCGAGGTGGACCTCCAAGCCCGCCGGGTGGTCGTCGGCGACCGGGAGATCCCGTTGACCACCAAGGAGTTCGACGTGCTCGCGGTGCTCGTCACGCGGGCCGGCACGGCGGTCAGCAGGCAGCAGGTGATGGACGAGGTGTGGGGTGACGCGTACCTCGCGGTGTCCCGCTCGCTCGACGTCCACCTGGCCGGGGTGCGCGCCAAGCTGGGCCGGCCGGGGCTGCTGACCACGATCCGCGGTTTCGGCTACCGGTTCGAGGGCGGCTGAGTGCGCCGCCGGCTCCTGGTGGTGCTGCTGCTCTTCTCCGCCGCGGCGGTGACCGCGTTCGCCGCGCCGCTGCTGTCCGCGTCCGCCGCCGAGCGCACCCAGCGGTTCGTGCTGAGCCGCACCGCCGACCTCGACCGGTTCGCCGTGCTGGCGCAGCAGGCCGGCGCGACGGGCGACCGGGCGGCCCTGGTGGACGAGGTGACGGCGTACGTCGCGCTGTACGGCGAGCCCGTCGTGGTGGTCGACGCACGGCGACAACCCTTGGCACAGGCCGGTTTCGCCGCCGACGCGCCGGAACTCGCCGACGCCTTGGACGCCGCGCTGCGCAACGGGCCGACGCCCGCCGTGCCGACCGTGACACCGTGGTCGTCCGGCGCGGTGGTGTTCGCCCGACCGGTCGGCACCGGCACGACGGTGGCGGGCGCGGTCGTGCTGCGGGCGTCGGTCGACCGCGCGGCGGCGGACGTGGCGACGAGCTGGCTGTGGGTGCTGGGCGGCGCGCTCGCGGCCGCGCTGGCGTCGGTCGCGCTGGTGCTCGCGGTGACGCGCTGGTTGCTGAAACCGTTGGCGGAGTTGGCCGACGGGGTGCGCGCGGTCGCGGCGGGCGAACGGCGGGCGCACGTGGCGGGCAGCAGCGGACCACCCGAGCTGCGGGAGTTGTCCGAGCTGTTCAACCGGATGTCCGACGCCGTGACCGAGGCCGCCGACCAGCAGCGCCGGCTCATCGCGGACACCTCGCACCAGCTGCGCAACCCGCTGGCCGCGCTGCGCCTGCGGATGGACGGCCTGCACGACCGGGTCGCGCCGTCCGGGCAGCGCGCCTACCTCGCCGGCGTCGCCGAGGTCGACCGGCTGGAGTCGTTGCTGGACGGGCTGTTGGCGCTCGCGACGGCGGAGAGCACGGCCACCGAGGTGGCGGCGGGCGGGCGTGAGCCGGAACTGGCGGACCTGGGCGCGGTGGCCGTGGAACGGGCCGACTTCTGGCAGGTGCCGACACCCGTCGTGCCGGCGCTCGCGGTGCTCGTGCGCTGCCCGGAGGGCGACCTGGCGCAGGTGCTCGACGTGGTGCTGGACAACGCGGTCAAGCACGGTGGCGCGGTGCGGGTCGAGGTGGGCGCGGACCGGACGGCCGGTGTCGGCTGGGTCCGGGTCGCCGACGACGGGCCCGGTCTGCCACCGGACCAGCTGGCGCTGGCCACCACCCGGTTCTGGCGGGGCCGGACCGACCAGCCGGGCACCGGGCTCGGCCTCGCCATCGCGGACTCGGTGACCCGGGCCAGGGGTGGTGCACTGCGACTGTCCACTGAGGACGGACTGGTGGTGCGGGTGGAACTGCCGCTGGAGCCGCCGCTGTGAACCGCCGGAGCCTCCTGCTCGCGCTGCTCGCCGCCGGCTGCACGTCCGGTGGCGCGGAAGTGACCATCGCGGCCGGCGAGAAGGGCGGCCTGTACTACGACTTCGCCACGCTGCTCGCCGCCCGCCTCGAGACCGCCCGGGTGGTCGAGACCGCGGGCAGCCTCGCGAACCTGGACCTGCTCCGCTCGGGCGCGGTCACGCTGGCCCTGACCCTGGCCGACGCCGCGCACACCGCCGACGACCTGCTGTGCCTCGGCCGGGTCTACGAGAACTACCTGCAACTCGTGGTCCGCGCCGACGACCCGGCCCGCACACCCGCCGACCTCGCCGGCCGCGTGGTGTCCCTGGGCGCGTCGGGCTCCGGCGCGTCGCTGTCCGGCGAACGCCTGCTGACCGCGTTGCGCCCGACCGTGCCGGTCACCGTCGAGCACCTGCGCCTGGCCGACGCCGCGGACGCCCTCGCCCACCACCGGATCGACGCCCTGCTCTGGTCCGGCGGCGTGCCGACACCGACCCTGGCCCGCCTCCCGGCCGTCCGCCTGCTCCCCCTGGCCGACCTGGTGCCGACCCTGCGCGCCGCGCACGGCTCGGTCTACGACCAGGTCCCGGTGCCCGCCGGGGTGTACGGCGCGCCGCGCGAGGTGCCGACCATCGGCGTCGCGAACCTCCTGGCGTGCCGTCCCGACCTCACCGACGCCACCGCCGCGGCGATCACCACGACCCTGGTCTCCCGGGCCGCCGACCTGGTGCCGGAGCAGGCGCTGGGCACCCAGTTCCTGGACGTCCGCAGCCTCATCGGCACCGTCGGCGTCCCGCTGCACCCGGGAGCCGCGCGCACGTACCGGGACCTGCACGGCTAGGCGTTCTCGCGGTACGCCCGGCGCAACCAGTCGACCGTGTCCGACCCGACGTCGTCCGCGCTCCCGATCCCGACCCGCCAGGTGATCGTGTCGTCGCCCAGCGGCCCGGCCTGCTCCAGCACGCCGGGCGCCACCACGTCCGCCAGCCGCAACCCCAGGTCGACGCGGGCCCGCGTGGTGGCCCGGACCAGCGCGAACGTCCGGCGCGGCGACACCAGCGAGACGTGCGTCCGCCGGGCCCGGACGTGCATCGGACCGAGCAGCGCCGCCTCCGCGAGCAGCCGGTCCAGGATCGGGCGCAGTTCCGGGCGGTCGGCGTACTGGGCGTCCACGAGGTCGTCGCCGCACGCGTCCAGGGACGTCGGGTCGCCGAAGCGCTCCATCACCAGCAGCAGCTGCGGGTAGCCGGTGACACCCCGGTCACCAAGCCACGCCCGCAGCTCGTGCTCGTCGCCGATGCCGGAGTCGAGGACGCGCCGGTTCCACTCCGGCACGCCCTCGCCCGTCTCGCGGCGCAGCGCGGCGGCCGACCAGTCGGCCATCCCCCGCCAGTCCGGCACCTCGGGCATGGCCGACATCCTGCCCGGTCAGGGCACGCGCTGCCCGAGGAGCAACGCGCCGCCGATGGCGACCATGGCCACCAGCGTGCCCAGGACGAGCCACGGCTTGGACGCGTCCGCCTGCTTCTTCTCGTAGCCGATCTGCTCGCCGAGCGTGTCGTACACCCGGCGCAGCTCCTCGGCGCTCGCCGCCTTGAAGAACTCGCCGCCGGACAGCTTCGCGATCTCCCGCATCGAGTCGTCGTCCACCGGCACGTCCTGCCGCCGGCCCTCGATCTCGACCACGCCGTCCTCGGTGCCGAACGAGATCGTGGAGATCGGGATGCCCGCCTTCTTGGCGTCCTCGGCCGCGTCGAACGCCTTGCGCGTGCCGACGGTCTCCTTGCCGTCGGTCATCAGCACGATCCGGGCGGGCGGCGGACCGTCCGCGCCGCTGACGACCTTGCCGAACGAGTCGATCGACGCCAGCGCCGCCACGATCGCGTCACCGGTCGCGGTCGACTGGGCGAGCTTGAGCCCGTCGATGCTCTGCGTCACCGCGCCCCGGTCGGTGGTCGGCGCGACCAGCACGGTGGCCGAACCGGCGAACGAGATCAACCCCAGGTTGATGCCGGGGGTCAACCCCTCGGCGAACGACTTCGCGGCGGTCTGCGCGGCCTCCAGCCGGGACGGCTTCACGTCCGTGGCCTTCATCGACAGCGACACGTCGACCACCAGCATCACGGTCGCGCGGTTGCGCGGGACCTTCTGCTCGGCCGTCGGACCCGCGAGCGCCACGGTCAGCAGGATGAACGCCACCATCAGCAGCGCCACCGGCACGTGCCGCCACCAGCGCTGCCGCTTGGGCGCGACCTTCTCCAGCAGCGGCAGGTTCGCGAACCGCAGCGTCCGCCTCCGCAGCACCCGCTGCACCACCACGTACGCCGCGGCCAGCGCCGCGACCGCCAGCAGCAGCAGGAACCACCACGGCGCGGTGAACCCCGAGAGGCTCATGCCACCCCTCCCGACCAGCGACGCTTGCGTGCGACCACGAACCGCACGGTGTCCGCGATCCAGTCCGCGTCCGTGCGCAGCACCAGGTGCCCGGCGCCCGCCTGGCGCAGGCCCTTGGCCACCCCGGCGCGGTGCTCGGCCGCCGCGGCGGCGAACTCCCGGCGCAGCAGCGGCGACGCGACGACCTCGCGCTGCCGCCCCGTCTCCGGGTCGGCCAGCACGACGGTGCCCACCTCGGGCAGGTCGATGTCCCGGGGGTCGACCACCTCGATCGCGACCAGGTCGTGCCGCGCGGACAGCGCCTTGACCGGCCGCTGCCACTCGCCGCCGCCCAGGAAGTCCGAGATCACCACGACCAGCCCGCGCCGGCGCGGCGGGCGGCGCAACTGCTCCACCACCTCGGCCAGCGAGCCGCGGGTGCCCTCGGGCGCGCGGGGGGTTTCGGCGACCTTGCGGATCAACCCGCGCGCGTGCGCGAGCCCGCCGCGGGCCGGCACCCGGACCAGCTGCTCGCCGGTCGACACCAGCGCGCCGATCCGGTTGCCGCCGCCCCGGGTCAGGTGCACCACGGCCGCGGTCGCCGCGACGACCAGGTCGCGCTTCTCGCACACGGCGGTGCCGAAGTCCAGCGACGGCGACAGGTCGATCGCGAGCCAGGTCTCCAGCTCGCGGTCGGCGACGGTCTCCCGGATGTGCGGCACGGTCGTGCGCGCGGTGACGGCCCAGTCCATCCGGCGCACGTCGTCACCGGGCTGGTAGGGCCGCGCCTCGCCCGGCTCGGTGCCCGGGCCCGGCACGAGGCCGAGGTGGTTGCCCTGGAGCAACCCGTCGAGCCGCCGCCGGACGTCGAGCTCGAGCGTGCGCAGGGCGGCCTCCATGCGACCGCCGTGCAGGACCGGTGGCGCCCAGGACGGGCGCTCGGCGGTGTCCTCGGAGTCGTTCGGCGAGGTCACGGCCTACCCGCGGGCTGCGGCGTCGCCGGCCGGGCCGACACCTGCGGCAGCGGCACGGTCTGGAGCACGCGCGTGATGATGTGGTCCAGCGGCACGCCGTCGGCCAGCGCGTCGTAGGACAGCACGAGCCGGTGCCGCAGCACGTCCGGCACCACGTCCACGACGTCCTGCGGCAGCACGTAGTCGCGGCCGCGGACCAGCGCGAGGGCGC
Organism: Actinosynnema sp. NPDC020468; assembly: GCF_040642015.1. Classification (NCBI taxonomy): domain Bacteria; kingdom Bacillati; phylum Actinomycetota; class Actinomycetes; order Pseudonocardiales; family Pseudonocardiaceae; genus Actinosynnema; species Actinosynnema sp. NPDC020468. The sequence goes on from NZ_JBFAEO010000010.1 coordinate 150,852, forward strand.
GGGCGGCGGCGATGATGCCGAGGCTCGCGCGGGGCGAGGCGCCGTAGGCGACCCAGCCGGCCACGTCGGTGAGCTGGTGCTCCTTCGGCGCGCGGGTCGCGATCACCAGCCGCACCACGTAGTCGACCAGCGCGTGGTGCACGAACACCCGGGAGGCCACGCCCTGGAGGCGGACCAGCTCGTCCGGGCCGAGCACCTGCGCGGGCACCGGCGGCTCGACGCCCATCCGGTAGACGATCTCCCGCTCCTCCTCGGCCGTCGGGTACTCGACCTGGATCTTGAACAGGAAGCGGTCGCGCTGCGCCTCGGGCAGCGGGTAGACGCCCTCGTTCTCGATCGGGTTCTGGGTCGCCAGCACCAGGAACGGGTCGGGCATCGGGAAGGTCTTGCCGCCGATCGACACGTGCCGCTCGGCCATGACCTCCAGCATCGCGCTCTGCACCTTGGCGGGCGCGCGGTTGATCTCGTCGGCGAGCACGAAGTTCGCGACGACCGGACCCAGCTCGACGTCGAAGGTTTCGCTGCCCTGCCGGTAGATGCGCGTGCCGAGGATGTCGGCGGGCACCAGGTCGGGGGTGAACTGGACGCGCGAGAACGAGCCGCCGACCACGTTCGCGAAGGTTTCCACGGCGAGCGTCTTGGCCACGCCGGGCACACCCTCGAGCAGCAGGTGGCCCTTCGCGAGCAGACCGACGAGCATCCGCTCGACCAGCCGGTCCTGACCGACGATCACCCGCTTGACCTCGAACACGGTGCGTTCGAGCAGCTGGGCGTCACGAGCCGGCGTGTTGGGCGCCTCGGCGGCGGGCTCGGACAAGAGTCCTCCTAGACAGGGTTGTGCGACGGTTGCCAAGTCTTCCCTGTCGGCGGTATGGCTCTTGTAAAGGGCCTCACGGTGTGTCGCGCAGGTCCGCGGGCGTGTCCACGTCCCGCGCCTCACCGCCCTGAGCAGGCACGGGAGTCGCGTCCAGCGGCCCGAGCAGGGACCGCATCGAGGCACCCGCCGGGTCGGCGGGCAGGGCGGCGCGCAACCGCGGGACCGACCACGCGCCCGTCAGCCACTGTGGACGCCCGCGCTCGTCGACGAGCACCGCGTCACCCCCGACGGCGAGCAGCCTCTCCACCGTCGCGGCGGTCACCCACGGCTGGTCCACCGCGAGCACCACGACCCGGTCGGCGACCACCGACGCCAACCCCGCGGCCAACCCGGCGAGCGGTCCGCCGCCGGGCGGCTCCTCCCGGGCCCACACCACGCGCGGCGCCGACACCCAGGGCCGGCGCGGCCCGACCACCACGACCCGCCCGGCGCCCGCGACCGCGGCGAGCGCCCGCGCCAGCAATGGCGTCCCGCCCACCACGACCGCCGCCTTGTCGACCTCGCCGAGCCGGCTGCCGCGACCGCCCGCGAGCACCACCGCGTCCCAAGTCCCGTCCACCGCGCCGACTTTAGGGGCGCGGGCGCCCGCACAAGGCGTTCGTACGGGCACCCGCCGGGCGGCGGTGGTCGGAGGTGGCCGTCGACGCTCCGATGTGGACGGACCCGGGAGGCGACGAGCGACCGGGGTCGAATCTAGGGCCGCGCGACGGCCGCGTCGCCACCCCGTCGGGCGGTACGACGCTCACGGACGAGTGATCACAGCATCCGGGTCGCGTACGGCATGATCCCGCTGTACCGGACCGGCGCGACGCGCACCGCCGAGCCCGAGTAGGGCGCCTCGAGCATCATCCCGTCGCCGAGGTAGAGCGCGACGTGCGTGCCGCCGCCCGGTCCCCAGAACAGCATGTCGCCGCGCTGGGCCTGGGCCAGCGGCACCTGTTCGCCCGCCGTGTACTGGTAACCGCTGTAGTGCGGCAGGTACACGCCCGCCGCCACGAACGCGTACATCATCAGCCCGGAGCAGTCGAAGCCCACGGTGTAGTAGTCGCCGTAGGAGTCGCCGACGCCGAAGTCCCGGATGCCGACCGTCGGACCCTCGTAGTTGCCGCCGCCCCACGAGTACCGCACGCCCATCTGCGCGGACGCCCGGGAGATCACCGCCTCCACCCCGCCCGCGGCCGGCGGCGCGACCGGCCGGCTCACCGGAGCGGTGGTCCCCGTCGACGTCACCGGCGGCGGGACCACCACGGCGGCGGCTGCCGCGGCAGCGGCGGCGGCAGCAGCGGCAGCCGCGGCCTCGTCCTCCTGGCGCTTGTCCTCGGACCACTGGTCGTACTGGGCGCGCTGCGCCTCCAGCCCCTCGACCGAGCCCTGCGCCGCGGCCAACTCGCCCTCGACGCGGGACTTGTCCTCCTGGAGCGCGGCGGCCTGGCCCGCCTGGGCCTGCTGCGCCTGCACGGCCGTGGCCTGCGCGGCGTCGGCGTCCTTCTGCGCCTGCGCGGCCGCGTCCTCCTTCTGGTTCGCCACGTCCAGCGCGGCGCGGGCGGCGGAGTCCTTGTTCGCCTTCTCGCCGCGGGCCCGCTCGACCTCGTCCATCGCGTACAGGCTCGACCCGCTGACCGCCTCCAGCAGCTGCGCGCGGGCGAGCAGGTCCTCGGGGCTGTCCGCGCCGAAGTACGCCGACACCGAGCCGATCACGCTGCCCTGCTGGTAGCTGGCGGCGGCGAACTCGTCCAGCGCGACCCGGGAGGTTTCCACGTCCTTGCCGGCGGCGTCCGCCTCGACGGCCGCCGAGTCGGCGTCCTGCCTGGCCTTGCTCGCGGCGTCCCGGGCGGTCTGGAGGTCGACCCTGGCCTTGTTGGCGAGCTCCATCTTGAACTCGACGTCGTCCTGGAGCTGCTGGAGCTTCGCCTGCGCCTCGGTCAGCTGGCCGGTCAGCTCGCCGACCCGCGCGGCCTTGGCGTCGACCTGCTGGTGACCGGCGCTGAGGTCGTCGTCGCTGGGGTTCGGCGGTGGCGGCGGCACGGCGAGCGCCGAGGAGGACAGGCCGAGAACGGCCACCAGCGCGAGTGCGGTCGACACCGACCACCGGCCCATGTCGCAGCCCTCCACCCGGTCCAGCCGCATGCCCCGAATGGCGTGCGTCGACCGAAGCGTGCCACTCCTGCCTCGGTGTTTCCACTCGAAACGGGAGCAACTTGTGCCACATGCGTCACTCGAACGGGCGGCGGGGCGACGGTCAGAACGTGTCGAGGACGAACCTCCGGCGCAGCGGCTGCGGGTTGCGGGCCGGGTCCGCGGCGTGCGCCAGGAAGGCGACGAGCGCCGGGTCGGCCACCGGCACGGGCTGCTTGAACACCACCCAGCTCACCTGCTCGGCGAAGTCCGGCGTGGTCAGCGAGCCCTCGTAGCGGTAGAAGGCCTGCCGCTCGGGCAGCAGGGACCGCAGGTCGAGCACCTCCGGCGGCTCGGCGGGCGGACCGGCGACCGCCGCGCACTCCAGGAACACCGCGACCGTGCACACCTCCAGCACGTCGGCCGCCCGCACGTGCACGGCGTGCAGCTCCGCGGTGTGCCGGGAGCCCTCCACCCAGTGCTCGCTCGGCCGGTGGAAGTGCACGTTGTCCAACCGGAACGACCGGTCCTCCAGGTCGAGCCACTGCTCGACGACCGGCCGGAAGCGCCTGCCGCCCGGCGGCCCGTCGACCGCGAACCGCTGCCGCCCCTCGACCCAGCCGAGCTTGAGGCGGCGGCGCAGGTCGGGCGTCGACACCGCGCCGCGCAGGTTGACCGGCGACTGCTGCTCCACCACCCGGTCAGGCTCCCACCGCGGGCCGCCCACCGGCGGGTGAACCGGCCGCACCACGGGGTGATCACCAGGTGCTCGGGTCGCCCCAGGTCCGGACAGGACGGTCCGAAGGGGACGAAGGCACCGCCACCAGCGCCGGCAGCGTGTCCTCGACCGGACCCCGCACCACCTCGGCGACCGCGTCGAACGGCGTCGGCTCCCCGTTGCACACCACGACGACCGCACCGGCCCGGGCGGCGAGCGCGACCAGTCCGGCGGCCGGTTCGACGCCCAGCGACGTGCCGGCCACCAGCAGCAGGTCGCAGTCCAGCACCGCGGTCCGGGCCGACCGCAGCACGGCCGGGTCCAGCGGCTCGCCGAACGCGACCGTCGACGGCCGGAGCACGCCGCCGCACGCGCCGCAGTCCGGCGAGGGCGGGAACGCGCCGCGCCGCCCGCAGGACAGGCACACCACCTCGCGCACCGACCCGTGCAGCTCCACCACACCCGTGGTGCCGGCCCGCTGGTGCAGCCCGTCCACGTTCTGGGTGAGCACCGACCGCAGCCGCCCGGACCGCTGGAGGTCGGTCAGCGCCCGGTGCGCGGGGTTGGGCTCGGCGGCGAGCATCGCGGTCCACGCGCGCCACGCGTCCGCGCGGAGCCGCTCGTCGGCCAGGTAGGCGGCGAGGTCGAAGGCCCGGCGCAGCGCGGCGGAGCCGAAGTCGGGCAGGCCGGAGGCGGTCGACACCCCCGCGCCGGTGAGGGCGGTGACGCGCCGTGCCGCGGCCATCGCGTCCCGTGCGGTCATCGGCCAACCGTGCCACAGGGCGCCGCCGGAGGGGGTGCGAGCATGGCCGGGTGCGCGGGACAGCGGTGGGAGCGGTGCTCGGAGTTATCGGTTCGGTCACGGCGGGGGTGGGCGCGTTCCTGCCCTGGTTGCGCTCCGGATCGGTCAACCGGAGCAGTTACCAGGTACTAGCGCTGCGTGATTTCGCCGGGTTGGACGGGGTGACGGGCGAACTCGTTCGGGGTATTTGGATCGGTCTGTTGCCACTCGCTGTGCTCAGCGTGGTGCTGTTCATGCTGCGAATTCGCCGGATCGGGGCCTGTTTGGCCCTGTTGTTTGGCACGATCGCGGGAACGGTGGCGGCCCTTGCCGCCGTCCAAGGGGGCGACGAGGGAGCGCTGGTCGGGATCAGCCTGACCGGACCGGTCGTCACCCTCGCCGGCGCCGTGGCGGTGATCGTGGGGGCGATCACCGTGCTCACCGCCGGAACCCGCAGAGCTGTCAGCAGTCCAGGAGGAGCACCGTGAGCTACCCGGGTGGCGACGGGGGCCAATGGCCACCGCAGAACAACCCTTACGGCCAGCAGCCCCAGCAGGGCGGATGGCAGCAGCAACCCCAGCAGGGCCAGGGCGGGTACCCCCAGCAGCCGCAGCCCGGTTACGGCCAGCAGCCCGGCTACGGGCAGCAGCAGCCGGGGTACGGCCAGCCGCAGCCCGGCTACCAGCAGCCCGGCTTCCCTCAGACCGGTCCCCAGGGCTTCCAGCAGCCGGGTTACGGCCAGCAGCCCGGGTACGGCCAGCCCGGCTACGGCCAGCAGCCGTTCGGCTACGGCGGCGAGCCCCCGAAGAAGAAGCGCACCGGCGTGGTCGTCACGGCCATCGTCGTCGTGGTGCTGCTCGCGGCGGGCACGGTCGGCACGATCTGGGCGCTGCGCAGCTCCAGCGTGGCCGCGGGCTCGGAGAACCCGACCACCGCGGCGAACAACCTGCTGAGCTCCATCGGCAGCGGTGACGTCCTGGGCGTCATGGAGACGCTGGCGCCCGCCGAGGCGGCGCTGAGCAAGGACTACACCGAGGCCACCGTCAGCGAGGCCAAGCGGCTCGAGATCCTGAAGAAGGACGCGGACCCGAACAAGGTCAGCGGCGTCCAGATCAAGAGCGAGGGCATCAAGTTCGACGAGGCCGCCGCCGAGAAGGTCAACGACCACCTGACGATCAACAAGGTGATCGAGGGCAAGATCACCGTCACCTCGGACGTCAAGCAGATCCCGCTGACCGACAAGCTGGTCAAGGCGCTCGGCGCGCAGCTCGACCAGGAGTCCAAGACCGAAACGCTGGACTTCGCCAAGGAGAAGGACAACCGCAAGGGCAAGCCGATCGGCATCGCCACCGTCAAGGTGGGCGACGACTGGTACCCCTCGCTGTTCTACACGCTGGCGAACGCCGCCCTGGAGGAGGAGAACCTCAAGTGGCCGGCCCAGGGCATCGCGCCGGCGGGCGCGGACTCCGCCGAGGGCGCCGCGAAGGGCATCGTCGAGGCCGCGCTGGCCGGTGACATCACCAAGGTCATCGCGCTGCTGCCGCCCGACGAGATGGGCGTGCTCCAGGACCTCGGCCCGGTGATCGTGGACGGCGTGGGCCGGGTGCCCGCGACCGGCGCGAAGCTGGTCGAGCTGGAGACCGACTCGAAGGACGTCACCGGCGGCGTGCAGCTGACGGTGAAGAAGCTGGTGCTGGAGATCAAGGGCGAGCGCGGCGAGATCACCCGGCAGGGCGACTGCTACACCGCGAAGGCCGACGGTCAGACCCAGGAGCTGTGCGCGGACGACATCGCCAAGCTGGTGAAGCAGCAGGGTGGGCGCGACGTGCCGGAGGCCGCGATCGACGTGATCTCCCGGGTCGGCGCGCAGGTGCTCAAGGACGGCATCGGCGTGGTCGCGACCAAGGTCGACGGCAAGTGGTACGTCAGCCCGATCCGCAGCTACAGCGAGATCGTGCTGACCCTGATGCGCGGCTTGCAGCCCAAGGACATCGATGAGCTGCTGAAGGCCGTCAAGTAGCACCCCGGTTCGACGCGAGGGCCCCTGTCACGACCGTGGCAGGGGCCCTTGCGCGTGCGGCAGCGGGATGACAGCGCGATGGCAGCGGGCGGCTCCACAGTGGGGGCATGGACACGCAGGTGCTGATCATCGGGGCCGGGCCCACCGGCCTGACCCTCGCCGTCGACCTCGCCCGCCGCGGCGTGCCGTTCCGGATCGTGGACCGGTCGCCGACGCCGTTCGCCGGGTCGCGCGGCAAGGGGTTGCAGCCGCGCAGCCTGGAGGTGCTGGACGACTTCGGCGTGGTGGAGGAGGTCCTGGCGCACGGCCGGTTCCACCTCCGGTTCCGGGGCTACCGGGGCACCGAGGTCCTGGGCGAGTGGGACATGCACGAGGGCCGCGTGCCGACGCCGCACGTGCCGTACGCCAGCTCGTTGATCATCCCGCAGTTCGCGGTGGAGCGGGTGCTCCGGGACCGGCTCGCGGACCTCGGCGGCAAGGTCGAGTTCGGGGTGGCGCTGGAGGACTTCACCCAGGACGACGAGGGTGTGACCGCGGTGCTCGACGGCGTGCGGGTCCGCGCCGCGCACCTGGTCGGCTGCGACGGCGGTCGGAGCCTGGTGCGCAAGCGGCTCGGGGTCGGGTTCGCGGGCGAGACCTGGGACGACCACCGGATGCTCCTCGGCGACGTGCGGCTGGAGGGCCTCGACCGCGAGTTCTGGCACATCTGGCCGGAGCCGAGGGAGCGCATGCTGGCGCTGTGCCCGTTGCCGGGCACCGACCTCCACCAGTTCCAGGCCGTGGCCGGTCCGGACGCGGAGGAGCCGACCCTGGAGACGTTCCGCCGGCTGGTGCTGGAGCGGACCGGGTCGACCGACATCGTGGTGCGCGAGGCGACGTGGACGTCGCTGTACCGGGCCAACGTGCGGATGGTGGACCGGTACCGGGTCGGCCGGGTGTTCCTCGCGGGCGACGCGGCGCACGTGCACTCGCCGGCCGGCGGGCAGGGCATGAACACCGGCATCCAGGACGCCTACAACCTGGGCTGGAAGCTGGCGGCGGCGCTCGGCGGCGCGCCCGATTCGCTGCTGGACACCTACGAGTCCGAACGACTTCCGATCGCGGCGTGGCTGCTGGGCGTGACCACCCGCCTGCACGGCCGCTTCGTGGAGCCGGGCAGGCGGGACGAGGAAACCCTGCAACTGGGCCTGAACTACCGCGGCGGCCCGCTCGCACCGGCCGACGACGCGCCCGGCGTGCGCCCGGGCGACCGGGCCCCGGACGCCCCGTGCGCGGAGGACGGCGTGCCGACGCGGGTGTTCGACGTGCTGCGCGGCCCGGACTTCGCGGCGTTCGGCGTCGACGTGCCGGAGGGGAGGATCGGGTCGGTCCGGGTGCGCTCGCTGACCGACCCGGAGGGCCACGTGGCGTCCGGCTACGGCATTGAGCCGGGCACCCTGGTCCTCGTCCGCCCGGACGGCCACGTGGCCGCGATCGGCACGCCCGAGGACCTCGCGACCTGGCTCGACACCGCCCTGGGCTGAGCCGGGACACCGCAGCACGACGACGGTGGTGGGTGCGGTCGGGGCCGAGGTGATCGGGGGGTGACGTCGGCCGCGGCGGTCGTGCCGGCGCGGCCCGCGGCGAACATCCCACGGCCGCGTCCCCGACCGGCCGTCCCGCGCGCTCGGGTCCGGCCCAGGACATCGCGGGCACGCCGGGCACCGGGCCCCGGCGAACACCCGACAACCGCACCGCCCCCGGCCGACTACACGGGTGTGCCCCGGTCGGCCGACAGCGCGTCCTGGCCCGGCACCTCGTCACCCGGGGCTGCGGCCCACGCGGCGGTGGCGGCGACTCCGGGGTCGGCGAGGGCGAGCACTCCCCTGGCCTCGGTGGCCTTCGTCAAGGCCTCCCGGGCCGCGGCGCGGTCGCCCGTCGCGCGGTGATGGGTGGCGTAGGCCTCCCACACCATGGCGCGGGCCGGGCCGTCCGGGGTGGATTCGGCCAGGGCCACCGCCCGTCGGTGGCCCGCCTCGGCCTCCGGGCCGGTCGACACCGCAGCCAGTCCACTGTGGACGGTGGCGAGGAACTGGGCGGCGGCGTCCGGTGGCGCGAGGGTCAGCGCCTCGTGGAAGCGGGTCGTGGCGGTCGTCGGGTCGCCGGAACGGGCGGCGAGTTCGGCCCACGCGAGCGCCACCCTGGCTCTCTCCATGGGATCCGCGCGGCGGTCGGCGATCTCGCGCGCCCTGGCCAGCGCCGCCGCCGCGCCCGCGAAGTCGCCGGTGCGCGCCCGGAGCCTGCCGACCCGCACCACCAGGGTCAGCGGCACCAGCACGTCCTCCAGGCCGCCGAGGCCCTCCGCGTGGTCGCGGGCCGCGTTCAGGTGGTCGAGCGCCTCGGCGGCGGCGCCCCGGTTCTCCAGCACGGTCGACAGGCACGCGTGGCAGAACACCAGGGCCCACCGGTCGCCGACCCGGGCGAACCCGGCCAGCGCCGCGCGGTAGTGGCGTTCGGCGTCGGCGGCACGGCCGGTGCTCATCTCGAACGCCACCAGCCCGTGCAGGACCTCGCCCGCCGCGCGCAGCCACGGGTCGTCGGCGGCGGCCAGCCGGTCGGCGGACCGCGCCACGGTCGCCGAACCCCAGACCGCGCCCGCCAGCGCCAGCAGCACGGCGGGGTGCGCGGTGTCCCACAACCCGTCGGTCACCTCGCCGCGCGCGAGCAGCCGGGACAGCGGGTCGGACGCGACGGGGTCGACCACCCGCGCCCACGCGCGCGCGTCCTCGATCCGACCCCGGATCACCAGCCACCACCACGTGCGGGCGATCAGCAGCCGCAGCGCCCGCGCGCCGTCGCCGATCGCCGCGAACCGGGCGAGCGCGGCGTCCAGGTTCGCGTGCTCGGCGTCGAACACCGCGATCCAGGTCAGCTGGTCCGGCCCGCGCAGCCCGGGTTCGGCGGTTTCGGCCAGCTCGAGGAAGTAGGTGGCGTGCGCGTCGACGGCGCCGGGCGCGGGTTTGCCCGACGCGTACTCGCGGACCGTCTCCAGCAGCACGTAGCGCGCCGACCGGTTCACCACCAACGACTTGTCCACCAAGGAGGACAGCAGGTCCAGCGCCTCCCACCGGTCGACGCCCGCGACCGCGGCCACCGCGTCCGCCGTCGCGCCGCCCGCGAACACCGCGAGCACGGCCAGCAGCCGGCGCTCCGCCCCGGACAGCAACCCCCAACTCCAGTCGAGGACCGCGCGCAGCGTCCGGTGCCTGGCCGCGCCGGACCGGGCACCGCGGTCGAGCAGCCGCAGGCGTTCGCCGACCAGCTCGGCGAGCTGGGCGGTGGTCATCGCGCGCAGCCGGGCGGCGGCCAGCTCCAGCGCGAGCGGGATGCCGTCGAGCGCCCGGCAGACCAGGCGCACGTCGTCGTCCACCGCGAAGTCCGGCCGCACCGCGCGGGCCCGTGCCGCGAACAGCTCCACCGCCGCGCCGTCGGGGTCCAGCGGCTCCAGCCGGTGCAGGGACTCACCGGGCACGCCGAGGGGTTCGCGGCTGGTGGCGAGCACCCGCACGTGCGGCGCGACCGGCAACAGCCTGGCCACCAGCGCGGCCACCTGGTCCACCACCTGCTCGCAGTTGTCCAGCACCAGCAGGCACCGCGCGCCGCGCAGCGACTCCACCGGGTCGCCCGCCGCCCGTTCGCCCAGCGCCGTCGCGCCGGGGTCGTGCGGACCCAGCGCCAGCAGCACGGCCGCCGCCGGGTCGTCCACGGTGGACTCCAGCCCCACCCACACCACCGGATCGGCGCCCGCCGCGGCCACCGCCTGCGCCAACCGCGTCTTGCCCACCCCGCCGAACCCGGCCACGGTCACCAGCCGCGACCCGGCGAGCAGGTCCGCGACCCGGGCCAGGTCGGCCACCCGGCCGACCAGGTCGGTCGCCGGCACCGGCACCCTGGCCGGGCGCGGCTCGGCCGGCGGGTCCTCGCGCAACGCGACCAGGTGGGCCTCGCGCAGCGCGGGACCGGGGTCGACGCCGAGTTCGTCGGCCAGGTGCGCGCGCACGCGGTCGTAGGCGGCCAGGGCGTCGGCCCGCCTGCCCCGCGCGTACAGGGTGCGGACCAACCTGGCGTGCAGCCCTTCGCGCGCGGGGTGCTCGGCGCACAGCCGGCGCAGTTCGGCGAGGTCGGTGACCGACGCCTCGACCGCGGTCAACCGCAGGTCCTCCCAGCGCGCCGCGACCCCGGGCGTGTCCTGGAACGCCGGTCCGCGCCACAGCGCGAGCGCCGCCGCGTACTCGTGCCGGGCGCACAACCCGGCGAACTCGGCCGCGTCCACCTCGGCGGTCAGCAGGTAGCCGGTCGGGTGCGAGGCGACGGTGCCCGCGCCGATCGCCCGCCGCAGCCGTGACACCAGCGAGTGCAGCGCGGCGCCCGCGTCGACGGGCGGGTCGTCCGGCCACAGCGCGTCGACCAGCCGGTCGAACGGCACCACGTGCCCGGCGTCCTGGGCCAACCGGCTCAGCAGCACCCGGAGCCGGCGGCCGCGCACCTCGACGGCCGCGCCGTCGACGTCGGTGACCAGCAGCGGACCCAGCACGGCCACCCGCATCGCGTCACCCCCCGCGCGGTCCCAGCGTCCGGGCGACCAGGGTAGCCGCGACCACCAGCAGCACCGCGCAGCCACCGGACAGCGCGATCTTCCCCCACACGTCGCCGCGCCCGTCGCCGAGCGCGCCCAGCACCATGCCGACCGGCGGCACGCGACCCAGCACGTACCCGAGCACCACCAGCGCGAGCGCGGCCAGCGCCGACCACCCGGGCTGCGGGACCACCGGCCGCGAGCACAGCACGCCGACTCCGACACCCGCGAGCCCGCACACCAGGAGGCCGGCGAAACCCTGGCCCACCACCTCCGGCGGGTACGGCCGGGACTGGGTCACGAGCGGCACCAGCGTCGCGATCACCGCCACGCCCAGCACCCCCGCGGCCGCCAGCAGCGTCACGGCGGACTGGGTGCGGCCCCACCCGCCGGAGGCGACCACCGTGATCGACCGGCGCACCGGGTCCTCGGCGGTGGCGATCACCACGGTCAGCCACACGCCCACCGGGTAGACCAGGGCGCACGTGCCGGAGTACGCGCCGAGCGCGGGGCCGGCGTCGCTCGAGTACAGCATCCCGAGCACCGCGCCGAACAGCAGCAGCGGCGGCAGGAAGCGCTGGGTGCGCAGCACGTCGGACAGCAGGTAGCGCACCAGGGCCGTCACGAGCGCACGCTCCGCACCGAGCAGCCCAGCCGCAGCGCCTCGGCCAGCACCGCGTCGCTGTGTCCGGACCGCACCTCCACCCGCGCCCCGGCGCCGACCTCGCGCGCCTCGAACACCCCGTCCAACGCGCTGAGCAGCGCCAACGACTCCCCCACCCGGTCGAGCTCGATCACCACGCCCACCGACCCCGTCGTGCCGAGGCCCAGCACCCGCGAGCCGGGCAGGTCGTGCCCGTGGTGGTCGGTCAGCAGCACGGCCGCCTCGGTGGCGACCAGCAGTTCGCCCAGCACCGCGCCCGCCGCCGCGTCCAGGCCGGACCACGGCTCGTCCAGCACCAGCAGGTCGGTGGCGTGCAGCGCCATCGCGATGGCGACCTTCTGGGTGTTGCCCTTGGACAACGTCGCCATCGGCGCGTGCTCGTCGCCGACGAACCCCAGCGCGTCCACCAGGTCCCACCTCAGGGGGACGCCGCGGACGCCGGCCAGGTGCCGCAGGTAGTCGCGGGCCGGCATCTTCACCCCGGAGGGGAACCTCTCGGGCAGGTAGCCGATCGACGGCGGCCGCTCGACCCGGCCGGCGGTCGGCGCGGTCACCCCGGCGGCGATCCGCAGCAGCGTGGACTTGCCGGACCCGTTCCCGCCCGTCGCGACGACCACCTCGCCGGGCTCCACGGTCAGGTCGACCTCGTGCAGCACCCACGGCCCGCGCCCGTAGCGCTTACCGATTCGATCAAGACGCACCACGGGTGTGATGATGCCCGGAACCTGGTGGGGTCGGGTTGAAGCCGAATACAGGACGCGCGTACTGTTTGGGTCGAGAGCGCGCCGCACCGGCGGGTGCGGAAGACTCACCAGTAGTTCCCAAACCGACTTACGCGCGTCACCAGATGGAGCAATACGTGACTGCACCAGCGAGCAAAGACAGCTTCGGCGCCCGCGGCACGCTCACGGTCGGCGACGCCTCCTACGAGGTGTTCCGCCTGAGCGCGGTCGAGGGTGCGGAGCGCCTTCCGTACAGCCTGAAGATCCTGCTGGAGAACCTGCTCCGCACCGAGGACGGCGCGAACATCACCGCCGACCACGTGCGCGCGCTCGGCGCGTGGGATCCCGCCGCCGAGCCCGACACGGAGATCCAGTTCACCCCGGCCCGCGTCGTCATGCAGGACTTCACGGGTGTGCCCTGCGTGGTCGACCTGGCCACCATGCGTGAAGCCGTCACCCAGCTGGGTGGCGACCCCACGAAGGTCAACCCGCTCGCGCCGGCCGAGCTGGTCATCGACCACTCGGTCATCGCCGACATCTTCGGCCGCCCGGACGCGTTCGAGCTGAACGTGGACCTGGAGTACGAGCGCAACCGGGAGCGCTACCAGTTCCTGCGCTGGGGCCAGACGGCGTTCGACGAGTTCAAGGTCGTCCCGCCGGGCACCGGCATCGTGCACCAGGTCAACATCGAGCACCTCGCGCGCGTCGTGATGGTCCGCGGTGGCCAGGCGTACCCGGACACCCTCGTGGGCACCGACTCGCACACCACCATGGTCAACGGCATCGGCGTGCTCGGCTGGGGCGTCGGCGGCATCGAGGCCGAGGCCGCGATGCTCGGCCAGCCCGTGTCGATGCTGATCCCGCGCGTGGTCGGCTTCAAGCTGCACGGCGAGCTGCCCGCCGGCGCGACCGCCACCGACCTGGTGCTCACCATCACCGAGATGCTGCGCAAGCAGGGCGTCGTCGGCAAGTTCGTGGAGTTCTACGGCTCGGGCGTCGGCGCGGTACCGCTGGCCAACCGCGCCACCATCGGCAACATGTCGCCGGAGTTCGGCTCGACCTGCGCGATCTTCCCGATCGACGGCGAGACGATCGACTACCTGAAGCTGACCGGCCGCTCGGCCGAGCAGCTGGCGCTGGTCGAGGCCTACGCCAAGGAGCAGGGCCTCTGGCACGACGCCGACCACGAGCCGGTGTACTCCGAGACGCTGGAGCTGGACCTGTCGACGGTCGTCCCGTCGATCGCGGGCCCCAAGCGCCCGCAGGACCGCATCGAGCTGGTCAACGCCAAGGAAGCCTTCCGCCAGGCGCTGGGCGCGTACGTGTCCACGGCCGACGACAACGAGAAGTCCGCCGTCGACGAGGCCGTGGACGAGACGTTCCCGGCCAGCGACCCGACCGCGGTGTCCAACGGCGACGCAGGCGGCGCGCCGCGCGTGTTCCACTCGGCCGCCGAGGGCGCCGACGGCCGGCCGTCCAACCCGGTCAAGGTGACGCTGGACGGCGCCGAGTTCGAGCTGGACCACGGCGCGGTCGCGATCGCCGCGATCACCTCGTGCACCAACACGTCGAACCCGTCGGTGATGATCGGCGCGGCGCTGCTCGCGAAGAAGGCCGTGGAGAAGGGCCTGGAGCGCAAGCCGTGGGTCAAGACGACCCTCGCGCCCGGCTCCAAGGTCGTCATGGACTACTACGAGCGCGCCGGCCTCATGCCGTACCTGGAGAAGCTGGGCTTCCACCTGGTCGGCTACGGCTGCACCACGTGCATCGGCAACTCGGGTCCGCTCCAGGACGAGATCTCGGCCGGCATCGGCCACGGCGACCTCGCCGCGGTGTCGGTGCTGTCGGGCAACCGGAACTTCGAGGGCCGGATCAACCCCGACATCAAGATGAACTACCTGGCGTCCCCGCCGCTCGTGGTGGCCTACGCGCTGGCCGGCTCCATGGACAAGGACATCACCACCGAGCCGCTGGGCACCGACCAGAACGGCGAGCCGGTGTACCTGGCCGACATCTGGCCCTCCCCGGCCGAGGTGTCCGAGGTCGTCGCGGCGTCCATCTCGCCGGAGGGCTTCGCCAAGGGCTACAAGGACGTCTTCGCGGGCGACCAGCGCTGGCAGTCGCTGCCCACGCCGACCGGCAAGACGTTCGAGTGGGCGTCGGACTCCACCTACGTGCGCAAGCCCCCGTACTTCGAGGGCATGGAGATGGAGCCCAAGCCGGTCACCGAGATCGGCGGCGCGCGCGTGCTGGCGCTGCTGGGCGACTCGGTCACCACGGACCACATCTCCCCCGCCGGTTCGATCAAGGCCGACTCGCCCGCGGGCAGGTACCTCACCGAGCACGGCGTGGACCGCAAGGACTTCAACTCCTACGGGTCCCGGCGCGGCAACCACGAGGTGATGATCCGCGGCACGTTCGCGAACATCCGCCTGCGCAACCTGCTGCTCGCCGACGAGGACAACGGCCAGGGCGTCCAGGGTGGCTTCACCCGCGACTTCCTCGCCGAGGGCGCGCCGCAGACCACCATCTACGACGCGTCGGTGACCTACGCCGAGGCGGGCGTGCCGCTGGTCGTCCTGGCGGGCAAGGAGTACGGCTCCGGTTCGTCCCGCGACTGGGCCGCCAAGGGCACCTCGCTGCTGGGCGTGCGCGCCGTCATCGCCGAGTCGTTCGAGCGCATCCACCGCTCGAACCTGATCGGCATGGGCGTCCTCCCGCTCCAGTTCCCGGCCGGCGAGACCGCCGCGTCGCTGGGTCTGGACGGCACCGAGACCTTCGACTTCACCGGCATCACCGAGCTGAACAACGGCTCCGTGCCGCGCACGGTCAAGGTGGTGGCGACGAAGGCGGACGGCTCGGCCGCGGAGTTCGACGCGGTGGTCCGCATCGACACCCCGGGCGAGGCCGACTACTACCGCAACGGCGGCATCATGCAGTACGTGCTGCGCAAGATGGTCCGCAGCTAGTCCGCTCGCGTCGAAGGGGCCGTCCACCTCGGTGGGCGGCCCCTTCGCGTCACGGGGTCGAACCCGGGATCAGCGGTCCAGCAACGGGATCAGCTGCTCCTCCTCGTACTCCAGGTGGGACTCCAGGTCGGCGATGAGGCGATCGACGTCGGCCCGCACCCGTGCGGTGTCGGCCTCCGGTCGCGTCACGGCGGCCTGGAGTTCCACCACGAGCTCCGCGATCCGCTCGTGCTCCTCGTGCAACCGCGCCATCACCGGCGCCAGTTCCGGGTACCGCTCGGACAGGGCGGGGAACATGCCCTGCTCCTCGCTGTCGTGGTGGAACCTCAAGCCCTGGCACGCCGTCACGCAGTTGATCCTCAGCTGGGCGTGCAGGGTCGGACCCGCGGTCGCGACCTCGCGGCGCAGCGTGGCGAGTTCACGGCGGAACGCGTCGTGGATCAGCTTCAGGCCCTCGCCGAACGACCGCGCGTTCGGCGGGCCGCCGACCGTCTGGCGCAGCGCGACCACCGGGATCACCCGCGTGGTGGCGGCCTCGTACCCGCCCCAGCCCTCGCCGGTCTCCTTGATGCGGGACCACGCCTCGTCGCGCTCCGCGCGGGGCAGGGCAACGGCTTCCGCCTGGTAGGTGAACACGCCGTCCTCGACCGTGACGGTCGGGTTCGCCACGGCGTTGTGGTACCACGCCGGGTGCTTCGGGCCGCCACCCGCCGAGCCGACCACGAGAGTCCGCCCCTCGCCGTCGGCGAAGTACACCAACGGCACCGTGTGGGGCTTGCCGGAGCGCGCGCCGGTCGTGGTCAGCAGGAGCAGGCGGGCATCCTCGAAGTAGCCGCCGACCTTGCCGCCGTTGGCGCGGAACTCGTCGATCACCTGCTGGTTGAAGTTCACGTACGTCTCCTGTAATCGGGCACAGCGAAAAGGGCTGGGGTTACAGGAGAAGGAGGGCGGGCCTCGGCCCGGCCCGGCGCTCACGCGCGGGCCGGATCACCCGTCTGCTTGTGGCCCGAAGGGGCCGACCCGGCAGTCACGTCGCCGACTGTAGCCACAAATCCACGATCGGGCCAACCTCGATAAGGTGCCCGCCGGGGGTGGGGACCGTGAAGCCGTTGTGGCTGCCGTTGGTGTTGGCGGGACTGCTCGGATCGTTGTGGGAGTACGGACCGCCGATCGCGATCGCGGCGTTGGTGGTGGTCGTCGCGCACTGGCGGAGCCTGCGGCTGGGCGCGGGCGCGCTGGCCTACGCCTTCGCGGTGCTGCTCGGCGGTCCGGGGTTCGAGGTGGTGGTGGCGGTGGCCGCCGCGCTCGTGCTCGTCGCCCACGACCTGCACGCGCGCCGACCCGGCGTGTGGTTCCCGCTGTTCGCGGTGGGCGTCGGGCTGATCGTGACCACGTTCCAGCACACCGGCTTCGGCCCGCTGCCGTGGTGGTACGAGACCGAGGTGACGCTGGACGACTACCAGATCACCCAGCACCTGGGCTCGGTCGGCATCGGCGTGGCCAGGGTGGACGAGCCGGACCTGGCGCTCACCGCGACCCCCGGCGTGGCCGGTCTCGTCGTCTCGGTGGTCGTCGCGCTCGGCCTCGGCCTCTGGGCGCACCAGGCGCGCAGCCTGACCGTCGCGCTGACCGCGGCCTGCTACCTCGCCGCCGCCTGGTACCTCACGACGACCGCCGCCGGCCCGCCGGAGGACGCGCAGTTCCTGGCACCGGACGGGTTCCACGTCCTGGACCGGGATGACGACCGCCGGCCGGAGGTCGTGCTGCTGGCGGGCGCGGCCGTCGCGTTCGTCC